>CAWKEK010000001.1:0-14346 GCA_963848615.1 uncultured Candidatus Babeliaceae bacterium
GAATAGCGGCAGCCTGGGCTTTTTGAGCATCAGTCGTCAATTTTTCTTGAACTGCTTGTGTACGAATTGCTTGTGATTTTTGAACAGTTGCCTGTGCTTCACTCATCGCTTTATTCAGCTGAGCTTTTACAAGCGCTCTTGTCTTTTCGCGTGATTCAATAGTTGATCCAGCCTCCTGCCAATCCTCTGCTGATAATATAAGTTGTGTTCCATCTTGTTTCGGCTTACCGCGACACTGTCCTTCAATAACTGATAAATCTGCAAATCCACAGCCCAGCATCGCCCCTGCGGCAATAACCAAAGCAGGTATTGCAACAACCGATGATGAAACAGCAGTTGTTGCCAAAGCAGCGCCCTCTGCTATAGCAGTGCCGGTAGCTAAATAAACCGGTTCTGTTGCTGCAAGACCAAAGCCCAATCCAGCACCAGCGGCCTCTGTGCCGACAGCACCACCGCCACCAGCGCCAAAGACCTGTCCTAATTTTTCTGCAGTACATGGCAGCTCTTTAGAAAGCTGGCCATAAAAAGGTTTTGCAAGAACGTGCGGATAGTTCGCTTCGTCTGTTAAACACGCAACTGAACCTGCACATACGCCGCCGCCAATATTTTGATACCCTTTACCGTCATGGAAATCAACCCAAACTTGGTCCACACAGTTAGCCAAGTTGGTTGTAACGGTTTTAACTTCACCAGGCTTTAAGTCAAAAGCCCCAACCTGAACACCCACTGAATAGATTTTTACTGATACAGTTGTATCGAAAACGCTTACCACACGATAATCGGTCGAAGCATGCATGAGTAGCGGCAACGACAAAATCGTAAGAACCATCAGATATGTTTTTTTAACAAGATTCATTATAGTACTCCCTATTTTTTAATTTTTTATGAAACTTTTTGACCACTAACTACACGAAGCGCTTCTTGCATTTTTTTACGCACATCATCTATTGTTGCCTGCGCGTTCTGCTCGATTGCCGTCTGTGTTTTTTGAACACCAGTTGTCAACTTTGCTTGAGTTCCTTCTATCTGTGCCGCTTCTGTTTTTTGCATCATGTTTTTGGCATGCGCAAATGCTTTATTCAGCTGATCTTTTACAACTGCTCTTGTTCTTTCGCGTGATTCAATAGTTGATTGAGCATCTTGCCAATCTTCTGCTGACAATATAAGTTGGCTCCCATCTTGTTTCGGCTTACCACGACATTGACCCGCAACGACAAATGCATCTGCTAATCCACATCCCAACATCGCTCCGGCTGTAATAACCGCAGCCGGTATAGCAACTACGGGTGCAGCGGCTGCTGTTGCGCCAGCGGCCCCAAGGGCTATATTTTCTGAGATAACACCAGCTGCTAAGCTTGCGCCAACCGTGCCACTTGCAGCCCCTGAAACTGAAGAAATTCCTACTGCAGCCCCGCTTGCTGCGCCTGCAATGGTTGGTGCAGCTACTGCACCAGCTCCGGCAGCTACGCCGCCGCCAAAGACCGCGCCTAATTTTTCTGCAGTACATGGCAGCTCTTTAGAAAGCTGGCCATAAAAAGGTTTTGCAAGAACGTGCGGATAGTTCGCTTCGTCTGTTAAACACGCAACTGAACCTGCACATACCCCGCCGCCAATATTTTGATACCCTTTACCGTCATGGAAATCAACCCAGACCTGGTCTACGCAGTTAGCCAAATTGGTTGTAACGGTTTTAACTTCACCAGGCTTTAAGTCAAAAGCCCCAACCTCCTGACCTAACGATTTTATTTTTACCGATACCGTGGTGTCAAAAACGCTTACCACGCGATAATCGGTCGATGGATGCATAAGTATCGGCAGCGCCAACAATACAAACATTAACAGGTGATTATTTTTCATACTAACGTTTCCCTTTTTAAATGATTATTATTATTTACTAATAGCATATTATTTTTTGGGGGTAAAAAACAAGAAAAAGATAGGTTTTTAGCTAAAAACAGGCTATTCTAATGACAAATTATTTAAAAAGTCGAAAGCCTTATGAAACATCTTATTATATTTTTAACTATTAGTGCGCTACCTTCCTTTAGATTATTGGCATCTGATAGCCCTAACCCAACCTATACGCAAGAGCATTCGCTTACCCTTTTTTTTGATAATAATTTTCAGGAAGCAATTACCCGTCTAAGCGGCTTTAATCGGCCACTTTATCTGGCGTATATAACCGCCCAGCAAAAGGGACTCGTGTGTGAACCAAGCTTTGGGTATGATAGACAGGTTCGTGACGGAAGGTATCACCTTTATAAACCAGCCAACGCGCATGTTATTGTTGTATCATCCTGGCCATTATTCACCCAAGACGATCTTGATTTTGCCCTTAAACCAACTGAAAGCGGTAACCAGATCGCTCACCAGGGACCAGTTGTCGGCCAAGAGAAACTAGCCATTTTATCCAGATTAGCAGGAGGCCATTTTGACCGACAAAAGCTTAAAAACGAAATGCTCACCATATACCAGATCACCCATAAAGATAGGCTGAGCTTACATGCTACCATCAGTATAGAAAGACAGCATGAGGAAGAATGTTTTACGATCACCGAGCATAACTAACGATTATTTCTTACTATCAACAATACTGCCGAACTTAAAAGTGCTGCAAAAAAGCACCAGACTGATATAAAATAAACCGTATAAAAAAGATAGGCTATCAGGCACGAGCTTGCCACAAGAAGGCCCATAACTTTCATATAGTGACGCGTGGATATGAAAAAAGGCATAATCGTTGCAAGGCAGTAGCTGCAGGCTAACGCCAACATAAGATACCCATGAGCCAACAAACTTTGCGCTGCATCATATACTATATGGCAGTCTTGTATCTTAAAAGTCACCTCAGAGCTTGCTAAGCCAAAGAGTAAACATAGCGACACTCCCGAACCTATAATGGTCAGGGCATACAGCTGGCAGCGACGGCCATTATCAGACTCGACAAGGGTGCATGAAAAAGGTATATAAAAGGGCCATACTACAAAGGCAAAAAAGAGAAATACTAAAGCGGCAGTGGATGAACCATAGAGCCAAAGCAACCCTTCGGCGGCCTGTTGTAGGGCAAAAAATAGGGGAATCAGGGCAACAGAGAGCCATTTACGCTCTTTTACCTCCTTGATAGTCATAACCCAGAGGAAAGCTAGTACCCCACTTGCAATAAAGCTTGCTGTTGCTGAAAAACACATTTTCTGATCCTTTAATTATTCGCTTAATACCTCAACAGGCTCATCTTAAGCCCTGAAAGAGTCGGCCACGATTTAAGTCTTGTGTTCATGATAAAAAGTATTCTACTTATACGGTAATATAGTGGCATCACATAAGACAATAGTCTTTATAAATTGACAATTTGCCATTATTGTATAGACTGGGAAATAGTTTTATGTTCAAAAAAACTGGAAAATTTATGGAATCAAAACAGCTTCTTGGGCTCTTTTTTTGTGGCTCACTTCTTTTTTTTGCCTACTGCCTATGGGTATTTGGGGCACTGGTAAAAGTTGATCAACAGTTTGAAATCAATACCCGGTTTAAGCAAAACGACCTTCATGAGTGGCTTGCTCCGCAGCGTAAGGAGAACCTTCTTTCACGCTGGAGTGAAAACCGCAGTGCGCAGACAGAACAGCATTATATTAAACCATCAGTATTGCATGAATGTATACTTTCAGACAAACCCTGTGTTGATATGCTTGCAGCTATTGCGCCGGCACGTTTTTTCTGGAAAACAGCATCAGACGTTTACCTTGAAAAGGACCAGATCCAAAAAGAGCTTTTAAGAGCGATAAAATCTGGAAAAATAAAAGATGCGGCAGGCAAAACAATTAAATGTAAAATGCAAGTGGCAGGCATATTACAAGAAGAAGAAATTTTACTCAAAAACGCGCTTGAATCATTACCGCACCATTATGTATATTTTGGTGGCTTGTATAACGTTTGGAATTACTCACCGGTTATGCTCTTTGGTTTACTACACTATTCAAGTTTCATAGCGGGCCTGCCGGATTGGGTCAAAAAGCCCCTTAATAGTTTGGCAGCATGGTATATGGATAAAAAATATCCAGAAATGAAAGAAGAAACAAAAAAACTTATTAAAAATAAGACAACCAGACTTTTTCATTGGCTGGTAGAATCACGCGTGGAAAAAGCATTTGACAAGATTCAAAGCAAAGCTGAAAAACATTCGTATATTCATGACTATTCGCCATACTACCACAAGCTTCAGTACGATTTCGATCTTGAAGCAAAAAATATTTATAACGAATTAATTCGTTTAATCGAACGCAATAAAGCGTTACAAGAAATATTATTGAATTAAATACTCAACTTAAAAAATAATGTATAACTGGGAGGTTATATCGTGAAAAACTATCTATTGGTTTTATTAAGCATATGTTTTGGTTACGTGTACAGTTACCACGTAACATCATCATACATTACGCCTATTGCAGATTTTGATGCGCTTAAACAAAAAGTTATAGCACATCCAGAAACGCTTGTTACCACAACACACACCCTTTCGCATCAGGCACGTGCTATAAAAACACCCGCAGCGCTTCAAAGCTGGATTGCATCTAACGAACCTGCTTGCCCGATCGCCCTTTTAAGCGAATGTACCGGCACGGCCTGCAAATTATCCCGCCTTGATGGCAACAGCCACAAACGCAACACCTTTGACAACTACGCAGCAACTCAAGTGGCCACCACCAAAACAGCAACGGGCGTCGTACAATACGTCAGCTTTGCTGCAGGCGGCGGATTCACCGATTTACGGATTTTAACCTTGGCTCAACAGCAGGGACTGAAAACCGTTGTCATACATTTAATCGACGTCAGCTACGATTCATGTATTACTAAACTTAAAACATATGCATCGCACGATATTATTTCTGCAACAACCACAAGCTCAAGTTATCGTGCACAGAGCATTAAAGAATTTATCAGCTATGTTACCCATCTTTTCGGCGCAGGTAATGTGCAGGTGCATATATACGGTTCTGGGCAAGATTACTTAAATACCGTAAAAGTCTTAGGTGCTTACGCAGCAGATATTATTATTGGTATCGACTTTGATCCATTAAAAAAAATCTACACCCCGTGCATAAAAGATTTTATAAAAATTATTGAAACCGGTTCAGCACAGGCCCTTCATTTGCATGGTAATGGCATATTCCATATCGCACCTAAAGCCCTTGCTCTCAGCCTTGGGCTGCAGCCAGATCCACAAAAAAATCGCTACGGTAAAAACTTAATCAATACCAGCTTACTCTTCTGATGCATTCGTAAGCTTTTGATATGCTTCATTGAGTTTCTGAGTAGCTGCAGTTGAATCGTTTTTATTATTTGGATTTTTATCGGGATGAACTTTTTTAGCTAATTTTAAAAAAGCTTTTTTAATCTCACTTTTTGTAGCATCTTTTTTCAGACCGAGCGTTTCAAAAAGAGACTTACTTTTTAGAATGCGATCTATCTCTACTTTGTTTTCTATTTCATCTGGCGTTAATTTTTCAGCCACTTGCTGGACAGGCACCTGAGTAATAATCAATAAATCGGTCTCCTGGAAAGGATAATCGGTTAACGTCGATTCTCCGGGGTTTAATGTTCTTTTTTTATTACCTGCCTGAAGCTGAATAGAGGCAGAGCCTTTATTTTTTACGGTAGGAACATAACCGGCTATAGTAGGTTTTTCCTTGCGTGTTATAACAAAAATGGCATCATTGTCCCCTTGGACTGTCCTTTGCCCAAATGGCATAAATTGAAGATTTTGAGACGGTCCTTTTGCTTTAAAATCTTGCACACTGCTATACACCGATACATGTAACTCAGATAACGAATTGTTAACAATCTTTTTATCAGCAAAGATTTGAATAACGAATAAACTTAAAAAAACTATTTTGATATTTTTCATAAACGGGCCCTTTATTTTTTGTTACTCATACGTTACGTCAAACGATGTCGAATTAAGCGGCACATTATAAAGTTCGCCTGGAGCAATAGACAGCGTATGCGAACGCCCGCTGAGGAAATAAACGGTTAACATCATTGGCTTGTCTTTTGAGCCATTTTGAATTTTACCCATCGGTTTAGTCTCAGTCACCACTATTTCAGGATTCGGACTTTCAGTCATAGCCGTATCTTTAGGCGCGATCAACTGAACCGCTTCCTCGTGATGCGCATGATCAATAAAAATTGCTTTAATCGGTTGGTTAGCCTCATTAACAACTACTGTTCTATACGCTTGACTATAGGTTACTATAGCAAGCAATAAGAGGCTCCCTTTTGTTTTTGTCATGGTATACTCCTTTTTTTAGTACCTGTTTTTGAAAATACCCCACCCTAGTGCATAATTGCAATAACTCATCTTGATTGTCTCCATTTATACAGAAGTTAATTTACAATTTTTTATCGGTTCAGTAGACTTTAAGATAAACAAAATTATTACTCGCAGGACTCATGGACTTAAAAAAAATTAATCTTAAAGATTTTACACCCGATAGAATTAGAAATTTTTCTGTAATTGCCCATATCGATCACGGTAAATCAACACTCTGCGACCGATTACTCGAAATTACCGGGACCCTTTCAACACGTAACAAGAACGAACAGTTTCTTGATAAACTGCAAGTTGAAAAAGAACGGGGCATTACCGTCAAAGCACAATCTGCATCGATGTTTTATGACTATAAAGGCCAAACGTATCTTTTAAACCTCATCGATACTCCTGGCCACGTAGATTTTAATTATGAAGTTTCACGATCATTATATGCCTGCCAAGGCGCCTTACTGCTTGTAGACGCAAGCCAGGGTGTGCAAGCGCAGACCATGGCAAATTTTTATTTAGCCTTTGACCAAGATCTGACCATTATTCCCGTTATTAATAAAATCGATATGGCACATGCAGAGCCGGAACGAGTAGAAGAAGAGCTTAAAACCCTTTTTGATTTTGAAAAGTCACAGGTTATTCGTGCTTCTGCCAAAGCAGGTATCGGTATCCAAGATATTTTAGCCGCGATTATCGAACGGATTCCCGCGCCCACTAGCAAACCAGAAGAACCACTTAAAGCGCTTTTGTTTGACTCTTGGTATGACGAATACAAAGGAGTTATCTGTTTAATCGCTGTTAAAAATGGTGCGATTAAAAAGGGCGACCATATTATGCTTGCCTCAACGGATAAACAGTACGAAGTGTTAGAGATCGGGCTCATGTACCCAGACCAAACACCTACTGATGCACTCTACGCAGGGCAAGTAGGCTATGTTATTACCGGCATGAAAACGGTGCGCGAGGCGCGTGTCGGTGACACCATCTTTAATATACAAAAAGGCGGATCAAAAAGAGCCGAGCAGGCATTTCCAGGTTTTAAACCGGCAAAGCCGATGGTCTTTGCGGGTATCTACCCAATTGAAGCATCTGATTTTGAACTACTGCAAGACGCTATTGAAAAACTTACCTTAAATGATGCCAGTGTTAAAGTGGAAAAGAAAAGTTCTCTTGCGCTCGGCCTGGGCTTTCGTTGTGGATTTTTGGGCCTCTTGCACATGGATGTTTTCAAACAACGGCTTGAACAAGAATATGATATGAACGTTATTATAACCGCCCCCAGCGTTCTTTTTAAGGTGGTATTACAGCATACGGGCGAAGTCTTATCCCTTGAAAGTCCATCTGATTTTCCTGATGTTCAAAAAATCGATCATGTATTAGAGCCGATGATCGATGCAACGATATTAGTACCTAAAGAATATTTGGGCGCAATTTTGACCCTATGTGAAGAAAAACGGGGCATTCAAAAAGAACTTTCTTACTTAAACGAACAGCGTATTATTTTAAAATATCGTTTACCATTAAACGAGATTGCTACAGACTTTTATGATCAATTAAAATCATTAAGTTCAGGGTATGCAAGCTTAGATTACGAAGAATCTGGCTATGAGCCTGCCGATTTGGTTAAGATGGATATACTTCTTAATGGTAAAGCGGTTGATGCGCTTTCTAGCATTGTACATGAAAAAAATGCACAACGTATCGGCCGTGAAATAGCAGAACGATTACGTAAAGTGATCCCGCGCCAGATGTATGAGGTTGCTATTCAGGCTGCTATTGGGGCAAAAGTTATTGCACGTGAATCGATTTCTGCGTTACGCAAAAACGTTACGGCAAAGTGCTATGGTGGCGATATTACACGAAAACGTAAACTGTTAGAAAAACAAAAAGAAGGTAAGAAAAAGATGAAACAAGTGGGCAACGTAGAAGTTCCACAAGAAGCTTTCTTATCAATATTAAAAAAATAGTGCGCCGTAGCGCACCAAGAGAGTTAATAGCCATGGTCAACGAACAAATAGTGCGTCAAAACGCACCATTCACGGGTAATATCGTTATATTCCAAGCATTTGATGTGGGCGACGATATTAACTTTTCAAAAGTTCTTAATGAAAAAATGCTTCCGGTTTTACCGTCGCAATATTCAAAATATTTTAAGAATTACCATATCCCCTTAACGGTAGCGCCTTCGTTGCTTGACCCAAAAATTATCTGTAATAATGCTAAATTACATAATTTTGGTGTTATTACCCTGAGATATCAAATACCTTTTAGCTCAACATTTGAAGATTTAAAATCAGAAATTACTGCTATAGATACCCGTTATGAAACACAAAGTTTAAATGACGCGTTCTTTATTTTTAATAAAATTAAAGGTGCCGTTAAGCAATCTAACTTTTTCCACTTACGAAAATCCTATACGGTTATTCAGGTTAACCCGCAACAAACCTATGATGTGGTAAACTTCAAGGACACCTTTGGCAGTATTATTGCCTCAACCTTACGCTTTGAAACTGAAACACTTTCTGAGTACCAAAAAAATGAAATCTTGGCATCGGCATTTGGTTATTATCGCGGAGATTTAATTATTGTTGATACTGAAGCTGCGTGTGTCTATGACGACGAATATGAAGACATTTTAGAGCTTTTTGAGTTTGCCAATATGCAGCAGCTTGAATTACAATATTTCGATCGCGTATTGGATAAACAGTTAAACACGGTCTATGAGCGGCAGGTTAAAGCACCGCCTTTTGCAGCATACTTACCCTTTATCTCAGTCACAGAAGGCGACCCGATTGGTGACCTTGAAAAACTTAAAGTAGATATTTCAGTTATTACTGAAAGGCTTGAAAACAGTATCAAAGTTACCGGTGAGGCCTATTATTCTGAGCTGTATAGTTTGCTTACTGAAAAACTTGATCTGCAAAATTGGAAAGAGTCTATTAACCGCAAACTCTACATAATCCAAGAGATTGCTACCGTCTATCAAAATAAAATCGACGCGGTGCGTGGTGATATTTTATCCGTTGCAATTATTATCTTAATCGCCCTTGAATTAATTATTTTGATTATCAAGTAAGGTATGAAAGCCGGTAGTCAAAAGCGCTTTTAAGAAGATACCTATCGGTATGCTTACTTCTTCTTCCGACATTCAGCAACTAGTCTATTTGGATACTTGCTCGAACCAAAAAATGTTAACTGATCCGGTTTGTAATCTTGGTGCCCTCTATAATCTTCCGGGTTTACTAACGTACAACCCATACCCTCACATAATGCTGTTGCGATTTTAAGAGCTTTGGGTATGTCAACAATTTCGCCTCCAGAAGAAAATAATTCTGGGTATTGTTGTTCGGTTAACATATGAAAACTTACTTTACCTACGGATTGATCGGTAACTTTGTAACTATCATCGGGACTTGATCTAAGAGTACCTTCCGGTTTCAAAACAATCTTTTTATTCTGTGGAGCCTTAAAGACAAAATTATTGCCTCCATCAGGATTTTTTACCCGTTGCCCCTTTTCTAAACCATGTTCATTGGCAAATTCCTCTGCAAGTTTTTCACTTTCCTGCTCGTGCATTCCTGGACTAGAATACAATTTAGTAAATAGAACACTAACAGCATATCCTGGCTGTATATATAGTAAGCCTCTGTCTGGCTCTTGGTCTCTTAGATTTAATTGTGCCATTGTCTGATAAAGATTTAACTCTTCCATTGTCTGATATGGTGAAGAATATTCTGCAGCATTCAACGCATGAGTGCCAAATAATACCAACAAGACTATGATAACATCTAATTTTTTAATGGTATGTGCCACTATATACTCCATTTTTATATTACTATATTTATCTTACACATTAAGTATACTACGCCAACCATTTGCAAATCAATACTTTAATTATTTCTTTTTTGCAGCACAGACAGATTTATCTGTTGATTTTACGCGCCGAAATAGTATATAATTAAAGCATAACTATTTAAATTATTTAATAAGATGATTAAAAAATGGCTAAAAGATATAAATTCATAATGCTTTTCCTTACTACAACCTCTACTTTCTGCATGGAATCTTTACAGGACTTTATTGTACATCTAAAGCAAAAAGTTGCTGCTCAACAGGCAAAGGTTAATACTTTAGCCCCTAATGATCCTAAAAGAGCCGAGGCACTCGATTTTCTGGGGACACTAAAATATCAATTAAAAAGATACGAAATCAGCTTTCAAACAGAACAAAGATTTGCCTCATTACCCGAAAATGATCCTGAAAAAATATACAATGACATCAGGCTTCATAAAATACCTAATAAATTACGAGAATCGGGTGGTGAAATCACAGACGAGATAGCACGTCTTATACAACAACAAATGGCAATTCAACTCAGCTCAGTGCCTGCGGATCTTGATTATCAGGAGGTACTTCGGGCAACACTTAATAGCAATCTTCTTAGCCCGTACCAGCAGCCAACATTAGAAGCCCTTGCGCGAATAGAACAAGATCCGACAAAAAATGCTCTCATTCAAAAAATTATTGCTAAGAAATAGACGAGCCGATGCCTATACCTCTTGGCCGTTGGACAGGATAAATTCATGTTAATATCCGGTCCATCTGCGTGCACTCTGTGTGAAAATTCTGGAAGAATTTTAGTATCGAAGGGTTAATTTGTTTTATTCGTAGACGGCCACTTTAGCAGGGCGTAAAATCACTGTCCCCATGCGATAACCCTTTTGCAACACCTGTGCAATAGCGCCAGACTGCGCGCCTTCACTAAGCGGTGTCTGCATAATAGCTTCATGTAAGGCTGGGTTAAATTCTGTGTTTTCAGAAATTTCTGTGACATTAAAGCGGGCAAGTACTTTTTTAAAAGCTTTATAGATCAGTTCAAATGCCGGATTTGAAATATCGTTTTGCGCACGGTCAAAATCGTCAACAATGTCGATTAATTGGGTTAAAACGTCTGCTTGTGCAGCTTGTGACCACTGGCCACGTTGCGTTTCCATGCGTTTTCTATAATTATCAAAATCCGCTTGTAAATAAGCATATTGTTGCTTACAGCGGGCCAATTCTTGGTTATGCTCCTGAGTATCACGCACAACTGTTTCTGGGTTTAGGTTATTATTTTCTTCCATTAAAGACCTTTATTATGTATGATTTATCAACAATATTTTTATTAGTTTAACAAAAATATCACAAGTAATGAAAAAAGTAATGAAGAAAATCTTATATCTACTCACACTTGCCGCCTCTGGTGCCGCACTGTATGGTTTTAATATTCCAAAGTTCTATCATGGAAAAATCTTCTTGGACGAACCCCGTTTTGTTGAAAAAGGACTTTTTACCGGAGACATAACCGTTGCCGGTGGAACAAAAAATTTTGAAGCGCATGGGTATCTGGGCCATCTTGAATTTGCCGAGTTAATTGTACAGTTTTACCAAAACTTTGATAAAGGCTTTTTTGCGCATGCGTATCTGCCGTTTTGCTCGATACAACTCAATGATCTTGAACGGGTCGATTCATCGATTCAACCGATCTGCCACTGCATCAAAAAATCTGACATTTATAGCCCCGGTCTTTTTGCAGGCTGGACGATCAATTACGAAGGCACCCACCACGTAGATTACCTTGACGCAACCTTTGAGCTGGGCATGCTTTTAAATACCCCGCCAAAGGCTGTTAACATGCCTTTGTTTCCTATTGGCTATACCACGCAGCCAGGATTTGCGGGAGCTGCCTATTTTTCTCTGGGCGCTTATGAATGGCTTACCGTCGGTGGATACACTCAGGCGATTAGCTTTCAGCCTGCAACTATCTGGAGCGCGGGTAGTTATCTTAAACTTGACCATTTAATTCCAAAATTATCACTTATTTTTGCACTCTGTGGTGACGGTCAAAATAAAAAGATCGAATCGATTAACCCGTGGCAGATGCTTTCTGTATATCTAGCACTTGAGATAGACCTGGCAAACGACGAACGTCCTTGGCTGCCACGCTTTAAGGCGCTCTTTACCAGACCTGTTGCTGGCTATAATATCTTAAAGACTAATATGGGCGGTTTTGGTGTTGGTGTTGATGGTCAAATTATTTTTTAAGAAAATAATAGGCATACTGTAAAATAATATCTATGGCATGTATATAACGGATTTCATGCTCTGTGTTGACAGGTAATGCTTTAAATCGTCTGTGTAAGAGATCAAACAAGCCATCAAAACAGGCAAGCTGACTTTCTGGAAGGGGATAGCCACTTTCTTTGAGCTGCTGAACTTCTTTACAAAGTTTCAGGGTTGCTTGGCACAATTCATCATAAAATAGTTGGTGGTTAACAATATTTTCTTCTTCAGCTAAATCTAAAAGTGACCAGATGGTTAATGCTTGGGTACTCAGCTGACGCGTAATAATATCGGTGATATCACATACCGGCGTGAAGCCAACCACACCGATGCCCGTATAACACCAGATTATGATATAATAATATTTTAATATTGAAAAAATACCTGACTTCATAATCAATTACATTTTTTATATGAATTATTACTTTCAGTATCGCTTAATTATTTTAAAATAGTCAATCAAATTTTACATATTGCAAGTATGATATATTTTATGGTATCATGATCAAGAATTGAATATTTTAAAAGAGACTATCACTATGAATCGAATACTATTCGCTCTATTTTTTTTAATTAATGCATCACCTGTTATGGCTCTGCAAACTAATTATGGCAGCGCCGATGAGCAATTGATCAACCAGATAAATGCACTTGGGCCTAAAGACTTGGCTGGCTTTGCCCGTATCCTGAACAGAAGTGTCGACGGCCAAAATCAACAATCCCTTAGAGACCTCTCGAAAACGTTAGCACTGAGAATACATCCAGATAGAACAAGAGACAATGTCGGTGAAGCTTTTGAAAAAGCTGATGCTGCTTTTAAAAAGGCAAAAAATTTTATGGATGATTGGGAAACGTACCTCAGTTCACACCGGGTTACACAGAGTCCCCAAGCAGGTAGTTACTCTCGACAACCCAACCCAAATACACATCATTACTACAAACCCGCGCAAACAGCACAACCAAACGCTAGCGACAATCAACGTTTTGCACAAGAAAAAGCCAATGCTGAACTTTTTAATAGAATTTTAAATCTTAGCAAGCTTCAGACAGACACTGCACTTAAAGGCTTTATAGCCAATATTTTGAAGCTTGATCTAAATGCACCCCTTGAAAGAATAAAAACTGAATATAACGCATTGCAAAAGAGATTCGCATCGAGTATCAACCAAGCAGAAGCACAAAAGGCTCGTACTGCTGCAGAAGAATTTTATCAAAAAATTGTAGCTGAACGCCAGGCTCAACAAACGCGCGAATTGCAACAGGCACAAAATATTAATTTAAAAATTGAAATGATTGAAAGGCTCACTGAAGACACAACATCTGATACTATAAGTCGATTCTTTACTCTTATAGGGGTGAGCGCTGACGCTGAACCTCAAGACGTTAAAGCAGCGGTTAAACGTCTTGAAAGTGATATAATTACAGAACTTAATAAAAGGGGCTTTAACGCTGACAATACTCTTAAAGGTGACCGAATCTCTCAAAAGCTGAATCGAATTTTAGATATTCTTAAGCCCCAAGCATCTCAAGCGCCTCACGTTCCAGAACAGCAGCTTGATGATGGAACAATCTTAAATATACTCAGCACAAGTGACAACCCCGCAGATCTTCTTTATGTTCTTGGGCTTAATCAACAAACAACACCAAACATCCTACAACGAAATTTTTTTGCTCTTCAACATCGATTATTTGGCAGCGATAAACTAAATACTCGATTAAAAGCTCATCAAAACGCAATAAAATTATATGATCGGCTGATGACACGCCCCTAACTTTAAACGCCTCATGTTCCAGAACAGCGGCTTGCTATGGATAGAGACCCATCGTAACGTGTTGAGATGACACGGCTTGCTTGTAAAAATTTATAACAGATCGTGAGATTATTATCATTCAAAAAGTTCTTTTGATACATTAAGCATAATTATTAA
>CAWKEK010000002.1:0-18222 GCA_963848615.1 uncultured Candidatus Babeliaceae bacterium
TCCATCACTATCAAATAACCGGACTCATAGCAACCATACTTATGCTGTATGTCATAACCTTTTTGGCTGGCTATTTCTGGGGTAAAAAAAGTGCCCTGGAAGAGTTTGCAGAACAGATTAAAAATGAATCGTTTTCTGATAAGGTCTATGCCTCATTATGTGCTCTATATGAACAACCTGCCGATGCCGGGCCAGAGGCATCAGCTGAAGCAGCAACAGCTGGTGAGTCTCAAAGTTCTGATCAGGAAACTCCTGTAGCTAACCCAGAGCCAGAAGATAAAGAAAAATCGGCAACACTGTTTGTTGCCCAATTAATTGGCTATGGCACAGAAAAGCAGGCACAGGCATATGTTAAAGCGCTTGAGCGCCGTGCTGTTGCCGCCCAAACAATAAAACGCACCAGTGTCAGTGCGCGGGGCAAGAAAAAGGTATGGTATCAGGTTGTTACCCTGCCTGCGCCGTATAAAGAAACTCAGCAGCTGGCTGAACGACTTGCAATTGAAGATCGTTTGGCTGGTGTATCGATAGTAGAAACTGTTAACGCATACTATAAATAAAGGAATGTATATATGATACTTTTTATAAGAAAATATTTTCATAAAAGGCTTATGCAGGGCTTGATTATTGTAATGACCGTATCTTTAATAGGAATCGGTTCATTCTCGCAGATAGCGCATGTATTCTTTTCTGACAGTAGCAACGCCTTCACGGTAAACGGCCAGGGTGTGAGCAAGTCTATTTTTGCGCTTCGTGCTTCAATAGAAAAGAAAATTGTCGATTTCTATAAGGGGCAGTTAGGTGATTTAGCACCACGCTTTCTTGCACAAGCGGGCATGGATATGTCTCCAGAAAAAAATGCCTATAATAAAATCGTTCAAGAGCTTGTTTTAAGCAGCTGTATGGCACGTTCAGCTCTTTTTGTAAGTAATCGCGCTATTGCTCAAAAGGCTCAAGACCCCATGACGGTTATGAACATCTTTGGCAGCTCATTGCCACGTGCACTCTATGATCGCAATGGCAAGCTGCAGCAAGACGTTCTTGTACGCGTTTTGGCTATGGTGGGCTTGTCGTTACAAGAGTTTGAAAAAATGCTTGAAGAGGCAACTCAGCGCGATGTGGCTTTAGATCTTATTAATTTGGCTGCTCCTGTTACACAAAAAGAGATCGATATTTACGCCTTGAAAGAATATGGCTCACGCCATTTCACCTTAGTGACCTACTCGATTGATACCTATCTTAAAAATGCCCGTAAAACAGAAGTTTCTCCTGAAACATTACAAACATTTTTTAATGAAAAAAATGCTCAAGGGCGTGTTTATTGGAGCAAAGAGAAACGGAGTGGCACTATCTGGAAAATCCCAACTACAGAAAAAAATAAAGAAAAAATAGCACAAGCAGCTCAGGTTGCGCTTAAGGGTGATAATAAAGAGTTTGAGGCATTCATTGCCGAATACAAAGGCAATAAATCGGTGCTTGTTGATGTCAAAAGCTCACCAAAGCATAGCATGCTCTTTCAGCTAGCCCTTGAAGATAAGGGTAGTTACCATGAAGATAATAACCTGATTATCGTCATGCCTACGGCGATAAAGGCGGCTGAAGAAAGACCCTACTCACAAGTAGAAAAGAAGGTACGTGACGATTACTATCTTTCACTTGCTCAAAAAGCTATGGTCGAGGACCTGGAAGGTGCAGGCGTTGCCGATGAGCATAAAACAGAGACGATTAAGTTTGTGCTTAAGCCCGGATCAAGCGATACAGAAGTTGAAAAGCTGACAAAAAGCTCTTTTTCAGGGGACCGTATAAAAAATATGGTCGTTGAGGGTGCCCGTTTGCGCGGTCTGAGAGACCAGGGTGGCTATTTGGTGACATTAGAAAAGGTTGAAAAGCCCCAATCACTGACGCCTGAGCAGTATATCACGGCTCGTAACGCTGTTTTAAAAGAGAATGGGCGGTTAGTAACGGCTGCATCAGTTGATTCTTTGCTCAAAAATGCTAAAATTAGTAATAATAAACTTTAGAATAAGACTTTTAACTACAGGTGTGTTGTGCAAAACCACAAAGAAAAAGATATCGAATTAGGATCTAAGAAGAAAGCTCTTGAAGCGGTCTTTGCTCAGATCCATAAGCAATGGGACAAGGGTTCGATCATGTACCTGGGGCAAAATGCCGCAGTGCAACTCGATTCTATATCAACCGGTTCACTTTTGTTAGATAATGCCATTGGAATCGGCGGATTGCCTCGTGGAAGAATTGTCGAAATTTATGGTCCTGAAGCTTCAGGTAAAACTACCATAGCTTTGCAGACCATAGCACAGGCCCAAAAAAAGGGCGGAATTTGTGCCTTTATCGATGCTGAGCATGCTCTTGACCCAATCTATGCTGACAAATTAGGAATCAACATTGCTGACCTTATTATCTCACAGCCAGATTACGGAGAGCAGGCTCTGGATATTGCTGAAATGTTAATTCGTTCAAATGCCGTTGATATTATTGTTATTGACTCTGTTGCTGCCCTTGTTCCTAAAGCGGAACTTGATGGCGATATGGGTGATGTGCATGTTGGTCTCCAGGCGCGTTTAATGTCTCAAGCGTTACGAAAATTAACCCCGGTTGTCCATAAGTCGAAAACCGTTTTGGTCTTTATAAACCAGATCAGGTCAAACATTAATGCGATGGCCTTTGCAAGTAAAGAGGTTACTACCGGTGGTAATGCCTTGAAGTTCTATGCGTCTTTACGTATCGATGTGCGCCGCATAGAGGGCTTAAAGGATAAAGAAGGTAATCAGTGGGGCAATCGTTTGGCGATTAAAATTGCTAAAAATAAGATGGCGCCGCCTTTAAAAGAATTGAAGTCTCCTTACGCTTTGGCGAAGGTATTAGCAAGGACATTGATCTTGTTGATGCGGCTTTAAAAAATAATATTATTACACAATCAGGCTCATGGTTCGCTTATGCGGGTCAAAAGATAGCTCAAGGTAAAGATGCAGTCGTGCAGATGATTAAAACTGATGCGCAACTCTCTGCAGCCATTGAAAAAGAAGTGCGTTTGGCACTCAGCGCAGGGCACGCCCCGCTTGCTCAAGAGCCTGTAGACGATCAGATTGAAGAATAAGGATATACGGTATGTCGGTTAAGCCAAGAGAAGCTTCTAATCAGCCATTGATGAATGAAAGAATACGTTTTGATACGCTTCAAGTAATTGGTGATGATGGCGAAAACAAAGGTGTAATGCCTCGTGATGAAGCTATTCGCCTTGCGCGTGGAGCTCATCTTGATCTGGTAATTATAGCTGATCAAGGGTCCTTTGGGGTTCCTGTTGCTAAAGTTATGGATTTTGGAAAAGCTTTGTATGCAAAGAAAAAGCAGCAGGCTGATGCTAAAAAGAATCAAAAAGTAATTCAGGTAAAAGAATTAAAGTTCCAGCCCAAGATTGCTGACCATGATTTTGTTACAAAAATGAATCAGGGTGTACAGTTTCTTAAGGATGGAAAACGGTTAAAAATTACTATTGAATTTAAAGGGCGTGAGATTACCTTACGTGAAGAACGTGGGTCTCAGCTCGTTCAAAAAATTGATAAATTTTTGGAAGATGCGGGTCTTTCTAAAAGATTAATTCAAGATAAAGACCTTAAGACCGTAAAAGTCTGGTCAAGAATTTGTTACTTAAAATAGGATTTATATAATGTATAAAATGAAAACACATTCTGGCGCTAAAAAGCGTTTTAAGAAGTTAAAAAGCGGCCTTATCAAGGCTACACGTCCTTTTAGACGTAAATTGCTCATTAAAAAATCTGAAAAAAGAAAGCGTCATTTAAGATCAGCTTTATATATTAATCCTTCAGATATGGGGCGTATCGCACGTTTATTCCCATACCCAGCATAATTAATTAAGATTAGAAAAAATAGTATTTATTGAAATAATAACAATTAGGATATAGCTATGTCACGCGTTAAACGTGGTACCGTTACCAAAAAAAGACACAATCGTTTATTTAAATTGACCAAAGGTTTCTGGGGTCAACGTAAAAATATTTTTAAACGAGCAAAAGAGACTCTTCTTCGTGCTATGGCTTTTGCCTTTAAGGGCCGTAAGCTCTTAAAACGTGATATGCGTGCATTATTTATTACGCGTATTAAAGCTGCTGCAAATCAACATGATATGAGCTATAACGTGTTTATTCATGGGCTTAAAAAATCACATGTTGAACTTAACAGAAAAATGTTAAGCCAGATAGCTGTCTATGATGCTCCGGTATTTGCTCAATTAGCTACCATGGCGCGCTCATAGCACGCGTTTGCAAAACACTTGACATTGCCTGAACGGAGATAGTAGTCTCAGTTCAAGTAAGTTGTGTTATCCGCGCGAGTAAAGGAGATGCTCTATGGAAGTTCTCAATGTTCTTGAAAAGAAAATAGCAGGCTTAATTGAATTAATTAAGGAATTGCGTTTAGAAAATGCCGCATTAGCTGAAAACAATGCGCATTTAAAAGATCAGATAGAAAAGCTCCAAGCTTCATTGCTGGAGCGTCCTGAAGAAATTGCACTTACTAAGGCAGCTGTGGACGATCTTATTAAGAATATTGATTTTTTAATTGAACATGAGCAAGAGCAATGAATTCACCGCTGCAAAAATATAAAGTTTCACTTTTTGGAGAGGTTTATAGCCTCGTGACTGATGAATCAGAGAGTTCGCTCATGAATTCAGCATCACTGGTTGACCATCTTATGAAAGAGCTTGCTCAGAAAACGCGTTGTACTGATACTAAGCGACTTGCTCTTCTTGTCGCTTTGCAATTAGCGCAGCAGCAGTTGAGTGACCAATCCAAATTGATGAACCTTATTGACGATGAATTGAGATCTGTAAGCTCACTTATTTGATGGTGAGTGACGAGGATTTTCGTTTTTTTGTTACTCTGTAATGTTGTTTTGTCCTAGAGTATCCTTTTACCATGTCGTGTGCGATCACGCCAAACGATTTGATAAAGGATAAGTATGTTAGAACTCATAATTTCAGTGCTCTTTGCACTTGTCGGGGCTATGCTTTTGCATGGGCCTGGCGTGAAATAGCTGCTTCGCAGCAACTGCTGCATGAAGCGCAGCTGGTAAAAGATCAAATAAAAAAAGATTTAGAGACAGAACGGCGCGAAGCGCTTATTAAGCTCAAAGATGAACTCTACAAACGTAGAACAGAAGCTGAAGCCGAAATAAAAAAAGAGCGTTTTGATCTTGATCGCTTTCAACAAAAATTGACCTCTCGCTTGGAAGCGCTTGAAAAAAAAGAGACTCAAGCTGATGAAATTCAACGTGAATTGCAACAAAAAGAGCGTAACTTATTACGTTCATCAGGATCAATTACGCGCTCATGAACAGCGTGTTAAAAGCTTGCATGATGAACTTATTATTAAATTAGAATCTGTTGCCTCTATGACGCGTGATGAAGCGCGCCATGTCCTTATTTGCATCTCTTGAATCTGACGTGCGCATGACGCAAGAAAAATGGATTCAAAAAGTTGAAGAAGAAGCGCGTCATAACGCCAAAGAAAGTCTATTCAGATTATTGTTAGTGCTATGCAGCGCTATACTGCAGATCAGGTTGCTCCCATTCTTCGGCGTTGTCCATTTGCCTAATGAAGAAATGAAGGGCCGTATTATTGGTAAAGAAGGCCGTAATATTAAATCACTCGAAATGGCAACCGGTATGGAATTTGTTATTGGTGAAACACCTGAAATTATTACTATTTCTGGCTTTAATCCGATACGACGCGAAGTTGCACGCCGCTCACTTGAAAAATTGATTGCTGATGGCCGAATCAATCCAACTCGTATTGAAGAAACAGTTGCGCAGTGCGAAAAAGAGATTGATGAAATGATTCAAGAATATGGTAAAGATGCCATCTTGAATTTAATCTGCAAGGGGTTAATCCTGAAATCATTACCTTGCTTGGTAAGTTACATTTCAGAACAAGTTTTTCACAAAACGTCTTGATGCATAGTAAAGAAGTTGGTATTTTTGCCCGCATGATTGCAGAAGAACTTGGTCTTCGATGGTCAAATTGCATTGCGTGCTGGTTTGTTGCATGATATTGGTAAAGCGGTTACTGCTGAAGTTGAAGGTCCGCATGCAATAATTGGTGGCTGATATTGCAAGCGATGTGGTGAAGATCCATTAGTGGTCAATGCTATTGCGGCTCACCATGAAGAAGTTCCTTTTACTTCTATTTATGCGCCTATTGTTGTGATTGCAGATACTATTTCTGCATCACGTCCTGGTGCACGCCGTGAAACATTAACCGCCTATATTAAACGTCTTGAAAAGCTTGAAGAAATTGCGCACACGTTTGAAGGTGTTAAAAAAGCATATGCACTACAAGCTGGTCGTGAAATTCGTATTATTGTTGAAGAAGATAATCTTAATGATGAAAAAGCAATGGGCTTAGCGCGCGATATTGCACAACGATTGAACAAGAGATGGCGTTTCCTGGCCAGATTAAAGTAAATGTTATTCGTGAAAAACGAGCAATCGAATATGCACGATAATGAGTATAAAAATCTTATGCGTTGGCGACTTGTGGGCACGCCGGGCCGTGCAATGTTTCAAAAACATATTTCTGCACTTAAAACAAAAGTATGCATGCAGATGCCGTTATCGTTAATGGTGAAAATAGCAGCAGGTGATGGCCGTGGGATTACTCCGGCCATTGTTAATTCTTTAAAGCAGTATGGCGCCAATATGGTGACTAGTGGTAACCATATCTTTGCAAAGCGAGAAATCTATAGCTACCTTTCGATCACAAAGATCTTTTGCGTCCTGCAAATTTTCCCGCATCAACGCCTGGCGTTGGTGTTACCACATTTACGGTTGCTGGCACCACGTTGGGTGTAATAAATGTTCAGGGCCGTGTTTTCATGCGCGAGCTTCTTGATTGTCCATTTAAAGCTGCTGAATCGGCCATTATGTTTTTAAAGCCGCAGACCAATTCATCATTGTCGATATGCATGCTGAAACAACCTCAGAAAAAATGGGCTTGGCCTACTTTCTTGATGGGCAAGTAAGCTGTGTATATGGCACGCATACGCATGTGCAAACGGCTGACGAGCGTATTATGCCGTTAGGGACAGCGTATATATCTGACATTGGCATGGGCGGCGCGATCAATTCTATGATCGGCATGAAACGCCACGCAATAATCCATAACTTACTGACACAGATGCCGGTTAAGTTTGAAGTCGAGCTTGAAGGGCCGTACCATATGCATGGTATCGTGCTTACTATTGATACTAAAACAGGTAAAGCTGTTGCGATTGAACGGTTTAAGGTTATCGATGACCATCTAGATCTATCTGATCCGGAATTGAAAGATAAATAAAAAAGGGCAAGTTTTAAAAACTTGCCCTTTTTTATTTGATAAGATTAGCGAAAAATATCATCATCAAGCTTGTATAAATCTTTTAATGCAGCAACAACATTTTCAGGCATCGTGCTGAGGAATATTCTTGCACCACCCAAGTCTTCTTTCTTGATGGGTCCGCCGCCATTTTTGCGCGAGATATCATCCAATCTAACAAGTGCTTTTATTTATCTTTAGTCTGTTGTTTTTTCAAAATATCAGCACGGGTTACAATGGATTCACGGTTCTGCAACGCATTATTTCTTATTATTAAGGGGGATCTATTAAAAATATCATCGTCAAGCTTGTATAGATCTTTTAATGCAGCAACAACACTTTCAGGCATCTTGCTAAAGAATATTCTTTCACCGTCCAAGTCTTTTTTCTTGATGGGCCCGCCGCCATTTTTGCGTGAGATAGCATCCAATGTAACAAGTGCTTTCTGCTGAGCTAAAGGTATTTTTTTATTACTGAAATATTGCCCGATAATAATATTTGATATATTCCAAATTTTGGCGGTTTTATCCAAAGAAGCAGTAACAATTTTTGTGCCGTCAGGCGAAAATGCCGCTGAGGTTAACCAGCTGCTATGCCCTTTAAAAGTATGCAAAATTTGACGACTTGCAACATCCCAAATCTTGGCGGTTTTATCCAAAGAAGCAGTAACTATTTTTGAGCCATCTGGTGAAAATTGTGCTGAGTTAACCCCAGAAGTATGCCCTGCAAGCGTATGGAGTAATTGACCAGTAGCTGCATCCCATACTTTTGCTGTATGATCGAAAGAAGCGGTAACTATTTTGGTGCCATCTGGTGACCATACAGCTGATGTTACCTCAGATGTATGGTGAGCAAGGGTATGGAGCGGTTGACTAGTAGCCACATCCCATACTTTTGCTGTTTTATCTAAGGAAGCAGTAACCACTTTTGTGCCATCTGGTGAGAATACTGCTGAGAATACTGGTTCAGTATGGCCAGCAAGCGTATGAAGCAGTTGACCAGTTGCTACATTCCATATTCGTGCAGTACCTTCAAATGAACCAGTAACGATAGAGGTGCCATCTGGTGAAAATTGTGCTGAGTTAACCCCAAAAGTATGCCCTGCAAGCGTATTGAGTAATTGACCAGTAGCTGCATCCCATACTTTTGCTGTTTTATCTAAGGAAGCAGTAACCACTTTTGTGCCATCTGGTGAGAATACTGCTGAATTAATCAGACGAGTATGCCCTGCAAGAGTACGCACAGGTTGACCAGTTTTAACGTCCCAAATCTTGGCGGTTTTGTCATAAGAAGCGGTAACTATTTTGGTGCCATCGGGTGAAATGGCTGCTGAGTTTACATTATTTGCATGGCCAGCAAGGGTAATTGACGGAGTTGGTTGTTTCAATAAGCGTTGGGCTATGGCGTATGCTGATGTGCCCGTAGCCACCTGCTGTGTGTGACAAAAGTATGCAGACAGCAATAGACTAAAAAAAAATAATTTTTTCATCTCATCCCCCAGTCATTAATTTTTCTAATATCAATTTTATTTTACCTGTAAATGGTATTATAAAACAATAAAATTAAAGACAAGTAACCTTATAGGCTTTTTCCTATGCCTTTGGCTTTATTTATCTTTAGCCTGTTGTTTTTTCAAAATATCAGCACGGGTTACAATGAATTTACGGTTCCGCAACGCATTATTTCTCATTATTAAGGGGGATCTATTAAAAATATCATCGTCAAGCTTGTATAGATCTTTTAATGCAGCAACAACATTTTCAGGCATCTTGCTAAAGAATATTCTTGCACCGTCTAAGTCTTTTTTCTTGATGGGCCCGCCGTAATTTTTGAGCGAGATATCATCCAATGTAACAAGTGTTGTCTGCTGAGCTAAAGGTAATGTTTTATTACTGAAATAATGAGCGATAATAATATTTGATATATTCCAAATCTTGGCGGTTTTGTCAAGAGAAGTAGTAACGATTTTTGTGCTATCAGGTGAGAATGCTACTGAGAATACTCCATCAGTATGGTCTGGAAGAGTATCGACAAGTCGGCCCGTTAGCGCATTCCATATTTTTGCTGTACGATCAGAAGAGGCAGTCACGATATACTTTCCATCAGGTGAAAAGGCGGCAGAGTGTACCCAGGCGGTATGGCCAGTAAGATGATGCAGAAGTTCACCGCTTGTAACATCCCATATTCCAGCTGTATCATCCCAAGAAGCTGTTACAACTTTTGTGTCATCTGGTGAAAATTCTGCTGAAGGTATTAAGTTATTATGACCTGCAAGTATACGTAAAATTTGTCTCGTTTCAACATCCCATATTTTTGCAGAATTATCATCGCAGGCGGTAACAATAAATTTACCATTCGGTGAAGATGCTGCTGAAAATACTGTTCCGGTACTGTTGTTAAGGGTATATAAATGTTGCCACGTTGCAGCATTCCAGATTTTTACGGTATAGTCATCGCAAGCAGCAACCATATACTTACCATCTGGTGAAAATGCTGCCGAGTTTAAGCCGAAATTATCGTTGACAAAAGTATATAGAAGTTGACCTGTTGAAACATCCCACATATTGGTTTTTCTGAGAGAAGTAATAACGACTTTTGAGCCATCTGGTGAAAAGTTTAAGGTTCCTGCGTTCACAGGGCTGTTATTGTCGGCAAGAGTAAGCAGAAGTCTCCAGGTTTTAACGTTCCAGATTTTAGCTGTACCATCAGCACAAATGGTAATAATTTTGGAACCATCTGGCGAAAATTTTGCTGCAATAACTTCGACTATGCCATAACTGCCAAGAGATATTGATAAAGGGGATTTTTTCAATAAGCGTTGGGCTATGGCGTTTGCCGATGTGACCGTAGCCACCTGCTGTGTGTGACAAAAGTATGCAGACAGCAATAGACTTAAAAAAAATAATTTTTTCATCTTATTCCCCGCCAATCAATGTTTTCTAATATTAATTTTATTTTACCAGTAAATGGTATCATAAAAACAATAAAATTAAAAGATAAAAAAAAGAGGGAGTTTTTAAAGCTCGCTTATTTTTCGCTTGTTTGTTACGCGTGAAGAAGAATCAAAAATATTTTTATGCAGATTATAAACTTCTTTAAGTGCCGCTATGACATGAGATGGAATATCTTTGAATAATCCTGTTATATCGCTGTGGCTTTCGGCTATGATATCTTTTTTTTCAATTTCCGCACCATTTTTTTGTTCTGCAAGTGCATCAAGCGTCACCAAAAGCGCCTGTTGTTTAAGCGGCAGTAATGGTTTTATAAAATATGAACCTAGCATATGGCGATTAACATCCCATATTTTTGTTTTGAGGTCGGCTGAAGCTGTAACAATTTCTTTGCAGTTTTGCGAGAAAATTGCTGATTTTACGGCATATCCGTGACCTTCAAGGGTATCGATAAGTTTACCTGTTGCAGCGTCCCAAACTTTAACTGTTTTATCTAAAGAAGCGGTGACAATATACTTACCATCTGGAGAGAATAGTGCAGAGTTTATTTGGTCTGTGTGGCCAACCAGGTCATATAAGGGTTGTCCTGTTTGAGCATCCCAAATTTTGGCACTATTATTCCACCGAATGGCAGTGACTAATTTTGAACCATCGGGTGAAAAAATTGCTGAACTTATTATGTTATCAGCAAGACAGGTAAAAATATTCAACGTCTGCCCTGTTACGGTATCCCATATTCTGGCTAAATTATCATCTGAAAGAGTAACTATTTTTGAACCATCCGGTGAAAATATTACCGAGTTTACCTGGGCGCCGCCGGTTGTCAGGATATGTATGTCCTCACCAGTTTGCGCATTCCATGTATTGGCAGCGACCCAAGCGGCAACAGCTATTGTTGAATCATCGGGTGAAAACAGTGCTGACTTTGTTCCAAATGAATAAAAAATATGCAGACTTTGACCAGTTTCATACATCCATACCCGAGCCGTATCATCATCGCTGGCAGTAACGATTTTAGTGCCATCTGCTGAAAATACCGCAGACCGTACGGGTTTTGTATGGCCAACCAAAGTTCGTAAAAGATTACCAGATGCGGCATCCCAAATTTTTGCGGTATTGTCGTCAGAACTGGTCACTATTTTTTTACCGTCACGTGAAAATGACAGCGAATTTATTCTGCCCTGATGGCCAGTAAGCGTGCGTAGAAGATTGCCTTTTGCAGTGGCCCAAACTTTGGCGGTATTACTATCGGCAGAAGCGGTAAGAACTTCTTTACCATCGGGTGAGAAAATAGCCACGGCCTTTAACCATTCAGTCGACCCATCAAGAGTTATTACTGAATTTTTCAGTAGGTTTTGCGCAATAGTGCGTGCTGTTGGGATTGGCTCTACTAGCTCTTGCTGTGAACGACTAACATATACCGTTAGTAATACAATAAAAACGAGTAACTTTTTCATTATTCCCCCCTTTAATGAGAATTTCTAGCATTAAGTATAGTATACTCGGCAATGGCCTTACGAAACAACGGAATTAAAAGAGGCATAGAATAAACGAGTTTTAAAGCTCGCTTATTTTTCGCTTGTTAGTTGCGCGTGGAGAAGGGTCAAAAATATCATCATCTAGATGATACGCTTCTTTAAGCGCTGCTAAAACGGTAGATGGAATGCCAATAAATACCCCACGAATAGGTGGCCCTTCAAAAAAATCTTCTATCGTAATCACTGCACCATTTTTTTGTTTTGAAAGTACATCGAGTCTTACCAAAAATGCCTTTTGTTTAAGCGATAATGGTAATGGATTTGCAAAATAATTACCGATTATAAAATTTTTCAAATCCCACAGTTGAGCGGTATTGTCTTCACAAGCAGTAACAATTTTTGTGCCATCCGGTGAAAATTCTGCTGCAAATACTGTTCCGGCACCGTTAAGGGTAAATAAAAGTTCCCCCGTTCCAACGTTCCAAACTTTCGCGGTGCCGTCATGGCAAGCGGTAACAACTTTTGTGCCATCTGCTGAAAATTTTCCTGTAAATACTATCTCTGGATGGACAAGTGTGTGTAAAAGTTCTCCCGTTTGAGCATCCCATATTTTGGCTGTATGATCATCGCTAGCTGTAACGATAGAGGTACCATCAGCTGAAAAGAGAGCAGAGTTTATCGGTCCAGTATGGCCATCAAAGCTTTTCAAAAGTTCTTCTGTTTGAGCATGCCACATTTTTGCAGTGCTGTCATTGCAAGCCGTAACAATAAGAGTATCATTAGGTGAAAATTGGGCAGAAAGGACTATGGAGTTATGCTTTATGGAGCGCAAAAGTTCCCCCGTTCCAACGTTCCAAACTTTCGCGGTGCCGTCATGGCAAGCGGTAACAACTTTTGTTCCGTCATGTGAAAATGCTGCAGTATAGACAATATCATTATGAAACAGTGTATGCAGAAGTTTACCTGTTTGAACATCCCAAATCTTGGCGGTTGTGTCATAAGAAGCAGTAACAATAGAGGTGCCATCAGCTGAAAAGAGAGCAGAGTTTACTTCACCTTTATGGCCACCAAGAGTACGCACAGCTTGACCCGTTTTGACGTTCCAAATTTTTGCAGTTTTGTCATAGCAAGCCGTCACGATAAATTTACCATTTGGTGAAAAGGCTGCCGAGTATACTATGTCATTATGGCCCATAAGAGTTCTGGAGCTGAAAGGGTTTTGCAAAAAATGTTGTGCGATCTTGTCTGCTGTTTGTTGACCAGGTGCCACTACTGGTTGCTGGGCATTAAAGCAGTATACGACCAGTAAGAGTATTAGAATATAAAACTTTTTCATGCAAAACTTTTCCCCCGTGCTATTTTTGTGGCAACATCTCGTTGAGAGGGCTTCTTCATAGCCAGCCAATATTTTTTCCTTATCGCGTCTATTTTTGTTGCAAAGTCCGAGACGAAAACTTGGTTATCCATTCCTGGATATTCGCTATTGGTAAGAAAAAGTATCTGCAGACCATCAGGACTTATTTCTACTGATTTTATGAGTGCTTCATTAATTGTTTCTTTTAATTCACCGGTTTTTATATCCCATATTTTTACTTCTTCAGAATTATGTAACAGCGCTACTATGAAGTTGCTATCTGGTGAAAAATTAACGATTTTAAAAAAATCGTCAGATATTTTAATGGGCTCTTTGGAATTTATTTCATGATAGGTCTGAGCATCCCAGAATGTTATGGCTCCCTCATCATCTGCCGTCATAATATATTTTCCGTTGGGTGAGAACTCAGCGCATTCCACAGAAGCCCTTTGACCCTGTAGGGTATGTACTAATCTGCCAGTACGCGCATTTCTGATAGTTACATCATTGCCAAAAAAAGAAATAATTTTTGAATCATCATATGAAAATATTGTTCTTGAATCTTTTTGTAAGCGTGCATTATTTGAATTGAGTTGTTTCCTAGCGCCGTTTGTTAATATGGCTTTGAAATCCCATACCTTATAGTGACTATTACCAAAACCTACTATGAATGTATCTTGAGGCGAAAATGATGCGTGGATGATATCATCAGAATTAACTCCTCTTGCATCACTTGTATAAAGATGTTGACCAGTTTCAACATTCCAAACTTTTATAGTTTTGCCATGAGCGGTAACCAAATATAAACTATTGTGAGAAAATTCGGCTGAAAAAATGTTATTATTTCTTGCATTATGTGGAGGCTCATTATGGATAATACGTATAAGTTCACCATTTTGGCCATTCCAAATTTTTATAGTTGCGTCATAGTTATGGCCTAGAAAATTTTGAGTATTATATGAAACTATATATTTCCCATTTGGACTAAAGCGTGCATGTGTTAATTCTGTTGTATCAGGAACGCCTATTGCTTGTGATTCACGCCCATCTTTAATGAGCGTAGTAAGCTTATTGCCGGTGTAGGCATCGAAAATAGTTACAACATTTTTAATTGATGTCGTCACTATTTTCGAACTATCCGGTGAAAAATGAGCAGAAGTAATGGTATCATCTGTATCAAGCTCTATCAAAGGTTGTATCCCATATCGTGGGGTTAAAATTTCATGTGCCTGAGAAATCTCTAGGGCTACCAAAAAGCTTACCAGTAATACTCTTTTCATAGCGCTCCCCCTATTATTAATATTTCTAATATTAATAATATTTTAGCATATGCATGGATGATAAAACAATATAATCGTTATACTAAACTTACCTTTTTACTAATATTCTGCGCACGGTCACTTTTGTCGTAAGCATTAACCATAGCAGAAGAGGCATGGCCGATCCTTCATAATATCACTATCTGAGTATCCAGACATTTTCAGATAGGTAATTGCTGATGCCCGTAGTACATGGGGGGTAACTTTAAAGGGCGCCTGTGATGCTATGCCGGCCCGTTGAAAGGTAACGGCAAGTTGGTTGGGCATAATCGGCTTAAACGTGGTGGTGACAAAAACTAACCCCTGGCGGTCGCCGATATAGTTTTTGAGTTCCTCAAGAATAGTTTGTGGGTAGGTGATCACCGTCTCTTTTTATACCCTTTGGTTTTAGATTGGCGAAAGGTGATCTCCCGTTTAGCGTAATCGATTTTATCGGTCGTAAGGGTTAACAACTTCTATAATCTTTTCCCCCCCTGTAAAATTATTTTTGCTATCAAGCAATCCCGGGGATTTATTTTGTGAAGTTCCTCTAGAAAGTCAGACCATTGGGCTCTGGTCATGGCCTCGGTTGCAACTTTGTCCCGAACTCTATAAAAAGTTTTTGAAACGCCTTCGCGACTTGGGGTTGCCTTGGGGATAACTCCCTGTGTTCGGCGACTCAAAAAACGGGTCAAGGAAATGTAACATGCCGCGCGCGCTTGCTTTGAACATTCAGAAAGTTCGGGTAAAACTTTTATCTGGTCAATAATAGAATCGTGATTAATCAGTGCAAAAAGTTGAAGGGACATTTTCATATCGATAAGTCGAAAGTTGGCAAGCTGTTTTATGCCACTTGTGTAATTTTTTGCCGTTATACTTTTTAATGTTGCAAGCCATTCTTTGACCGCCCGCTTGACGGTGATGTCGGCGAATTTTCCTCTAAATCGCCTCTTTTTTTAAATGTAGGGCTTGTTCATGGGTAAGTTCACGCTTGCCCTTGCTAGCCTCGGCCAAGTAGGGAGTGCCTTGTATCGCAATATTATTTTTCTTCATAAACTACTTCCTTTCTTTGAATAGATCGGCAAATGCGATCGTAATTGTATATAAGTAGCATTATACACAATAGGGGTTTTTTTAAAGTAAAGGATAACTTCTGCTGGTGCATATTTGGCCGCAATTACTAGATTTTTATACAACGTATAGGCATGCGCGATAGTTAGAACAGAAAAAAAAGTAATTTTTACTTTTTATAACCTCCCAACTTGCCTGCTTACGACATTAAAAGCGCTCGAAACGTTCTCCTGGGCCGATCCTTGTCTGCGCTATTCAAAGCTAGCATTTAGTGGCCGCTTTGCGCGTCAGATAATTTAAATAAAGTTTTTCAACTATTTACTTCTCTATTTGAAATTTGTTAGACTGATAATTAAGAAGCTAAAAAGAAATTTAAAAGGAGTCTGATAATATGAAGAAAGCTTTACTCGCTCTTGCTTTCTTCCCCTGGTGATTCAAAGTATATTCGATGAAAATTTAGCAGCACAACAAGCGGCTGTTTTAAATGGGCATAACTATTTCTATGGAAATGGTGTAAGGCAAGATTATAAATTGGCAAAACAATTTTTAGAAGATGCTCTTTTACGTACAAGAATGTTAAATGCAGATCGCTTTCATGCCCAAGCGCTTCTTGCCCAAATATATCTCAATGGCTTGGGAACTATTCCTCGTAATTATCAGCGTGCATTTTCTTTAGCAAAAGGTATTAACGCCAATCAGCAGTTAGTAAACCGTGACGACTATTACAAAGCCCTTCTTATACTGGGACAGATGTATCTTTATGGTTATTTTGTGGACCCTCAGTATGATAAAGCAGAAAACTATTTGAATAGTCTGATAACAGCGGCTTCCCAGGGTGAGGTCGATCCGATTGATCTTACTCTAGCCAGATTAGAATTGGCTAAATTACATATGCGGCAAAAAGATCTTCAGGCGGCACGCGAAAATCTATTAGCTATTTTAGATAGCTCTTCTGCCGCTATCCAAAATTTAAAAGATCAAGCACGGATCTTATTAGAAGATCTTAAGAATCAGTAATTTTTTTTCGAAGTACCTGCAGAACATTTTTATAAAAAGTCTTGCCCTCTTCAGAAAGCCTACTTGAACCCATAAGGCGTCGATCTGTTTTTTTCTGAAGCGGCTTTGCATATTTTTTCATTTTTTGAACAAAGGTTGAAGCGTCCGGGGAAAGCGCTTCCCGTAGACCGGCCGCTGCTGGGGTAACCGCGGCATACCATGAAGCATAAAACTCTAGGTATTCAATAAGATTCATAAGATCATTTTTTGATATACCATCGAGCTTTTCTATGCGCTTATCTGCCTTCTGAAGCGCCTTTTGTAACTTTTCTGTACGACTTTTGGCCTCTATTGTTATAAATGTGACTGATAATAGTAGTATTAAAGATATATTCGCTAATTTTTTTATCATAGTCTTCCCCTTAAAATTCGTATCTTCTTAAAGCGCGTCGCAGAACGCCTTTTATTTTGTCCTCTTCGTTAAAGTAATATAAAGTTTGCCCACCTTTCTTACAGCTTATTAATAAAAAAGCCTTAATGGCTCTTAATTTATGCCTGATGTTTGTGTAAACTAATAAGATAAGAAATTCAATTTTTATCTGATCAGGCCAAAACATGAGCGATCAGAATAAAAATAGTGCGCAGAGCACCAATAGTGCGCACAGCACCAAACAAGTAATAACTGCTTTACCCAATATTAAGAACTCATTTGCCGAATGGTATCACGAAATCGTTTTTCAAGCTGAGCTTGCAGACCATGCGCCGGTACGGGTTGCATTGTTATTCGGCCGTATGGATATGCGCTATGGGAAGAGATAAAAAATGTACTTGATAAAAAAATAAAGATACCGGCCACCAAAACGCCCAGTTTCCGCTTCTGATACCCGAATCTTTTTTAAAACGGGAAGCCGAACACATAGAAGGCTTTGCACCCGAGCTTGCGGTGGTAACGCATGCTGGCGGTAAAAAGCTTGAAGAGCCATTGGTAGTTCGCCCAACATCAGAAACAATTATTCATTATATGTTTGCGCAATGGATCCGTTCATGGCGCGATTTGCCATTAAAAATTAATCAGTGGGCAAACGTTGTTCGTTGGGAGATGCGCTCACGCCCCTTTTTACGGACAACTGAGTTCTGGTGGCAAGAAGGCCACACGGCCCACGAAACGCCAACAAGAAGCTCTTGAAGAAGTGCTTACTATGTTGCAATGAGTATGTTGATCTTGCAGAAAACTACTTGGCCATACCGGTTGTTCCAGGTAAAAAAATCGGACTCGGAAAAATTTGCTAGGTGCTGACAAACGTACACCTTCGAAGGGATGATGCAAGATGGCAAAGGCTTTCAAATGGGTACCTCGCATATTATTTCACAACAATTTGCTCATGCATTTGGCATGAAGTATCAAGATCGTAACGGCGGCCAATCGTTCCCTTATTTACCAGCTGGGGCGCAACCACACGACTTATTGGTGCTCTAATGATGACCCATGGCGACCAAAAGGGCTTATTATGCCGCCCCGCATAGCACCGATTCAAATTATTATTATTCCTATATATAACAAAAATATGCCAAACCATGAAGTTGATAATGCTGCCCTGCAGATTAAAGCCGCTCTTGATAATAATTTTAGAGTTAAAGTAGATGCAGAAACGCATACAACTCCCGGTTCAAAATTTTATACATGGGAA
>CAWKEK010000003.1:0-71174 GCA_963848615.1 uncultured Candidatus Babeliaceae bacterium
ACGTTCACTGGCGATATGTGAGCCACCTTCCCGCGGGGGGCGAAATGGTATTGTTGATCGCAGCTGGTATAACCGGGCGGGCGTCGAGCATGTGATGGGATTCTGCAGCGATAGCGACTATATCGAGTTTCTGCATAGTTGCCCGGCGTTTGAGCGGATGCTGGTGCGATCCGGGATCATCCTGGTGAAGTATGGCTTTTCCGTCAGCGACAAAGAACAGGAACGCCGCTTCCAGGAGCGCATGCGGGACATCACCAAACGCTGGAAGTTAAGCGCGATGGACCTGGAATCGAGGCGGCGATGGGTTGAGTCTTCTCGCGCCAAAGATGAGATGCTGGCTCACACCGATGTCAAGCACGCGCCATGGTATGTGGTGAACGCGGACAATAAGAAGACCGCGGACCGATGTGATCCGTCATATCTTGTCGCTCATCCATATGAAGATCTGACTCTCCGAAGCCACTCAAGCTTCCGCCGATTGAACGAACCAAGTACATTCGGCCTCCGATTCACGACCAGAACTTCATTCCGATGTCTAAGGTAAGCGGGCAGGTTTCCACCAATGACGACCTAAGCGTGCGCTGCTTTGGCTCGCATCGCCGGGCCGCGACCAATTTTGGGCAATCTCGCCTAGGGTTGATTCTGGCTGGCTTCGAGGGTCAGGTCGCGCATTCCCAAGCCCCACGCCGATCTTGTTCAGGAAATCGTAGGGTGGCTTGCCTCCGGCAAATATCCAGACAAAATCGTTAGCGAAGAGTCTGGAGCTGGTTGTGCACCGAAAGAACGACCACGTCTTGCTTGAACTCAACGGGCATGGAATTAAATATGACCTTGAGCTTGCCGGTTGCGATGAATTGCGCGATGCGCTTGGAGTTTCGTTCTTTAATCGGGCTGAAGGCAGGTTTGCGATAGGAGAGGGTCACGTGGTCTGCCTTTTTGCTGCGCCAGTCCCAAGGCCGCTTCGACCGCGCTGTCGCCGCCACCGACCACGAGGATGTTCTTATGGATGTAATGGTCCGCCTCGATCGGCGATACATGACCTTGGCAAGCTCCTCGCCTTTCACTCCTAATTTTCGCGGAGTACCGGAGCGGCCAAGCCCCAGAATCACCCGCGCGCACGGTAGTGGTTGGTAAGGCTCATCACGGTGAAGAAGCCGTCGGGGCCCTTTCGAAATGTCTTCCACATTGGTGTCGGCGCAAACGTTGAAATCCGCCGGTTGAGGACCATATCCCAGAAAGCGAGAAGATGTTCTTTGGAGAGTTCTGTTTCTTGAATTTTCCGTACGTGGGAAACTCGACGGGACTGGTCATCACCAGTTTCTGGCGGGGCAATTTGGCAACGGTTCCGCCGACCTCATCCCGCTCCAGAGTGATGTAATGGAGTTTGTGTTCGATGGCACGCAGCGAGGCGCTGATTCCGGCCGGCCGGCGCCGACGATCAGCACGTCGTAGACCCGGGGTGGGCTCGGCTGGCGGCCCGAAGTCCGCGGTCTTCCTGGCAATAATGTGACCAATCGCGCCCCGGTTTTTCACGTTCTCCACTTTTCTGAATCAGGCTGGCGTGCCCCTCGTATCGGTGAAGCTGAACTGCGGGGCAGGGAACAAAGCCGCCCTGCATCTCACCCAGAGCCGGGCTCTGCCGCTCGGTTCACCCGGATCGGCTCCTCAACTCTGGCAGATTCCGGTCTGTGTCAACTACGGCGATGACGCCGCTACGCATCACCAATGTATGCTCCTCACCGAGTCGTCAGCGGACATGGAATTGAAGGACGCGAAGACCTGCCCCGCGTGGGTCGAAGCCAATGCCGGCGGCGAGGGCTATTACTTCACCCGCTACGAAGACGGTCTGCTCGCCAAACTCCTGGTGGACCATGGCCCGCATCTCTCGGCTGCCGAGCGCCTCTCCGATCTTGGCGACCTCCAGGCTCTAAACGGTATGGGCGAGGTACCCACCGGAGAAATCTTGGGCCTTGCCCTCGACTTTGCCAGTGATCCCGCGCGCCAGGTAGTCGAAATGTCCGCCAATATCATAGGCGGCATTCACGATCATCTGCTCCCCGCCGATCTCAAACCAAATTATGCGCGCCTAGTAGAGAAAGCCTTCGGCTCGCGTGCCCGCGCCCTGGGATGGCAAGCCGCACCCGGCGAAACTGCCGATACTCGTCTCCTGCGAGTCTCCATCGTTCCCCTGGTGGCTCTCTGGGGATCCGATGACTCATTGGCCGCACAGGCCCGCCGGCTAGCCGGAAGTTGGCTGCATGATCGCACCGCAATCGATCCCGACGTCACCCGCCAGGTCCTTACCGTAGCTGCTCGAACCGGTAGAGAACAGTTCTTCGAAGATCTCAAGTCCGCCCTGTCCAAGACCGAGGATCGCCAGCAGCGCGAACTCATCCTGGGTGCCATTGGGTCCTTTAACGACCGCACCATAGCCCGCGCTTCCATGCAACTGGCCCTGGCCCCCGGCTTCGATCTGCGCGAGGTCTCCCCCCTCCTGTATGGGCCTGCTGGTTCACCCGCAACCATGGATCTCCCTTTCGAATTTGTGAAGGCGAATTACGACGCCATTGCCGCCAGAATCCCTGCCGGATCGACCTTTGGCCTCGGCGAAAACTTGCCCGCGGTTGGCTCGAATTTCTGCGACGAGAAGTCCGCCGCCGACCTCAAAGCCTTCTTCGCGCCCAAGGTCGATCGCTTCGCGGGGACACGCCGCAATCTCGCGCAGGTACTCGAAGTCATCCGTCTTTGTGTGGCCTACAAAGACGCCCAGCAGCAAAGTGTAGTGGACTTTCTAAGGAAGTACTAAGCGGGTCTCTCATCCTCAGAGGTCCAGACGACAAGCGCCGTGATCCGGCCGACTAGCGCCTGCCGGATGATCAACAAAAGGACCATAGACGATCCTCCTTTCTGCTTCGAACGAGGGCCCGGGCCTCACCCCGGGCTTCCCTACTTGAAGCTCAAGTGCTTCGCATAAGCGCAAAGGGGCCCGTGGTTTCGCGCCGCCATACAGGGAGGAACTCCGCAGCTTCACGCGGCGCGAGGGGCCCCGTTTTGCGCGAGTTCCTCAAAAGCGCAAAGGGGCCCGTGGTTTCGCGCCGCCATACAGGGAGGAACTCCGCAGCTTCACGCGGCGCGAGGGGGCCCCGTTTTGCGCGAGTTCCTCAAAAGAACCTGCCCACCCGTCGCGGCAGAAAGCTGGACATTAGTGCGAATCGGGGATCGATTCTCTCGAAAAATCGAGCCGTCCTCCGCTGTATCATGAGTAGATGATAAGCACTGTGGAGCCCGCTACGGCTGTTTCCCCCGAATCTCCCGTTGAACTGGAACGCGAGTACCTGCTGCAGAACTATAGCCGCTATCCGCTGGTGATCCACCGCGGCAAAGGTTGTCACGTCTACGATGCGAAAGGCACGCGATATCTGGATTTCATCACCGGCATCGGCGTCAACGCGCTGGGACACGCTCACCCGCGCATCGTCAAGGTGATCCGCGATCAGGCCGCCCTGCTCATCCACTCGTCCAATCTCTACTATCACCAGTATCAAGGCCCGCTAGCTAAAAAGCTGGCCGAAACCAGCGGGCTGCAGCGCACCTTCTTCACCAATAGCGGCACCGAGGCCATGGAAGGCGCTCTCAAGATGATCCGCTCGCACGGCAACCAGACCGGCGGCGGCAAACACGAAATCATTGCCCTCGATAATTCCTTTCACGGCCGAACCCTGGGCGCGCTTTCGATTACCGGGCAGGCCAAATACCGCAAGGATTTCGAGCCCCTCCTTCCGGGCGCGCGCTTTGTGCCGCCCAACGACCTGGCGGCACTGGAAGCCGCTTTCAGCGAATCACTGCCGGCATGGTGCTGGAAATGATCCAGGGAGAAGGCGGCATCTACCCGATTTCGTCCGAGTACGTCGCGGAAAGCCCGCGAATTGGCCGACCGCTACAACGCACTGCTGGTCTTCGACGAGATCCAATGCGGCGTCGGACGGACCGGCGTCATATTATCGCCTACCAGCGCAGCTCGCCGCCGGTCCTGCCCGACATCATGGTCACCGCCAAACCGCTGGCTTGTGGCCTGCCTCTGGGCGCGATCGTGGCCAACGAGAAAGCCGCCGCAACCATTGCTCCCGGCATGCACGGCTCCACATTCGGCGGTAGCGCCCTCGCCTGCCGCGTAGCGCTGGAGTTCTTCGACATCCTGGAAGGTCTGTTGCCTGACATCCAGCGGGTCGGCGGCTATCTCCACCTGATGCTCAACGAACTGGCCCGCAAGCACGCCATCATCAAGGAAGTCCGCGGCTTCGGTCTTATGATCGGCGTCGAGTTGGAGATACCTGGCAAGCAGATCGTGCTCGATGCCATCGAGGAAGGCCTGCTGATCAACTGCACGCACGAGACTGTGCTGCGCTTCTTGCCGCCCTATATCGTCACCGAGCGCGATGTGGATGCGGCCATCAAGATCCTGGGAAAGATCTTGGCCAAACAGAAAGGCGCACCCGCATGAAGGCCGCCCAACTTAGCGGGCTTATCTGGGCTGCCTTGGCATTGCCTCTGGCGTGTCCGGCCCAATCCGGCTGGATCAGCCTGTTCGATGGCAAGACCATGGCCGGCTGGGACGACCCCCGGTCGGATCGAAATTGATTGTGAAGTAAGGCTGCGAGTCAGACCATTTGAACAAGAAGACCCAACAAAACGCTCTTCAACTGCACTTGAACCCTATACACATCCGTTAATTCCCCTTAAAAAAGGCGTCAGTACTAACTGGTGTGGATATGTGGCCGCAAAAAACCTTACTGCCCCCGCTACTAACAGTGTAACGGCTGTATATGGCACGTGGGTTGTACCAAGCGTTTCAGCGCCATCAAACCCAAAGACAGAGACCTATAGCTCGTTATGGCAGGCATTGATGGCTACAATAACGCCACTGTTGAACAGATCGGCACGGCGCATGAATGGAAAAACGGAAAAGTTGTTCATTATGCCTGGTTTGAAATGTACCCAAATGCAGCATTCGAATTAAGTGGTTTTCCCCTTATTCCTGGCGATATCATATCTGCTTCAATTGAATATAGAGGAAACAATATTTTTCTTATGACCATTTCTAATGTCAGCCGCAAGGCCTATACGACTGTGCCGACAAGCTATACAACTTCTACGTCTGCTCAAAGAGCATGCGCTGAATGGATTGCTGAAGCGCCATTTATGAAAACAACATTGCCACTGGCACATTTTAGTGTTGTACCTTTTACTAAATGCACGGCAACCATCGGTGGTGTAACGGGAGCTATCAATAACCCAAACTGGAAATCTGACAACATAGCAATGAAAAGCGCGGTTATGGTCCCGAAAGCTACTGCTTCAGCATTACAAGCAAACGGCCAAAGCTTTAATGTCACCTGGCTTCATGAATAAAAAAAACACGAGGGTAGCAAAATTTATTAATGCTACCCAAGTACGTTATTTCATTCTTCTATAAAATAAAAATCAATTTTTTTTCAAGCACATTGCAAAAATTATCAAGGTAATAGTACATTGTTGTGAGCTTCATAACCTTTAGGTGTGAAGCTTATTTTTTGCAATTTTTTTTAGATCGAAATTAAGTTTATGAGGTAATGATGTTCCCCAAATTTTCAAAAAAGTCTCCCCGTATTATTGATACTCTTGGCAATCGAAAGGCTCTTGAGCTTAGGCCAACTTGCTGCAGTTACCATCCAAGTAACCACGAACAGTGGCGGTTTGGCAGATGGCTCGCTGAATGCCGCTCTTGCCCAGGCAGTTGATGGCGACATTATCGACTGCTCACCCATTGCCGGACAAACTATCGACTTAACATCTCACTTACCCGCAATGGGATCTCTGACTATTTTGGGTAACGGCGTGACCATCGATGGCGGTGGCGCGGTTCCAGTTTTTTCGTTGGCCCAAGGTTCGGCAACCATTACTGATTTTGTAATTCAAAACGGCCTTTGCCAAGGCGGTGCTGGTGGTTTTGGCCTGATCGGCGGCGGTGGCGGAACAGCCGGCGGCGGCGCTCTTTATATACATGCGGGTTCCACCATGACTATTTCTGCCATAAGCCTTAATAACAACCAAGCTGTGGGTGGTGCTGGGGGCACTGGTAACCCAACCGGCGGATCTGGCGGCGGCGGTGGCGGTTTCGGTGGCGGCCGTGGCGGTAGTGCAATACATTCAGGCTCTGGTGCGGGTTCTGGCGGTGGTGGCGGTGGAAATAATGGCGGAACAGCAGGTGGTAATCATGGGGCGACTGGAAGCACAAATAGTTTCTCAAATTACGCCGGCGCTGGCGGCGGCGGCCAGAGGCCCTGGATTAACACATGCAGGAGCCGGGGGTACCGTTGCTGCTACGGCTACGGACCGGCAAGAACTGGCGGAGCCGGAGGCATGAGTAATGCCTCTTATGGTGCGGAGCCGGTGGGGGCGCTGGCTCGGGTGGAAATGGCAATTCTGGTTCTGATGCCACGCTATCTGCAGGTGGTGTGGGAGGCGCTGGCGGCTTAGGCGTTGGTACTGACAATACGTATGGCGCTGGCGGAGGAGGAGGCGGCGGCACCAGCGGCGGTGCAGGCTATGGCACAAGTGGTGGCGGTGGCGGATTAAATGGCTCGGGAGGTTTTGGTGGTGTTTTTGGTGGCGGCGGCGGCGCTTCTGGAACAGCTATGGGTGGCGATGGCGGCTTTGGAGCTGGCGGTGGCGCAGGCGATGTCGGCGGCGTCGATGTATATGGACTTGGTGGCGCGGGTGGCTCAGCAACAGGCGGACCTGCTGGTGGTGGTGGCGGCTCTGGACTTGGCGGTGCAATTTTTATTCAAAAAGGTGGACAGCTTATTATGGAAGATGGTGTCAGCTTTTCTGGTAACTCGACTACAGCTGGCATAGGCGGCTCAGCATCTGGAAGTAGCGGCGGAAATGGATCTTCTTTAGGAGATGATATCTTCATTCAAGCAGGGGGCAGTGTTACGTTTGAAATCAATAATGCATTGGCACTCTCAAATCCACTAGAAGGGGCCGGCTTATTAACAGAGGTTACCGGGCCTGGAGTTATTAAATCGGGCACGGGGACGGTAAATCTGTCAGGCGCTAATACCTATCTGGGCGGTACTCTTATTGAATCGGGAATATTCAACTTAAATGGATCTGTTAATGGAGATGCCAATATCGACTTAGGCGGCACATTATCGGGCAACGCAACGGTTAATGGCAACATATATAATTATGGAACAATAGCGCCTGGAAACTCTATCGGCGAAATTTTTACAACCAATCTTTATTTATATCCTACAAGCGTTTACTATGTCGAAGTTAATTCTGCAGGGGATAGCGATACTATCGCTGCTTCTGGACTTGCACAGATAGACGGCAGTATTATTGTTACTCCTGATGATTTGAACTTCACGGCACCGAGCACGTATACTATTATCAGCGCGGGCGCCGGCCTGACAGGACAATTCTCAGCTGTGACAAGTTCTGTTCCGTCGTTAATGAGTTTGATGTATGATCCTATGACGGTTCAACTGACCTACTTACCATTAGATGCTATTGGGCTTACCGGCAACGCACGTAATGCTGCTGATTGTTTTGTAACCCTTCCAGCAAATGCAGACGTAAACACAGTCAGTAGTGCTTTGCTTACGTTAAGCTTTGATGATATTCAGTGTGCATTTGAGCAGATGGGCCCTGCACAGTTTTCTGGCCCGACTGAAGTACAACTTATTGATGATATTCTTGTTCGCTCAACGTACACGAAACATCTGCAAAAAAATTCTTTTAATAAAAATCGCGACTGTAGCAAACCAATCAGCCTTTGGATCGATAAATTGCACAATATCAGCACCAAAGCAACCCGTTTGGATTTAATGATCTTACTATTGGGCTTACTATTGGGTTGGATTATTCTATCCGTAATTGGATTGTGGGGTCAGCATTCGGCTTCACCAAAGATTATTTTCGTTGGAAAAATTGTGCCGGCAAAGCGGCTATCAACAGTTATTATGGTGGGCTTTATGCTCGTTGGAACGGCGATAGATTTTTCGTGAATACCGCATTAATTGCCGCGTCTAACAACTATAAAACTACGCGCCAGATCAGTTTTGCAACAATCGACAGATCTGCTCACGCCAAGCACAAAGGCAACAGCTTGTTGACTCATCTAGGCTTTGGATACGATGCATGCCCACGTTATTTCCAGTGCGTTCCTTACCTTAATTTCGACTATATTTTTCAGCATGAACAGAGCTTCACCGAAGTTGGCGCTGACAGTCTTGACCTGCAGGTACATAAAAAAAATGCGATGCTTTTTCAAGGAGAAATCGGAGTTTGCTTGAGCACAGATTATAATACGTGCAATGGTATATTTACACCCATGCTGACAATGGCTTATATAAACCAAACACCCTGCTCAAGCAGAAATTACCATGCAAACTTTGTTGATTCATGCTGTGTCTTTACCGGCAGAGGCGGTAATTATGAACGAAACTTGTTCGTCCCACGTTTGGCTTTCACCTACCACGATGCATGCGATAAAATTGGTGCCTCGATTTATTATGATGCACAAGTAGGTACTCGATACTGGGCGCAAGATGTTGTGTTAGATATAACGTTTCGTTTCTAGTTTTAAGTTACTTGATATCAACATGCCTTAGAGCGCGACTATTGGATATGCTTAAGTACCGAAAATGAATTGTCTAAAGGTGCCTTGCTGGCTACGTGGATACATATTTTGCGGTAGATAGTCTTCCAAATCATGCTTTTTCCAGAAGAATGATGGCAATTCGCGCCTGTGGGTTATTGTATCAAAAATCTTTAATATTGCTTCAGCTGTTTCTCGTGATACAACTTCGATGTCTAAATTTTGTTTTTCAAGAAGTTCTTTCACGTAGGGGATATCATCTGCTGACGTATCTATAAAAGCTATTGTTTCTTGCGTAACGGGGATGTCTTTTAAAATAGAAGCCCAGAGACTGAAAAAGAGATTAGTTACCGGATGTCTTCCTGTTCGAAAGGTGCCTGGTGTGTTAATCAAACAACTTTCATCAATTGCGAATGTATGGCTGCCATAGCCGTGATCACCTTCATTATTGCATGAAATATATGTTCCTGGGCCAGTAGCGCCCGTCTTTGATTGTAAGATAGTTCGACTTGCAATAATGCTTTCTAATCCGGCTTTTGTGGCATGGAAATAGTCCGGCAATGGGACATTGATACCTGATTGCAACTTCTTCAAAGTCTTTTCAAAATAATCATAAACTTTTTGATCAATTACACCAGCAGTTCTTATATATTTAATGGCGCTTTCTAAGCGTTCTTGCTTTTCTGCAATAGCGACAACGTTGGCTAGGTAATTATCGCCTTGGTATAAGCAGCATCCCGGAACAAGAGCAGTCTTCAATGATGGTATACATTTAACCAGATCAGCCGAAAGCCTTTTGGCGATAGCAATACAACGTTCATGCTCTTTGCTTATAGCAGACTTATTGATTTCATCATTGAGAGCTTTAATTGTTTTGTTTACCAATTCGATATTTTTATTTACTTCTTCACCAGCAAGTTCAGGTGTTGTGCCATTCAATTCTTTTATTTCATTATGATGCATTGAAAGAGGTAATCCAGCGGCTTTTAAAGAGCTCTCTAATGCATTCAATTGTTCTACTGTCAGATCATAAATAACAACAAAGCTTTCATCGCTTCTTGAAAATGCATTCATACTCCAATTTGGTGATCCATTCAATAATATTTCATGGTCAACCAACATAAATTATAATGGAGATCTTTCCCTTGTTTTATTGTGATCCCATTTTGGATCATCATTTTCAGAGAAGGCTTCACCAGTAGTATCGCCTACTACGATATCAACTTGAACACCTCTTCGCGCAGCATTAATAACTGCTTGGCTGGCGTCTTTATATGTCCATACATCGACTGAAATTTTGATATAATGTATTTTTGGCATTGTCAATTAAGGTGATTAATTTTTGCTTACCCATCTCATTCAACTCAGTTTCCACAGAGCGAGGAGTTTCGGGTGCATTATGGGGAAGTATATACAATTCTAATAGTTGACTCCCATATACGCATGAAATAAGGTTTGTATTAATTCTTGCTTTGAATAAAGCAATATCTAGGGCTTCCTGATGTAGCCGAGCTCCTATTTCTGGACTAAAAAAGCCTATTGCTAAATTTTTAGAAACTCTGAAACTGCCAGGTGTGAAATTTGCTGAACTTAACCAGATATATTTATTATCCACAACCAAGATTTTATGATGCAAATGGCCCTCACCTTGCGCCCGTGTGTCGATTTTTATTGACGGATGCAATTGTTCCTTCGATTCGCTTATGTGATCGCGATGAATGATGAGTTGAACCTTAATGCCTTCGGTTGCTTTCTGATTAATAATTTGAATGACTTTCGAGTCAGAAAATGTGAATGAAAGAATTAATATAGAAGACTGAGCTTTATTTAATAGCTCATATACAGATCCCTGCAAAGAGTTGCTGTCGATTTTATCATTACTGAGTATAAGCGGGGCATGTTCAATACCCTGAATAAATGAGCTTTCAGATCCATACGCATCACTCGATTTTACCGAGGCTACGACTGATTTTACTTGAATACCAGCAGTTAAAAGTACTAATGCCACTATCAGGCGTTTGCTCATTACCATCTTTTTATCTCCAACGCTTTTAATTTTATTTTCTAATATTAAATTTATCAAGATCTGCAATTTTGTCAATGTAAGGTTTAAGAAGGCCTTAAAATTGATTTTAAGGCTTTTTTTCTGAATTTTCCCAATTATATTGAATTTAAAAATTTTTATGGCTTATATTCGATTTTTACCATCATTTTAGGGTAAAAACTATTAAAAAAGTTGATGAAGTCGCCCAGCTGGCGACAAAACCGCTATATGATTCAACTTCATTAATTTCACCCGATGTTTCTGACTATTTCGCGCATTTTTCGCAAAAATAGCGCTAGTGCAGGCCACGCTACGTAGGTAGCCAAGACTGGCGCCCCATCCTATATATCTTCCTTAATTACCAGTTAGAGTTTAGCTTTAGTTTGCACAATATAGAAACCGTTTTTTCACAGCTCAATGTTCTAGCCTCTTGTTCGCCCGATACCAAGGGCTTTATAATCAAGCCGATACTCCGCGAAATATTATTTGACAATGTTATAACTTTGTATAATACTATGTAATACAATTGTTTAATGATCTTTAATTATGAAAGAGCCGACCATGCTAAAGAAATTGGTAAAATATGGCGGCAGTAATGCCTTGATCCTGGATAAAGCAATCATGGAATTGCTTAATATCAGGAGGGATCAGGTGTAAGTTCAAGACGGATGGCAAATCGCTCATCATTACGCCAGTTGAGGATGAAAAGGCTTCAAGTATAACATTTAGAATACTCCGAGACCTTGATGAATATAAGTGCTGAACAGCACGAAGTAGCCAAGGCTAGTCCAGACAAAAAACGTGTGTTTGAGGAATGGGCACCAGGGACTGCCAACTTTTCTCGATTGACCGAAGCGCTTGCTCCAATAATGGCCAAAAATGACAAGAAACGAGTGTGTTTGGATCTCCAGAATTCATAGCAGAAGCGGATGCATTGGCCGCTAAACACCATGGCGATAGATCTTCAAAAGCATTCATGAAGATTTGATCGCCTGCAGGATAAGTATGCACCAGGCTATTATACCAGAGCGCAGCAGGAAATGCGTGAAGTGTATAAAAAAGTTGGCTACCCAATTGAGCTATTTATCGGAGACAATGATTAAGATAGCTTCTTGAATTACTCAATAAAAGAAATGAAAAATTAGTAGAGCCCGTCGCCGCCTACAGTTTTTTCGGTCAGTCTCCGCTGAGCTGTCAAAGCCAGACGTAGCTTGCCGAGCCGGAAGGCCCGGATAAGCGGAGACTGGCGTCACATAGTTGATATGTTCAGGAATCATGATATCATACCTTCAATCAGTTTTAAAATATTAAAATCATTTTTAAACTACTTAATATTTCAATGCCTATGGGTTGAAGTGGAAAATAATTCAGGCTCTTGAAAGGATTTATAAATATGAGGAATTGAGGTGATTAGGGGCATAATCATTGAAGGGTCTGATTGTTCCGGTAAGACAACACTAATAGATGCACTTCATAATCGACTAATTCATTCGGCTGGAGGATTGTAAACCTTGGGCATAAGATGGAAATCAATTGGAGCGTTACATGATTCGTATATTAATGTCCATAAATCAATTTTTGATAGAGGCCACTTTAGCGAAATTGTCTATGGCGATCTATGGCGCGGTGGCCATGGCATGAGCGCTCAGGAAATAGATGCTCTTAATGAATATGTTTTTAATAATTTTTTAGTTATCTTTGCTTATGCGCCTGAAGATATTTTAAAAAAACGTTACCATTCAAGATCGTATGATCGATTATTAAAAGTGATGAACTTGCAATTGTTCAATCACATCTTAACTGCATTACTCACTCAGCCGCACGTTTTGAAATATGACTCAACTTCATTAATTGTACGCGATGCTATGGTAGAGAAAATTTTATATTGTGATAAAGCTATGAAATTTTTAGGAATTTTTTTCAACAAGAGAGTAAATTGAACTGATCGAATAAATTACTGAAGCCACTGATGATGTGACTAAGCTTGGAATTGATAATAAATTCTTTTGTTTGTATGTCTTTCTTGACCCCTGATAGCTCTTCCTCATGAGTAGGCAAACGTTGTTCGGTCGGCGGCCTTGTGATTGACTTCCAATGCTTTATCGCCGAGAGTAAGTAATGTATAGAAACCAGTGATAAGAGCTGCTCCAACATAATTCCAGATACGGTAGTTATTTTATCATTTAGGATTTTACTCTCTTTTAGCATTCTCCTTACACTATTGTTGGAAATAACATCCAGAGGTAAAATCGCCTGTGGTAAAATTTGCACTGCAACTCAATTCTAGAGATGAAAAAAGAAGTAACATGCTTGTTATAAAAGGTTTAAAATTCATTTTTTTACTCGGTTAATTACTGTTTAATATTCGGATAAATTCAAATTCTGGTTTTGCTAATTAAATATTCTTGTTTTAAATTTTAATCCTGCATTTTTTTTAAATTCATCAAAAGTTGGTCGTTTTTCATATTACCAGAACCTTTTCTTTGCAAATGCTCGACCGGATTGCGATTTTAGATACTTTTCGAATTCTTTGGCTTTTGTTTCTTCATCAAAACCTAAATATATGACAAGCTTCCATGGTCTATATTTAGCTGATATGAATAGATCCGCCGGAATTGTGCGTTTCAAGCCGTTGTTCTAAATTAGTCGTATAGCCAACATATAGAGCTTCTGGAAAAGCTATTGATTTAATAAGATAAACGTAATACATGATTACAACTGAATGGTTAATAGAGAATTAGTAGAGCCCGTCGCCGCCTACAGCTTTTTCGGGCAGTCTCCGCTGAGCTGGCAAAGCCAGACGTAGCTTGCCGAGTCGGAAGGCCCGGATAAGCGGAGACTGGCGTCCCTAAGGGGAGTCGAACCCCTGTTTCTGCCGTGAAAGGGCAATGTCCTAGGCCACTAGACGATAGGGACAGATAATTGAGTGTCTTTGAGTATACCCAAAGAGCGCTTTATTTCAAGAAGAATTATGATACTTTAATAGACTCTACCGATCTTTTGAGAAGACCTGGCTTGCCATCTGTAGCTCCAAGGAGCGTAAGATGGTGAGCCGCGATGGATTCGAACCATCGACCCACAGATTAAAAGTCTGTTGCTCTACCAGCTGAGCTAGCGGCTCGTATCAAGATATGGTATAAAGTTATATGTTGGAGCATATTTTGTCAAGAAAAATGCTAAAAAGCCTCTATTAATTACTATAAAGCCATTTTAAAAAAGCCAATAAAAGCTATTTTATGGTCATTAAAGCTTTCTAATCAGCCTATTAGTAAGCCAATTGAGCAATAATTTAAAAAAAAGTACACTAAAAGCTGTAAGTTTAAAAATTAACCCTAAAAAACGGATATCTTAAACCTGGGTTTTGATTCTTACAAAAATAGTGTTAAAATAAACGTATTGAGCCGCTAGCTCAGCTGGTAGAGCAACAGACTCTTAATCTGTCGGGTCGTTGGTTCGATCCCAACGCGGCTCACCAGTCTTCGCTACTACGTAGCTTCGTCTGGCTTCGCCCTTTTATGAAATATCGTAAATAAATAGCTTGATACTTAAAAAAGCGAAGACTGTCCGAAGAAGCCTTGGCCAAAACGGACCAATCCCAAAAAAATTATGTATTATGTTTATCTGATTAAATCATTAAATTTCCCTAAAACATTTTATGTTGGCTATACAACTAACCTAAAAAAACGTCTTGAAACACACAATGCTGGAGGCTCCACCCACACGGCAAAATATAGACCTTGGGAATTAAGTACATACCTAGGCTTTACTGAACAAGAAAAAGCCAAGGATTTCGAAGAATATTTAAAATCTCAATCAGGCAGATTATTTGCTAAGAAAAGACTTTGGTAAAATTATGAATAGTAAAAAATATATCGCCGCTGCTGTTATCGAAAAAGATAGCAAAATCTTAATTGCCCAACGTTCAGAAAAATCAAAATGCCATGCAGGGCTGTGGGAATTTCCCGGTGGTAAGGTAGAAGCCGATGAAACGTTACAAGAATGCCTCAAGCGTGAACTTAATGAAGAGCTTGGCATTAATGCAGAAATTGGTGAATATTTTTGTACCAGCAGTTTTTATCTAGGTACCACTCAATACGACATGTGTGTCTTTAAGGTTACTTCTTTTCAAGGCGAGATTAAGCTTAACGAACATTCAGCAATTGCATGGGTTACAGCAGCGGAGCTTTCAAATTACACATACCCTGACCCTGATTTACCCATAGTAGAATTACTACAAAATTAATCTTTTATAATACGCCGTTTTCTTCTTTCATTACCTAATCTTTTATGTTAAAATGCTAAAAATTAATTAAACATTTTACCCATAAAATTTACATCATGAAGACCAAAACGCTTATTATCGCAGCATTGTGTTTTGCGAGTCTTTCGTATGCGCAGCCCCTTTCAGAACAGAAAAAATATCACCCCACAATTGAGACACTATCAACTTATAGACTAACTGCTCTTGCTCTATTTTTAGGTGGTATAGGCTTGGGCACGTTGTATTGCGGTTACAAAAACAATCTAGCAATCGAAGCACTCATGCGTGCGCATATTCCTAATTATGATCAGATTATATATCAATCACATCTTAGATTTGCCCCTATAAGCTATAAAATCGAAAGATTTCTTCCAAGGCTGGTTGAGGCTTCTTTAAAAAATCCTAATCTGATCAACCGACTAAACTGGTTAATACTATCTTTAGATTGCTCAATCACAGTTTCATTATTCAGTCTTATGGGCGCAGTAGCCTGCACGGCATTCGAATTCCAAGACAAACTCTTTTTAACACCAAGAAAGAATATATCATGAGACGCCGCTTATTAGCGTTTATAATTTTAAGCTCATTAACCTTTAATGATTATCTTGATGCAAACGCCGTCAACCAAGGTACCACTTATAAAACGCTCAGCAAATACCGATACCCTATTCTTGGCATAGCATTTACTGCAGCCAGTATCGGCTTATGCTATTATGCTTGCTACAAATGCATGGAGAGAACTGAATTGGCTCGTGCACATATACCGGGCCATGACACTTTCTTGGAACAATTATCCCGCCTTTTGCTGGGCTATCAAGCAAAGAAAGAAGTATTAAAATGTCCGAGTGCATAAAAATTTTTTATGAAAACTCCTGCGCATCGCCTGAAATATTAGCAAAACTAAAACAATTACATTGTATCGCCGATGGCGCATTTTTGGCCTCTGCACTCAGTGTAACAGTAGCATTGATCTGCTTTTTAGCAGCACAATGCGAGCTGTATCAACCAACAGGTAACTAAGAAAGTCACAGCATGTCACGCCGTTTATTAGCGCTTATTATTTCAAGCACATTAATAGCTAACTATCTTGATGCAACAGCAGTAACTGAGGTTATGAAGCATAATATTGGTGCATATCAATGGGAAGATGAAGAATGGCCCAACGAGCCATTTGGTGAGTATCTCAACCGATGCATGAAATATCAAGCTGAGATGCAACCCTTTAAAAAATGCAAAGCTGCATGGATATTCTTGAGCGCCATTATCAACAGAGCGATCTGTTACCAAGCAACCATGTTATTGGTAACGATCGCTAACCTGGCAAAACGTGCAATTATTACGCGGCGAAAAAGATGAAAATGGCTCATGCTATGTCGCAAACATTATTGACCGCACCTCAACAGAAGTTGGCCGAGTTACCCTACGCAGCTGGATAGCTCAACCAACTGATGATGTGAACATTTTACAACAGCGCCAAGCGCACGCACAGTTTTTACTCAACAATACAGAACTTTTTAGCAGACTTGATCAACAGCTAGAAAAATTTAAAACATCAGAAAATTTTCTTTTATCATTCTGGGTTAACGATCCACTAAAACAGGCATCTGAGAGAAATTATTTTAAACTGTCGCGCTTTAAAACGCTTGAAAACTTTTTAAATGGAAGTACTACATGCTTAACAGGCTCGGTAATTTTTGAAAATCAGCGCCGGATAGTATCGTTTTTGACTATTGGGCTTGCTGCACTGATGTTACCAAACTATGGCGTATCTCGCCTTATATCTCAACCAACCACTAACGGCCTTGATAGGCTAGCAGAACGTCTGGTCGGTTCAGGTGGCCCTATATTTGGCTTACTTTCGTTTATTGAGAACCAGTATATACAATCAGCAGGCTTTATCACTGCCGGCGTTTATTGCGGATTTCTTGCTCAAGATGAATATAATTGGGCACGTGATGGCTTTACGCTTACCATGTGCTTGCAGACAAAGCTCCATCATGTTGCAAACTGCATACATGCCATTCAGGAAATAGGTTCTGTACTGCAAGACTATCCAGAGCTTTCTTGTGCATTAGGCAAACATCTTGCAAATCCAGAAACAGAAAAACTCTTTAATCTCTTAGATAGCGCCACATTTAAAGGCGAATCTTCGATGTTTGCAAACTATGGCGCTATACTTGTTGCCTATAAACTGTTGCATGAACATGCTGCAGATTTAGAACCACTGCTGTGTGCCGTTGGTGAGCTTGACGCATATATGTCTATAGCCAGACTCGTTAAAGAATTCCAAGAGCAGCGGGTGCATATTACCTTTGCAGAGTATTGTACAAACAGTGATAGCCCAGAGATTATTTTTCAAGATCTCTGGAGCCCGTTTATCGACCCAGTATATGTGGTTGCTAATTCTATTGAACTCGGCCAAACGCGTAATTTAATTATTACCGGCCCGAATGAAGGCGGAAAATCAACCTTTGTTAAATCCGTTGCAATAGGCATAATTTTAGCACAAAGCATCGGTATTGTTCCTGCACGTCAGGCGATTATCACCCCATTTTCGTATATTGCAACATACTTAAATATTACTGACGACCATGGCAAGTCGCTTTTTGAAGCGCAGGTGCAGCGTGCAAAACATATTCTTGATCATATCGACAACATGCAGAAGAATAAATTTACTTTTGTTATTATCGATGAACTGTTTAACGGCACAGACGCACGCGTTGGTCAAGCGGCATCATTCAGCATTGCTGATTACTTGAGTAAAAATCCACAGGTTATCTCTATATTCCCAACCCACTTTCCTGAACTGACGGATCTTGAAAAGAGCGGCCGCTCGGTAAACTATAGAGTATCTGCCACAATTGATGAAGATGGCAAGATTAGTTACCCATTTGTTTTAGAAAAAGGCGCCTCTCACCAAAACATTGTACTTGATATCATGCGTAATGAAGGCTTTAATAGCTCAATTATCGACCAGGCATCGCAACTTTTAAAACCAGTAATCTAACAAACCAAAAAGGCCCAGATTTTTATCTGGGCTTTTTTTATATATCTTCAACTTCTAACTATTGTTTTTATAAAAAAACTAAAAGTATACTTTTTAAAAAGGTACTCCATAGGATGTTAAACAATGAAAAAAAATATTTTTATTCTTTTTTTTATGATGATAACTCTGAACCTGTATTCAAAAGTTTTTGTGCCATCTAATAATCCAGCCCCTCAAAAAAAAACAAGAGATTTTATAAAAAAAGTCTATAAAGAGAGCATCAATATCATAAAAAGTAGAAACATTTTTGGTGACTATGAAAAAATAAGCGCATTGGTCACAGAACTGGTTGATAAGGACGCGTCTTCAAAGGGCATAGATCCCGAAACTGCACATATGATTAAGCGCCTTGCAACTACCGCGCTTGTTCATGATATTGTGCCCGGCCCTCATGAAGCTGCCATAGAACTGCCAAAAAGTTCGGAAGAACTTGAAAATATTGCCGAATTCATTTGGTGTCAATGCGGCGGTGCACCCGCACGATTAGATTTTATTATTCAAGTTATAGCTGCCACGTTACAAAGATTCAAAAATAAAGAGAGCATTGTGTATACCTCTCTTGGCACAGGTTGGCTCTTACATGATTTTCTTACAATAACAGAACTTATTCAAGCAGGTTATAAAGATATCATCGTTAATATTATAGATATAGAATATCCAGATGATATAGCACTTCCAAGAACGGCTCAAGAAAAATTAAAAAAATTACAAGATATAATCCATGAAAAAAACAAAAGATTACTCTCTGAGGAATATTATACCTTACAAGGTGAACAGGTGTATACGGGGCATCCCTGGGAAGCTGCAAATATCATTGACAAATTTACGCTTGAAATAACAAAATATATCTCAAGAAATAAAAAGAACTCAAATGTTCATGTGTACCATTTTTCCTCAGCGTATGATTATTTGAGTAAGCTTAAAATACTTGACCAAAAAAAAAGTGATATTATCACGATGGTTGATCCCGACAGGCCGGCAATATACGAAATCCCAGACGCTGAAGCATTTCCTACACGATCAAACACTATCATCATCCAAAAGGGCCAAACGTGGAACAACGCTTGTTATATCTTATTCCCTCAACAGGCAGCGCCCGTGATATGGGCAAGGCAAGCACTTTTTCAAGCTGATAAAAGTTGCTTTAAAAATAAACTAGAACATTTGACAAAGAATTTCCCTGCAGATATGCCAAAGTTTAATATTTATGATTTTATCTCTGAGCTTTTTTAAACCCTGTGGCCCAGAAATAAAAATTCACTGGGGCTCAAGCGCGCACCTTGCACTGTATGATGTCATAGAGCAAACAGCAAAACCAAATACCCTTACTTATGCCGTATTTGATACCAATTATAATTTTGAAAAAATTTCAAGATTTGATTGGCAACAAGGCAACGTAAATGCCTTTATCGCAGAAACAATCGGTAAAGATCTAACTAGCGATGGTTTTAAGGAGCTGCCTTACATCAAAAGCAACCTTGCTTTTTTGATGCTAGAATGTGAAAAATTTGTCACTGAACTGCTTGTGTCTACACAATTAATTAAACATGCCTAAACACAAAGTTATATACGTTTAGAGGCTCACAACAGCAAAGCACCTAATTACTATATTAAGACATAATCTTTTTTCAGTATTTCATATATATCCACATGGATAGTAAAAAAATCTATAAATTTATGGATACCAGCTATTAATCTCCGCCAATTTTACGGAGTTTGCATTTTGAAATCAAGAAAATTTCATGATAAAATAAAAAAAAGTCTCTTTATCTAATCATTATCATTAAAAAAATAAAAACAAAAAATGAAACTTTATACCACAATTATAGTTGCAATACATGTTATATTACATTTGTTTTCAACGCCCATTATTGGCATGGAGCCATCAGACCCACTCAGAGCACGAGCGCATCGTTTGCTTGCTAGCGCGGCAAAAAAATATCGTGCTAAAAAGCAACTTAAAGCAAAAGGCCTGGCCAAGGCGGCTGCTGAAGCTATCGTTCAAAACAAATTATCAATTGATCAAGCAGAACAAAAGTGCTCCGAGAAAATAGATGATATTCTGAGAGCACTCGTTATGCCGAATTCGAAATATCGTTTTGATAGTGAAAAATTATTTGTAAAATTTGACTGGCTACCTGGTTACCTTATAAAGACAGACGAATCACGCGTAGTAGGGGCAGAAGAAATTTTGCGTCCTTGTATAGAAAAATACAATCTTAATTTATTGGGTGTTCCTCAAAAACGGCGCTGCCCTATACCAGATGAAGCGCTGTTGCCGAATGATTTAAAAAATTATTATAGGATTCGTTCAAATACATTATGTGTGGTTGAATATATCCAAGGCACTCAGCAGTGGCGCTGGACATTGGCCCAGACCCAACAAATGGTTACCTTGCTAACGCAAGCGGAAAAAACATTTGTCGACTGTGTGCCACAAAATTTCGTTTGTACCCCACAAGGAAAAGTCTTCATTATTGATACTGAAGCAAAATGGATTAAGGCGGGAGCCGGACAAGATGGCCTATGTAATTTATATGTACATAATCAATTTGAGCCTGAAGCAAGAACATTTTTAGACACTGAAATTAAGCGTCGTTATCCTAATGCTGATATAGGTCGATATGTGCCTTGGCGTGATTAGGCGCGAATTATTAATCTTCTGCAATTCTTTTATTGCGCATTTTTTTGACGGCTCCGCGAATTGATTTTGCATGGAGCCGTTTTTCAACTGCAGATTTATGCGGGCGAGTTGCCATCCGTTTTTTGGGAACATACAGTGCCGTGCGAATTTCGTCTGCAAGGCGCTTGCGCGCATAGTCCCTGTTATGCTGTTGGCTGCGCGATTCACTGTTGTGTATAATCAGGTCACCGTCTGTAGTGAGTTTATGATGTAGTTTTTCTAAGACACGAATTTTTTGTTCGTCAGTTAATGCCGTTGTTGTTTGCACATTCCAGCGCAGGGTTATTCTGGTGCTTGTTTTATTAGCATGCTGGCCACCGGCACCGCCCGATCTACTTGCAGCAACGTCAAGCTCGCTGCCTGGAATTATAACATTTTCTTTAACACGCAGATCATCTTCCACAAAAACGCCTTTATTTTTAAGTTGTACATTTGTTACAGTTCAAAGTGAAGGACATGATGAATAAAATTAATTGGAATGTAACATGACTTATTCACTAAAAAGTTTACCCGTAATTTTTGTTTTTTTGCTACTTATATGCAGCAATTTTAGTATAAACGCATCGCAAGAGCCAACACAAGAGCCATCATTTGAAGATTTAACAAAACTTACCATTGCAGATATGAAAAGACTTTATGCTGACGTTCCGGGCAAAGCAGATTTTTACATCGGCCAAAAACTGCTTGGTGGCCTCGGGGTGCCCGAAAAAAGGCCTGATAAGGCATTTGAGCTTTTTATGCAATCAGGAAAGTACATTAAGAAAGGCCGTGACCTTGTCTTAAGAATGTGTAACGCGGGATATTGTAATACCGATATTATTGAAAAAAATAGTGGTGAACTACTAGACTTGGCACGCCAAGACAACCAAGATGCGTTTTCACTTTTGTATCGCCTTGCAGATTCAAACAAGCTAAATTATGCATTAAAGACAAAAATTCTTGATGCGCTTGAGCCAATATATAAAAAAGAACCCAGATTTACTTTTTAATACTGCCGCAGAAATTGCAACAAATCCTCAGATGCGTGACCGTAGCATAAAGATTATTGAAACACTTGCAACAAAATATCATTACGCACGCGCACAAGTCGAACTGGGTGAATGCTATCTCAACGGCGCTATTGTTCAACAAAATGCAAAGACTGCATTCAAGTACATTCTTCAAGGTGCAGAACAAGGTGATACAAGAGGCGAAATTTTGCTTGCTTATGCCTATTTAAAAGGCCAGGGAACCGAGGTAAATTTTAAAAAATCTTTTGAATATTTCAAAAAAGTTGCTGATAAAAACGATCATAATGCTGTGTATAATATTGCAGTTTTTTACCTTGAAGGCTACCTAGGCGCTCCTGACATTCCGCAAGCGATAGCCTATTTTAAAAAGGCCGCAGAGCTTGGTAATTTCGGTGCATTAACCGCGCTTGGTGAACTTGCTCAAGAAGGTTTTGATGATAATGGTGTTTTGGGTGAACCTGATCTACATAAAGCTTTTGAGCTATTTAAAAGAGCAGCGCAGGGTGATATGGGTGCACATTTCAACCTCGCCTTTTTTTATGAAATTGGGTTTGAAGGCCAGAGTGATCCTGAAAAAGCACAGGCGTTGTATAGATCAATTCTTGAATCAGACAGCAACAGAATATTAACTCATAAAGCGTTGATGTACGACCAAGGAATTGGAACAGCGCAAGATCTCTATAAAGCAAAAGAATATTACGAAAAATCGATCGCCGAAGGTAATAGCAGCTTAAAAAAATCTCTTGATGCCGTTAACCAAGCCATTGAACAAGAAAAACATGAAACGGCTGCTCAAAAGGATGCACATAGGGTTGAAATTCCTGCTATAACAAGCAACGGCTCTCCAGAAGAGCCAACTGTCACAGAATCTGCTGGCCCGAGTAAGCAGAAGCAGAAAAAGCCGACGGCTGAACAAGTTGCTTTTGGAAAAATAAAATCTCAAGAAGCCGATTTTAAACAGATGTTAAATAAAAAATTTCCAAGAACTGATGGTAGTTACGTTACTGATGTTAATTTTCGAGACAACATAATCAGCATTGAACGTCCTTCTGATAAAACAGTTGCATTAGTATCGATTAATAAAGCAACCCAAAAACGGCTACGTAATGTTAAAACGCTAAGTTATCAACCTCGAGTAACAGAGTGGTTTACTGAGCTTAATAATGCCTCGAATTTGGATGAATCGGCCTACGATAGTGCAATTCGCCATGCGTTTCCAGAAATGGTCGATGTCATTTGCCAACTTTTTGGCGCAAAAACAGCCAAAATTGATGAAGCCGGAATAATGCGGTTAACTTTTTCTATCCCTGTTACTCTTATCCCTGGCAAAACCAAAAGAGAATTTAAAGGCAACGTTCGTTTGGGTTATGCAAATTCGGCAAACCCCGTGGTTTACCACAGGTTTGTGCATGCACATTAACGCTATCTTACAAGTAAAAAAATTAAAAAAACGCTATACTTTTACGTATGGCACCATCATTTTTTTCAAAATTCACCAAACATTTTAGGCGCTTTTTAGCCTATACGGGCCCGGGATATTTAATAGCTGTTGGGTATATGGACCCAGGCAACTGGGCGACAGATCTTTCTGGCGGTTCAGCTTATGGCTACACTCTGCTGTCTGTTATCTTAATCTCTAACGTTATGGCTATGCTCTTGCAATATTGTGCCTTAAAACTGGGCATTGTAACGGGCAAAGATTTAGCGCGGGCATGCAGAGATTACTACCCACCAATGCTTTCAAAGTTTTTATGGATTCTGGCTGAACTTGCCGTGATAGCAACCGATTTAGCTGAAGTTATCGGTTCAGCAATTGGGCTTCAATTATTGTTTGGCATTCCGTTAATATGGGGCGTATGCATTACCGCTGCCGATGTATTACTCTTATTGTTACTTGCGCATAATCATATGAAAAGCGTGGAGATTTTAGTTGCTACGCTCATCGGCGCGATAAGTCTTTGTTTTGGTATTATTATCCATATCGCCCAGCCTGTGTGGCTTGATATTTTTAATGGCTTTATTCCATCGCCAACTATTTTACGTGACCCGAATATGCTCTATCTTGCCATTGGCATTTTGGGGGCTACGGTGATGCCACATAATCTCTATCTGCATTCTGCACTGTTAAGAAAAGACCCTGCAGCTGACGATGAAACTAAAAAAACGGCTATCTTTTATTCTGGACTCGATTCATCCATTGCGCTTACCTTTGCATTTTTCATCAACGCAGCGATTCTTATTGTCTCAGCTGCGGTTTTTTATAAACATGGTTATCATGAAATTACCGAGATTCAAGATGCCTATTACCTCTTTACACCATTGTTGCACACACAGATTGCAAGTATAGTCTTTGCTGTAGCGTTATTAATTTCTGGCCAAAATTCAACACTTACTGGCACTCTTGCTGGTCAAATTATTATGGAAGGTTTTATAGATATAAAGATACCGGCATGGGTAAGACGGCTTATTGGCCGCTGTATTACTCTAGTGCCTGCGCTTTTGGGTATTATATATTTTGGTGAATGTTGTCTTTCCCATATGATGATTTTTAGCCAAATTATTTTAAGCTTGCAGCTGCCCTTTGCGGTATTTCCTCTTATTCAATTTACCAATAGCCCATCTATTATGGGAAAACTGGCAAACTCATATTTAGTAAAAATATCAGCGTGGGTTACAGCAACAACAATTGTGCTGGTTAACCTGCTTTTAATATATTTCTTGCTGCGCAGTTAATATGCATATTATAACTTTAAAGGAACATTATAATGTATAAAAAATTTATTACAGGCTTACTTTTAATCCCTTGCTTTACTACCTGTAACACAGACCAACAAATACAAGATCTTAAAAACAAGATAAAAAAAACGGATCTAGAAGTTTCAAAACAGATTGCAACAATTTATGAAATAGAATCTATAATCGATTCCTTGGTCTCTAAAGCTCAAAATCTTGTTTTAGAAATTAATAACCAATTAGATGAAGGTGAGTCGGAAAGATTTAGAAGTGAGATTATTTCATTTCAAATGAATTTTCAAAATTCAATTGAGAATGAGCAAGCGATTAGGGATCTCATTAAAAATGATTTGACTGACACAAACAAAAAAAATGCTCTGGAACTTAAAAGACTTAAATATCTTTTGATAAGATATGTCATCGAATATATCAATTTAAAAAAGGAGATTGAGCAATTCGAGCAGCTCATTCAAACATCATTAATTTTAAATATCCAATTAGAACAGTATGAAAAATATCGATGCGATTAAATTCAAGTATATCTATAAAAATGGGCTATTTTTCGAAATCTGCTTTTTCTTTGCGGACTGGGGCATTTTCATCAGTAGGCTTATCCCGCAGCTCTAGACGACGAGACTTTCCTTTTGAGAGCTCTTCTATCATTTTATCCGTTACCTGCGAAATGGTCAGATAGATGTCACGCCCAAGTTCATGGGCCACAAGCTCACCATGCTTGTCATGCACACGAAGCTCGACACGATGTAACCGATGGTCAACACCTTCAACACTAATTACTAAATCGGTAGAAACCGTCTGGTCCCCAGGCTGAAAAAATTTATCGAGTTTAGCCAACTCTCTATGGGCATGCTCTTCGACGTGAACATTGTGCTCCATATTTCTAAATGATATGCGGGTATTCATAATTTTTCACTTTTTCTTAATTGGTGCAAAACTTTGATCTCACCCTATCACAAGCTCGTGACCCTGCACAAGTATCCCTTTTTCCATCCTTAAAAAAGTTTACAAATAGAATTTTACTGTTATACTATGAAAAAGTAATAAATTATATAACGAAAGTAGCATGCCCATGGCACACTATACCAATAAAAACAGGTCACACAGCGGGTCAAACAAGAATTATTCAGGCAAAGCTGGCATGAAAGCCTCTGGGCCACGTCGCTCATCACACCGAGAAATCAAAAAATTTGATCCTTCACTTTTTATGAAAAAGGTCGAAGAACAAGTAGTTTCAGCTGCCTATAGCCCAAAACACCGCTTTGCAGACTTTGAACTCGATCAGTTGATTAAAGACAATATAGCTGCCAAGGGTTATATCAACCCGACACCTATTCAAGATGAAGCTATTCCTGTTTTATTACAGGGCCGTGATATTATCGGCACAGCAAACACAGGAACCGGCAAAACTGCTGCTTTCTTGCTTCCCTTGATACACAATATTATGCATAAAAAAACAACGCGTGCGTTGGTTATTACCCCAACCCGTGAACTTGCAGTACAAATCGATAAAGAACTTTTTTTGTTTAAAAATAAGACTGGTTTAAAATCAACCGTCTGTATCGGTGGGTTGCCGTTACACAAGCAGAGCAGTCAACTGAGCAGAAACCCAGAATTTATTATCGGTACACCAGGCAGATTAATAGATTTAGAACAAAACAGACTTATTAATTTTTATAACTTTGACGCTATTGTTTTAGATGAAGTTGATACTATGCTTGATATGGGTTTTATCAATGATATAAAATATATTATCAGTAAACTTCCTACAAAACGTCATTCACTCTTCTTTTCAGCAACCATGCCAAAAAATATACAAAAAATTATGGATGCGTTTTTGCATAACCCGGTTTCAATACGTGTTAAAACAAGACAGTCTGCAGAAAACGTAAACCAAGATGTAATAAAAATTGGCTCAACACGTAAAAATCGAACTACTTCATGATCTTTTAATCAAACCAGAAGTAGAAAAAAGTATTATATTTTTAAGAACAAAATATATCGCAGATCGATTATCACGCGACCTTATATCACGCGGCTTTAAGATCTCAACCATTCATGGCGACAAAGCACAAACATCAACGCACTAAAGCATTGTTATCATTCAAAGAAAATAAAACTAACATTCTTTTAGCGACTGACGTTGTTGCGCGTGGCATTGATATTGAAGATGTTTCACATGTTATCAATTATGATCTACCACAAAGCCATGAAGATTATATCCACAGAATCGGCAGAACCGGACGCGCTGGCAAAATAGGCCAAGCAATCACATTTGTAGAATAAGCTTACACAAACACAACACTAACGTTTATTGACAAAAAGAATTTTATAATTATCATGGTAGTTGGACTACATAATTATAAAATTCTTTAACGTTATTAGCATATGTTGTTTTTCACACGCTGTTCATTATTTTTAATTATTCTTGTTAACGCATCTTTTCAGACACACACTCTTGATACCGTCAGTGCACAATTTTCTGCGCTTGCAGACAAAAACCCAGCAGTTGCATCACCGTTTTTAAATCCCGAAGGATATAATGAGCTGAACTATGACAGCATGCTGCGTATTTTGAATCGGTGCCAAACGCCCTTTGGGTCATGGTCTCTTAACGACATGCTCAGACACCCACTGACACAGCCCAGCGATTTAACGCTGCGTCAAGAACTATTAAAAATACTTATCTCAAACAGCCAAGCATTACATGAATATCAGGCCTGTATACAAAAAATTAATCGACCACAGCTTTTACACTATTGGCAAACCGTTAATATACTCCATCAGGAGATTCAAGAACTGTATTACAATTTTTTTGGTTTTTTCCCCGCACTCACCAGCTATTTAAATTCAAGTAAAGCAGCGCTCAGCCTTTCGGGCAATGTTAATTCTATCGTAACGGTACTTGGCTACCTGGGCAAACAATGCTTTGGCAGCTATATTAAAGAAACTGTTTTCAGTTCGCATCATAAGACAGAGCCTCATTATATTAATGGCATACTCGAAGGCTTTTATTACCCATTTCATATTCACAATCCATTTCAATCATATTTTCTCAAGACAGAGATAGAAAAATTTTCTTTTTTCTATGAATCTCATAAACTTTCTGGCGGTGACACAAAAAGATACATAGAAACGTTTATCACTCATGACTATCTTGCACCGATGTCTGGCCTTATTGCAATTCTGGCAACGGGTGCTGCTATAGGCACGTACGATTTTTTTACGGTAAAAGACATTGAAAGCCATATCAATAAAATAAAAAAAACCTACAAAACGGTAGAAGAACTGAGCACAGAAATCTATCATATCGCCCAGTGGTATATCGGCTGCACACAGCTGTATGCTTTTAGTCAAAAGTATCCACTATTTGCTGAATTAGCACCCTTTCAGCTTATAAAAAAATATGTTCACGAAAAAAATATTTCGCCAGAATTAAAAAAACTTTTTGAACTTCTTGAATCTGCGGAATTAAAAAATAGTACTCCAACAACTATATCATCTGGAACAGCACTATTAATTCATAAACAGATGCGGGAAGTCAAAGACCAATTGTTGCCCCTTATGAAAGCATCAGGCGCTTGTGATGCCTTGCTTTCAATTGTAAAACTGTATCTTGAACAACAGGATAGCCAAACACCCTACTGCCTACCAGCATTTACTCAAGATGCTGTTTGCATTGAGTTTATCAATTTTTGGCACCCTGGGGTAACCAACAACAACCCTGTTACCAACAGCGTATACTTGGGAAATAATAACCCACGCAATATGATTATCACCGGCCCAAACGGCGGCGGCAAATCAACCGTTATGGCGGGAATAAGCTGGGGAATAATTCTTGCACAAGGCTGGGGAATCGTGCCAAGCCAACATGCAACCATGCGCATTTTTACGGGCCTGCGAACCTTTCTTTCGCCACAAGCAGATCTTGAACAAGGGCTGTCAACATTTATGGCAGAAAAACGAAGACTTGATTCGATGATAAGCGCCGTAGAAAAAGTTACAAACGCTGACGCATATTTTTTTATTATTGACGAGCCATGTCGTGGCACTATCGAGCGAGTTTCTGAGCAATTTGTTATTCAGTTATGCCACAAGCTTGCACAAAGCGACCGCTGTATCTCGGTGCTTGCTACCCATCTTGAAAAGCCGACATTAGTTGCGCAAGACATCCCAGAGTATGTGAACTACCAGATGGAACTTCAAGAGACTAATAAAGGATTTATCAGAACATTTAAATTAGTTCCCGGTTCTGCAGATTGGTGGTTTAATAATGAACCAAAACGTACCCGCTTTTTATTGGAATTATAAAAAAATAACGCCCATTTGCGCCATGTATTTACTTACTGCCTAAAGCTAGACTAATCTTTATATACTCATTAAAAACAGGAGTAAGTTGTGCGTAGCAGTATTATAGTAATTTTGGCTTTGTGTGGTTTATGTGCAACCTGTTATATCATCTATAGGGGCTCACAACAGCCCGTTTATAAAGAAGTTGCGCCAGCACCATTAACGTCCCCCTATAAAGATTCAATTGCCTGTCAGGGCATTATCGAATCGATCTACAAAAATATTTCTATTGGCTCATCATTTTCAGATATCGTTACTGATGTTTATGTTTTTGTTGGCAACAAAGTAAAAAAGGGGAAACCTCTTTTTAAAACAGATACGCGTAAACTTGAAGCACAATTAGTAGAAAGTGTTAAAGAGCTGGAAGTCGCTCAGCAAGATTATACATTACAGTGTAAGCTTTTTGATTTCTATCAACAGCTTGATGATAAAACTGCCGTAAGCAAACAGGCCTATACGCAGGCTGAATACAATAAAATTCTTGCCCATAAACGACTTGAAAAAGCACAAGCGGCTGTAAATACCGTTAAAACTGACCTTGAACGTTCTGTTGTGCGTGCGCCATGTAAGGGGGAAGTCTTGCAGGTAAATATTCGCCCGGGCAATATGCTACACAAACTGCTATTGATGCCACACCGTTAATTCTTTTTGGTGATACACGTTATTATCATCTGCGCACGGATATCGATGAAGAAGATTCGTGGCGCTTTAGACAGGGCGCACCAGGATACGCTTATATCAGAGGAAACAACTCAATAAAAATTCCGTTAGAATATGTCTACACAGAACCGTATATTATTCCTAAAAAATCGTTAACCGGATATGATCAAGAACGGACAGACACACGGGTACTCCAGGTTGTTTATCGATTCAAAAAGGATAATCTCCCGGTCTATATGGGTCAACTTCTTGATGTCTACCTTGAAGCAACTCCCCACGAGGTTAAACAATGAAAGAACGGCCACAAAGCGTTGCTCGGTTATTATTAATCTGTTCATTGTTACTTGTGGGCTGCAACGTTGGCCCAAAATATAAAAAGCCTGCGCTCACACTGCCAAAAGAATATTCTCTAAAACTTCAGGGTGATACTAAAAATGATATACGTTCATGGTGGCAAGCGTTTAATAACCCAACATTAGAAAAACTTATTCAAGAGGGTATCCAAAACAACCCTGACCTTAAAATTGCTTTAGAAAAAATTATTGAATCACGTAATATGCATCGCATAGATGTTGCAAAAATTTTGCCAGAAATTGATCTTTTTGGGGCTATTGGGCGCGCAAATCTTGGTGATGGCATATTGACTCAAGGAAAACTTTTTAACAACGTAAGCGCATCTATTATAGCATTAGACACCTTGTGGGAAATCGATGTTTGGGGCAAGATGTACCGCACACAAAAAGCTTCCCATTATACCTTTGAAGCACAGATCGAAGAGATGCATGATGTATTAGTTATTCTGGTTGCAGAAATAGCGCAAACCTATATCACACTCTGTAGCCAAGAAGAAAAAATTCGTCTTGTGCAAGAAACCGATAATCTCAATAAAGAGATTTTAAAACTCTATAAAGATTCTTTCACTGCAGGGCTTGATAACCGGCAGATTCACTTGAACAAACAACCTCTATAGATCTTGTTGAAACCCAACTCATAGACCTAAAAATAGAACAGCGAAAAAATTATAATAAACTTGCCTTTCTGCTAGGAAAAAATCCTGATCAACTGGACCTTAATCTTGAATCAATTACAGAAATACCACACGTTGAGCATGAAGCGCCCATCGATGAACCGTATGAACTCCTACGTAGGCGCCCGGATATCAGAAAAGCAGAAAAGAAGCTTAAAGCGTCATACGAACAAATCGGCGCTGCTGTTGCAGAATGGTTCCCCAAAATATCATTGCTTGCGTTTCTGGGACGACCTTCGATTTCGTCATGTCAGTTCCCGCCAGGCCAGGCAAAACTCTGGTTTGCCGGGCCCCTTTTTGATTGGCCAATTCTTGATTTTGGACGTATCTATTTTAACATACAAGTACAAGAATCTTCTCAGAGACAAGCATTAATACAATACGAACGAACGGTTCTTAATGCCCTGCAGGAAGTTGAAAATTGGCTTTTTGCGTATGTAAACAACAACTACAAACTGAGACTGCTTGAATCAAAACAAGAAAGCGAAAACAAGCGTTATGCACTTACTCAAAAACTCTTTGCAAGTGGCCTTGAAAGTCGCATTACTCAGCTGACTAACCAAATTCGCATGAACGAGATCGCTTACGAATTATTAGATGCTCAAGAAAATGTTGCGCTGAGTTTTGTATCACTCTATAAATCACTCGGGGGAGGCTGGTAATGTATAAAATAGGTTTGCAGATGCTCACGCATAACACCACAAAATTTTTAGGCCTCATTATAAGTTTATCCTTTGCAGCTCTTATTATTACGCAACAGTCTGCTATATTTTTTGGGCTTATGATACGTACCTATTCAATAATAACAGACACACCACAAGCAGAGATTTGGGTGATGGACCCTAACGTTAAAATGATAGATGATATTAAGCCACTACGTGATACAGATCTATTTCGCGTACGCTCTATTGAAGGGGTTGAGTGGGCAGTGCCTTTTTTCAAGGGCACCATTCGTGCGCGCTTACAAGACGGCACGTTCCAAACCTGTAACCTGTTGGGCGTTGATAATGCAACACTCATAGGCGCGCCACATACTATCACGCAAGGCAACCTGTATGACTTACGCCAACCAGACGGCGTAATAGTTAACGATTTTGACCTTGATGATAAGCTTGCCTCACACGTAGGCCCAGAAAAAAAATTAACACCGCTTACCGTTGGCGATACCCTTGAGTTAAACGACAGACGTGCTGTGGTTGTAGGCATCTGTAAATTAGACCGGCAGTTTCAATCACAGCCAGTTATTTACGCAACGTATACTGCCGCAGTTGAGTATGCCCCTTTTGAGCGTAAACTGCTTTCCTTTATTTTAGTTAAACCGAAAATGGGCATTACCGCAAAGATGCTCGCGTCAAAAATACATCAGGAGACAAGTCTCATGGCGCTGACAAAAAAAGAGTTCGAACAAAAAACAGTCTGGTACTATTTAAAAAACACCGGTATACCGATAAACTTTGGTCTTGCTGTTCTTTTAGGGATCTTAATCGGTGCTGCTATTGCTGGGCAGATTTTTTATAACTTTACTACCGACAACTTACCCTATTTTGCAATTTTTTCGCTTATGGGCGCATCAAAAAAACTCCTTGCACAGATTACCATTATGCAAGCATGTTGGGTCGCTTTGATAAGCTGGAACATTGGTGTCGGTGCCGCGGCTTTGATAGGAATTTTTTCAATTGGCTCAGAGCTTTCCTTTTATTTGCCGATTTCACTTTATTTTTTTACCGGGGCAATTATTTTTCTTATTTGTATCGTGTCGTCATTGATCAGTATTTCACGGATATATCGCATAGAACTAGCAGAGATGTTTAAATAATGAATACCATAACCATTGAATGCAAAAACATTAAAAAAACGTTCAAGCGCGGGCAAGAAGAATACACAGTGCTTGATGATATCAATTTAGTTGCATATGAAAATCAAATGATCATGCTTATGGGCCCCTCTGGTTCAGGTAAAACAACCTTACTCACCATTATCGGTGGCCTGCTGGAACAGGACAGTGGCACCTGTTTAATTATGGGCAAATCTATAAACGCCATGGCAGAAAAAGAACGTACTATTTTTCGTGGCGACACGATGGGCTTTATGTTCCAACGCACTAACTTGGTACCAACGCTGACTGCGTTAGAAAATGCAACGGTGCCCTTATTGATTCACGCTGTTCCAGAAGCACAAGCTTATAAACAGGCGGCTGAGCTTTTGACATCGTTTGGGCTGGGTGACAGGCTCAACAGTTACCCAAGCGCCCTTTCTGGTGGTGAACAACAACGAGTTGCTATTGCGCGAGCCTGTATTCATAACCCAAAAATAATCTTATGTGACGAACCAACCAGTGCATTAGATTCTGAACGGGGCAAAAAAATTATGGACCTTTTACAAAAAATAAAAGAAGAAAAAAGGGGAACCATTGTTATCGTTACCCACGACCCACGCATTTTGCATTATGCTGATAAAATTTTTGTTATTGAAGATGGCAAAATTACCGAGCAACAAAAATAGGAGCCTTGTATGATACTTGTATGGTTACTGATTTTTTCTACCGGCTTATACGCTGCGCAAGAACCTGAAACTCAAGAGTCTTTTGATGATTTGATTATGGAAGACGCAGCCTTACCGGTATCAAGTATTAAACAACTCTATCCAAATGCAGCAGAAGCAAGCTATGTCCTAGGAATGAAGTTTTACAAAGGCATCGGAACGCAGCCAAGGCTTGATCTTGCCTGTAAATTTTTCATTGATGCCGCATTGGAAGCTCAATTTTCTTATGTCAACGCAACACAGAAACTTAATCAGATGCTTTCAGCTAGTCTTATTCCCCATATCGATCTTAAAAAAATTCTTAACCAATTAGCTTTGGGCAACTTTAAAGCATTTGGCATTCTTGATATTTTGGCGACTCATCCAGAACTTCCGGCTGAATTTAAAAATCGTGTCATACAAGAAGCTGCTGCGGTACTTAACAAAGACCAAAAAATCGTTGACGCATTAGTAAAACAGGCCACACCACACGGCTTGGAAACTATCTTGCATACGTTGTTACGGTTAGATAAAGTTTTTCAGGTTCCTTATGCACTCTACTATTTTGGAACACTGTATGACGCAGGATATATAATCTATTTGCCAGAATTTCATACAGAAAAAGATGTAAATATCGCATTTGACTATTATGAACGTGCTGCACAAGCCGGTCTGCCAGAAGCTCTATTTGCTGTTGGAAAGGGAGATGTGTTTGCTGCTAAAGGTTCACGAAACATCCCCCGCGCTCTTGAGTTTTTACAAAAAGCTGCTGATAAAAAGTACGTACCAGCGATTAGATTTTTGGGAATCTTGTATACACGCAACTTTAAAGAGCTTCCAAAAGATACTAAAAAGGCTGCCGAATATTTTAAACAAGCAGCTGACTTGGGTGATAGTGAATCGCTTGGCTACTTAGGGCAACTAGAGTATTTTGCCGCCCAAGAAAAAGACGATGCCGGCCTAAATGCTGAAGCTGATTACGAAAAAGCGCTACATCTTTTTGAACAAGCAAGCAGCAAAGGCGATATAAATTCAAATTATTTTCTTGCTTTTCTCTATCAGGCGGGAAACAATGTCCACAAAGATCGCGCGCGTGCTCAAGAATTATTTAAAAAAGTTATCGATTCACAAGATCCACTCAGCTATAGCATTAAAGGTGAAATGTATGAATTTGGTTTTGGTGTGCCTCGAGACCTGCAAAAAGCTCTTGAAAATTATCGACTAGCCGTACTGAATGGAAATCTTTTTTATATAAACAAAGTCGCTCGTGTTGAAAAAAAGATCAATGAACAGCAACAAGAACTGGGTGAAGAGGTAGAAATACCTGAAATCGCACAACAAACAGCGACCTCTTCACGAACAGTTCGTCGCGCAAACGATGTTGCTCTAACAAGAAGAAGATCCCAAGAGGCAGATTTTATGCGCAAGCTTAATGAAAAATTTATCTGTGCTGATGGCAGTACAGTAACCAAAGTAGATTTTCAAGATGGCTACATAGAGGTTTCAAGGGACTCTGATAAAACAGTCGCACGGGTTAAGATAGATATTACTGAAAAACAAAAGCTTAAACGGGTTAAAAAATTTACCTACCAACAACGAGTTCAAGACGAGTTTGATAAACTTAACGACAACGATCTGGTGGGAGCTGCGTAAACAGCATGATACGCCACGCTTTTCCTATGATGATAGACTATATCGTACAACTTTTTGGTTATAAACAGCCGACAGGTGACGATCTCACCTTGAGCATTCAGGGAACATTGCTTCCAGGAAAATATCCACAAAGTCAATTTACTGGTTTTTATAAATATGGGTATAACGATGATGCAAAAAACCCAGAACTGTATCACAGGTTCTTGCACAGGGAGGTAGTCTCAACATGAAGATAAAAATTATTTTTTGTTGTTTTTTAAGCAGCTATATGCCGTATTTTTATCCGGGGCAAGAGCTTTCTGAAACTAAAAATTACAAAACACACTATGACACACGCAAATTACTCAGCAAAGGCTATTCTGCGCTCTATTGGTTTATACTCAGCAGCGTACTCTATTATAAAACTTATACAGATTACCCATGGCTTTCACTGCTTCCCGCATTGTACGCACTGGATAATGGCGTGAATATGGTACATTATTTTAACCAAGCATACTGCGCGGCACACCAAGAAGATAAAACATTCGATTTTCTTAAAGAATATATTCTTTTTCTGCAGCTGAATAACCAAAGCTAGTTAACCTTCAATCGCTTGCTCAAGCATCTTTTGGTCTGCTTTAACCTTATCAATATCTCGTTGCTTGCAGTAACAATGGTGACCAAATTCGTCATCTTCAATAAATAGCAAGGTGTCGTCTGCTATCTTTTTTCGTGGACCAGGTTTGAAGCCGCAGTAGCATAAACAGTTATTATTTTTATCCTGACAGGCCTGCTTGTCCGAGCCGCATGCCTGCTGCACGGTGTCCTGTTTTTTTGCGTCCAGCGCACTAAAAATTGTTGCACCTGCAACCATGCCTAAAAAATATTTTTTTGAATTCATACGACCCCTCCCAAAAAAATAACGATACTTGCTGTAATTATAATTATCTTAATGACCAGTTCACAAGATTTTTTTAAAAACAATTGACAATGGTTAAACCAAGCTAGTAAATTACTTAGAATTTATGCGAATCAAAAAAAAGAAAGAGTGCCATGAAGAATACCCTTCATTTTAATGAGATGGTTCAAAAACTGCGCCATTTTTTTCAAACACAAAAGAAGTTCATCGAAGTACCCGCACAATCACGCACATCCATATTAGCAGCATGTGAAGAGCCAGCAACCATAACCAACTATACCCTGGGTGGTACAACTTACCCATTACCACAAACCGGGCAGATGTGGCTCGAATACGAAATGCTTAAAAACCCTCAATGGCCCGGTGTGTTTTGTGTAACCAGCTCGTATCGTGATGAACCAAACCCAATCCCGGGACGCCACATGCGACTATTTCCTATGTTTGAATTCGAAGCGCCCGGCACCTTTGATGATTTAAAAAAGCTCGAAGCTGAACTTGTTACATTTCTCGGCTTTGAACTACCGATAAGCATAGACTATACCAACGCTGCACAAAGTTATGAAACAGAAACATTAGAAGCGGAACATGAGCTCGCGCTTGAAAAAAAATATGGCGCGTCAATAAGTTTGGAACATTTCCCAGCCTGCACTAACCCATTTTGGAACATGAAACGAGCCGAATCGGGCCTTGCATGCAAAATCGATATTTTGCTTCATGGCATGGAGATAATCGGTTCGGCAGAACGGGAAACGGATGTCGCACGCATGCGCGAAAGTTTTTTCACCATTAAAAATGGCACTTATGCAGAACTTTTGCTGAAACAGTTTGGTGAAAAACGGGTATTGTACGAGCTCGAAGAGTATCTGGCATTACCTATGATCAAACGCTTTGGCGGTGGCATTGGGCTTACACGCCTTGCACGAGCCATGGAACTTTCTGATCTTTTTGAAACACAAAAAATCTATAGCTTCAACGTGTCAACAACCAGAGAGCTGTCACTGTAAATAAGACAAAATATACATAGTGCGCTCATGCGCGCTATGTATATTTTCAGAAAGGGTTTATGATTTTTAAACTACCTTCAAGTATCTGCAAATGATGCATATCCTCTGAATATATAATCGTACAATCTTGATTTATGGCACTTGCAAGCATCAAACAATCGAAGTAAGAATAACGATATGTATGAGCGAATAATAAAGCTTTTTGTATTATTTTTTGATTAATTAACGTAACTGAAAAAACCTTAAATAATTCGTCAACAACCAAAGGTATTTTTTCGACTGAAAGCATTTTTTTCGTGCAGTAACATTAATAAATTCATTAATAGTTTGAGTACTAATAATTATTTCATCGTGTTTATTGAAAAGATCGTGAGCAATTTTTTGCTTTTTGGGCTCATCTACAGAATAAGCGTATATAAGGATATTACTATCGATAAAAACTTTATCGGCCATTAGCTTCTTCTCGATTAAATTTATAACCTTTTGTTTTTATTTTTGCAGCAACCAATGTACGTTTTTTGTTGACTATCTTTTTTTGAACTTCTGAAACTTCTTGAAGGATAATGACCCGAAATTGGTCTTGAAGCTCTTCTTGGTATTCTTTAGGAATTTCTATAACTCCATTTTTGGCTTTTGTAGTAAATTCTATGGCTTTCATGAAAATCCTTTCTTAATATATTTCTAGTGTACTCAAATAAGTAATCGCAAACAATAATTCATCTTTTTATGGTATAGTCAAAGTGTTTATAATATTTTAAATTCATAACTAAGGTCACTATGTCAAAATATAATTTTGCAATCGCTGCGGCATTCTTGCTTGCCTCTTTGAATATTCAATCAGCAGAACTAAGCAAAGAGACAAATTTCGGATTTGATATTTCTGAATTTACGACCAATTCACCACAAATAAGTAGACAAACACATTTACTATTGATTGCTTCTATCAATTCCCCATTTATTTGAATAAAACAACTATTGCTGCATTAGATTATAATGATCCTCAGATGGGAACAGTCTATTATACAGACGGTTTTATCTAAGTTGCCAATAACGCTTATACAAAAGTTGTTGTAATGACCACTCGTCATCCAACGCAAGAATTTTTCCAGTACAATTTAAACCTGTTGTTGGTAATGATCTTGCAAGCGAACCATTACAATTGGATAGCCAAACTTCTAAAGGTATCTACATGGCTTTGGAAAAAGCATATGGTAATAATGGGAAAAAAGTAATCTGAATTCTTATCCTAAAATCTATGCTATACTGAAGTGCATTGTAAGATTTTAAATCACATAACAATGCACTCATTATGCCAAAATATATCTTTATCACCGGCGGCGTACTTTCATCACTGGGCAAGGGCCTGACAGCAGCATCAATCGGCGCACTTTTAGAAAGTATGGGCTACCGCGTTTCATTCTTAAAGCTTGACCCCTACCTGAATGTCGACCCGGGCACCATGAGCCCCTACCAGCATGGCGAAGTCTTTGTTACCGATGACGGTGCAGAGACAGACCTTGATCTGGGCCATTACGAACGCTTTACCCATGCGATTCTTAAAAAAGAGCACAGTGTAACATCGGGCAAGTTTTATGCGCGACTTATAGAAAAAGAGCGCAAAGGTGATTTTCTTGGCGGAACGATTCAAATTGTTCCCCATCTTACTGATGAAATTAAAAAAACTATCGAACATGCAGCAGACGATGTCGATTGCACGCTCATAGAAATCGGCGGCACAGTCGGCGACATCGAAGGGTTACCCTATATCGAAGCGATTCGCCAAATGGGATTATATACCGGCCGCAAAGACTGTATCTATATCCATTTAACCTATGTGCCCTATTTGCATATCACGGAAGAACTCAAAACAAAACCAACACAGCATGCCGTTAAACAACTCACTTCGCTGGGTGTTCAACCAGATATTTTAATCTGCAGAACGGAAATTGCCTTACCAGATGAAGTTAAAGATAAAATTGCACTATTTACCAATGTTGAAAAAGCCTCAGTAGTTTCTGCACCAGACCTTGCAAGCATTTACGAACTTCCATTACATTATGCCCAACAACAACTGCCACAAACTATTGCGCGCCATTTACATCTTGATTACCGCACGCCAAATTTAACTGCATGGCAAACTATTGTAGATACTCTGCACCATCTGCAGGGCAGCGTTACTATCGCTATTGTGGGGAAATATGTTGGCCTAAAAGATGCGTATAAAAGTTTATATGAAGCGCTCTTGCATGCGCAAATTCCTACCAAAACAAAAGTGAACATGGTCTGGGTAAACTCAGAAGAATTAACCCAAGAAAATATCCCAAGCAAACTCCGCGACATTGACGGCATGTTAGTGCCGGGTGGTTTTGGTGACCGTGGCATTGAAGGTAAAATTCTTGCGGCACAGTATGCGCGTGAACATAGAATACCCTATTTGGGTATTTGCTTGGGGATGCAGATAGCCGTTATTGAATTCGCGCGCCATGTTTTGAAAATCTCTGACGCCGATTCTACAGAGTTTAACCCTGCAACAAAAAACCCGGTTATTGATATCATGGCTGCGCAAAAAGCGGTTACGCATAAAGGGGGCACCATGCGCCTGGGCGCACAAACCTGTGTAATAAAGCCAGGCAGCTTAGCAGAAAAAGTATATCAAAAAAACAGTATCTCAGAACGTCACCGACACCGGTATGAATTCAATACGCACTATGCAGAGCAGTTTGAAAAAGCCGGTTTTATCATTTCTGGCAAACATGCAACAAGCGATCTACCAGAAATTATCGAGATCCCGGAACACCCATACTTTGTCGCGTGTCAGTTCCATCCAGAGCTTTTGAGCAAACCATTTGCCCCCCACCCACTATTTGTTAGCCTGATACAGGCTGCGATTAAACAGAAAGGTACTTTATGAAAAATTTAATACTATTTTTATCTATAGCTTTAGGCGCCAGCCTACTATTTTTTTTGCTTAAAAAAGAAAAAAAATATCTTGGTGCGGGTAAAGTAATAATTCTTAACGGGCCATCTGGTTCAGGAAAAAGTTCTATACAAAAAGAGTTTCAAAAACTCATGATGCCAAATTTGTGGATTAAAGTCGGCATCGATAATCTTTTTGATTCGCCCATGCCAGATATCACCATGGAAAATTTGACTTATTGGCAATCAAAAAATCCAATTCGATGGGTTGAAGAATCTTCTGACGCACAGAGCAATAAAATAATTACACTTTTTGTTGGCGAGCAAGGCGAAAAAGTTGCGTATGCTATGAATAGCGCAATTGCAGAATATGCCAAAAATGGTTGCAATGTGATTGTCGATTATATTGCGTATAAACATGAATGGCTGCAGGATCTACAAATCAAACTCAAATCTATTCCAACCTATTATGTTGCTGTTGAAATACCACTGGAGACACTTGAAGCGCGTGAAAAGGCCCGTGGCACATCGCCTGTTGGCCATGCACGTAGCCATTACCACACCGTTTATGGCAACATAAAATACGATCTCACGGTAAACTCGCAAATAAACACCGCGCAACAAATTGCAGAACAATTAAAAACACTCATTAATACATAAGAAAAAAGGGGACATAGAAATATGTCCCTTTTAAATAAAACTATTTTTTAGACAACGCGAGTTTGCTGAGTTCAAGATTTTGCTCTAAAAAGCTTTCAGGCCATTCGGCAGAGATATCAACAATATTTCCAGCAGCGTCAACTTCAGGAATCAGGCGGGGGAATATCTCTGCGATCTCTTTAAGATCACCCTGCACGGCCTGACGATTAGCCTTGAGTATTTTGATATACTCTGGGTTGCGCACACAGGTGCCATAGGTTTTCATAAGGCGCTCAACAGCCTGGCCATCTGCAGTTGATTTGCACCGTTGCACCAAACGTGCAAGGTCAGTAACCGCCTGCATAGCTTTTTTCAAATCGGTCACGCGCACACCAATAACGGTGTGCATAACACCATCAACGGGATACTGCCCTTCAACAATTTCTAAGCCACCGTGGTCAAGCAGGTAGTTTGTGATGGTAGTGTCAGCACGCGCATGGGCCTGCACAATCTCTGTTGCGTCATCAGCTTGGCCAAGCAATCTACTCAAGCCGCCAAGCGCCATGTCTATAATAAACCATTCGATAAGTTTTTCTTTACCGATTCTAGAAGTCCAATCTTTATATAAACCGCCAGCATCAAGTTCATCAAAATTATAAATGCAGGTATACAGTGCGATAATTTCTGCACGTAACTCTTCAAGCGCAGACGAATAGCCGCCAATAAATTCAGTGTTATTATCACTGGTTACTTGAATAGTATCGCCAATTTTATAGGTTTTACCGCTAATAGTTAATGGGTCACCTTCAACAAAAAGATGCTGCGCGTCACGGCCGCTGCCATGGCCAAGTGTTTCATGTAACAGGACATGAATATTCCAGATATCGTGCTTAAGGGTGCCCTGTGGGTCATGCTTTTCAAGCCAATCAGCAAGCTCTTTGTTATAAAAAAGTCTTAATGCCAAAACAGGGTTCATTAACTCGCCAAGGCCTTTGCCATTTTGGTACATAATCTGTTTAGAACCATGCTCTGCGCGGATATCGGTATAGTTTGGCAGACAATAGGCCGAAACAACTTTTACCGGCCCAGCGCCACCGGAAGCAAATATTTTTGCGTTCAGCGATGCATTGGGTATAGCCGCACTGTCTTGTAAATTTTGGCGTTTAAATTCTTCAGGAAATGGTAACGCTTGTTCAAGCGCAGGCAACAGTGCATTAAGCTTTTTCATGTCGACCGCTTTAACCGTGACATCAGCTTCAAATTCTCCACGGAACTGTTTTGGGTCTTGGTAAACTTCTATAAACCCGAAATTGAAATCTATTCTACTGTGCGTTTTAAGCCATTCGATAGAAAATTTTCTAAATTCCTGCTCATCACCTGTTTCTAAATATTTGAGCATATGCTGTAAGCTTGCTGGAATATGTTTATCAAAAACATCAGGATAGTTCAGAGAATGTTCGTATGCTTTTGTAAGCCAGTAATGCGCAACCTCCAGCTCTGCAGAATATTTGCCACCAATTTTGTATTTTTCGACTCCAGAAGTTGAACAATAGACGTTTAATGCAACTTGATCAGCTGGGTCAAGGGCATCAAAATCAGCTTGTGTAAAATCAGGGCTATAATAGTTGCCCGCGCTTTGTTCGATACTGCCTTCAACCGTTACGGTTGGCTCGAATGCTGCGTCAAAAATCGATCTGTGTAAGCGGTTAACCGTATGCTGCGCGTCTGCAACTCCAAGCGCTTTAAGTGCTGCAACAACTGTTTCAGGAGTTAGAGTATCTAACTCCAAACCAGCTGGGGTACGTTTGTGATCTTCAAATTCTTTTAAAAAATAATTGCCGTGGTGCGCATACAGATAGACTAAAAATGTTTCTGCCTGATGCAAGAAAGTATTCACGTCAAACAGTTGGGCACAATGTTGTTTAATTGCCCGTGCGTTGCGTATAATCTTTTCAAAGAGTTCGATTATTTCAACAGCATGACGATGTGTCTGGTCTGCAACAATGGTATTACCAGGAATAGATGCGCGAACAAGATAATAAGCAAAAACACGCTCTTCTGGTGTTAGGTTATTCCATAACGCCGGCAGCTCGGGATTATATTGTGTTGCAATTTCATTAAATTGTGTAAGCTGCTCGGGCGCAGAGGCTAATTGTTTTACCATATCAACTTTCGAAGACAACATACTGCTTGCAAAAACAAACAGTGTACTCATAATTTTTTTCATACTGCTACTCTTTTTTGGAACCACCTGTTTGTTTTAGTATACAAAAAAAGAGCACTTTAAAAAGTGCTCTTTTTTTAAGATTTTTCAAGAAATAAGATGCTTATTTCTTTTTGCGAAGCATTGGCAAGCCAGTGCGTTCGTTTTCCATAACTTCGTATCCTGCAGGCAATGCACCTAACGCATTTTTAGATTCTTCACCAGCAAAGTAAAAGATATTTTGTAAACGGCCACCGGCAAGCTTAACTTCTTTTGAATGTAAGAAATAAGTTTTACCACTTTTCTTGGATTTTACGCTGAATGCCATAATAATTAAACTCCTTGGTTATATGCACAACAACAACATTAATAGAAAGGGCCAAAAAAATCTATAAAAAAATATAAACTTTCTAAAAAACTAGTATTTTATGAAACTAAAAGAGTATTTTTATATATACTTGCCAACTTAAGCGATCGTAATGATTAAAAAAAAATTATTATTTTTTTATATACTTATAGCTCTTACAGCGCCTGCGTATTCAGCCAGCGTCGATACATACTGTGTAACGCCGCGCGACATAAGCACAGACTCGATGCTCGAATTGGCTTTGGTTAATTACCACCGTTACCATACGCTCGAACAAAGTAACCTAAGTTTGTATGCAAAACCATTTTTCACCGGAACAACGCATAACCAAATGACTCAAGCAGGCATGCTTTTTACGGGATACTATAATGTCACCAAAGCTATATGGGTAGGCATCAATACTGCGGCAATGGGCACAAAGATGGGCAATGTAAGCACCGGCGGTTTGGATGATATCCAATTCAAACTGGCATATGATCTTTTGCAGATAGAAGACGCACATGGCACCGGTTATTTAGTTGCAACGGCGCCAACAGGCAAAAAAAATTGCTGCTGCCCCTTAACAAAACCACAGGTTGGTTCCCGTAATGGCAGCCTTGGCCTTGGGATTAACCTTGATGCGGTCTTTGCAGACACTGATGATTATGAATTTTCGTGGGAATTTGATCTTAAATATCGGCATACCTTTAGCCCAGATTTTTATTACACGCCACGTAATACTATAGATGTCTGGACCGCACTTAACTTCCCCATCTATGATTTTAATTTAGAAATTGGGTACGATTTTTGGTGGCAACAATCGATGGTGCATCTTTTGTCTTCTACTCAAAAACTATACGCTGATCTTGGTTACCATTACACAAAAAATAATTTCGATACACTTTTTGGGCTGGGTGCCGCATATGAGTTTGCACCCAAAAATAGTGCGCCTAAGCGCACCAACACTCTTGAAAAATGGACCGTGTGGTTTACTGCGGGTATTGTTTTTTAGGCAGGGGACGACACGTTACGCATACGTGTCATCAATTTTCATCAAAAGCCAATTTTTGTCACTGTTATTAAAACGAATAAGTGCGAATGCGCCTTGTAGTTTTTTGCCGTGGAGATTAATTTTGATATGCCCTGCTTTAAAAGCCTGGTCCATTGAGATCAGCTTGCCATCATGATGCGAGATATTTTCATAGGTGCCGTGGTCCCAGATTTTTACGCTGCCTGCGCCGTAGCCTTCTTTGATAACGCCATGGAAGGTCGCATAAGCCATTTGATGGTCTTGAGTCTCTACCGCAAGCCGTTTTATCTCTGGTTCTGCTGTGGGTGTTTTTGGCACCGCCCAAGATTTTAAGACACCGTCCATTTCAAGACGAAAGTCATAATGTAAATGAGAAGCATGGTGTTCTTGAATAACAAAGATTGCTTTTTTATTTTTCATAATGTCTCGAGATACATTTCAACTTTTTTTTTGGCAAGAGTTAATTTTCTTATAGCCTCGGTAAGTTCTTTCGGGACGGCAGCCTGATATGATCTCATCCTCAAGAGTCTGAGCTTTGTCTATATCAGCAAATTGCGCCTTAATTGTTTTTATTGTCTCTTCATGCGTTGCAGCAAGCATACATGTCCACACCAGCCCAATTAAAACAGTATGTTTCATCGATAACCCCACAGTACTTAGTTTATATCGAAAGACATTTTATCTTATAACATATTCCCTGATTTAGATTAAATAGATTAAATGCCACAAAAAAAAAGAGACTCGGTTTTGCCGAGTCTCTTTTTTTTACTTACACATTATTATTTAAATTTCCCTGTCTTCATGTCACCCAACAGCCCCTTAATCGGCTCTGCAAACTCTGCAGGCGGGTTTTGTGCCAAGAAATCTTCAAGCACCGTATAAGCCTCTTTCTTTTGGCCTAGTTTATAAAGACAGCCGGCAACTTTTATATACCCAGGAACAAAGCCACGGTTGCCATCAAGCACTTTTCTGAATAATGTCAGCGCATTAACATAATCGTTAGATGCGGCAAGCGTTTCGGCATATTTAAATTCCAAGTCCGGTTGATTAGGAAAAAGTTGCATGAGATGTTTAAAATAAGGGAGCGCTTTTTCTGGCTCACCCTTGATAAGATAGGTATTAATAACGCCGCTTATCGCTTCGCGATTTTGCGGACTCAGTTCAAGCATTTTTTTGTAACCAAGCAACGCATCATCAAATTTTTTCAATTCCAATGATATGCCGCCATAAAAATTAAAGGAGTCAACCGTATCAAAATCTGCTTTTAAGCAGGCAGTTTTAAAACATTGCCAGGCCTCATCTTTTTTGCCCATTGCATAATAGGTGCGGCCAAGATTAAAATGCGCCTTGCCATAATGCGGACGTAAACGAAGCGCAATGCGTAACAGCTCTTCAGATTTAGGCAGATCACCTTTTTGCAAATAGAAACTTGCCATATTGTTATACGCTTCCGGCTGCACAGGACAAATTTTTACGCTGTGTTCCAGGGCCTGAATCGCTTCATCAAGTCGACCGAGACAGCCATAGGCAACGGCAATATTATTATGCGGGTCTGAATATACTTTATCCATCTCCATCGCTTTTTTAAAATAAGGGATCGCCTCTTCATTTTTTTGTTTGCCGCACAGTGACACCCCGTAATTATTATACGCGCGGGCTTTGCCCGGAGCATTTTGCAAAATATTTAACCAGAACTCTTCTGCCGTGCGCCACACTTTGTTCCGTTCATACAGCGCATACCCAAATGGCATTAAAAACAGGGTCAATATCCCCCAATGGATAAGCGTGCCCGAGATATGAAAATATTTTTCTATACGTGCAATAAGATAGGCAATGGCATATGCCCAGAGAAAAAAAAGCCCAAGCGATGCAAGATATGTTTTGTAATCTGCAACTAATTCTGTCGAGGGAATAATGCTTGACCGTGGCAACACCGCAAGAAAATACCAGATGATACCAAAGCTTATCAGATCAGTTTTGTTCTTGTATAAACGGTATAGCGTATAGACAGCAAGAGACACCAGCACCAAAAAGGGGACAAAGCAGTCTGGTGCAAAAAAACCGTCAACCAATACCCAATCATAATCAACACTAATATTAAATGGCCAAAAAAAGATGCCGATATAATGTAAAATAACTTTAAATTGGGACATGCAGTACCATAGCGGCGTAATCTTTTCGCCCACTTTATCGGTAAGCATATTCCCCATATTATTATGCAGCTCCATCTTGAGCCCCAAAATAGTGGTAAAATATTCTGGCTTTAAAAAAAAGATATACATGCCGAAGATGCCCGTAAATAGACTAGCGTGTAACCACCAGCGGCCAGACAATGCACGCCAGCTACCTTGTGCAACAAAAAACCAGTCGACCAATACCACCAAAAGCGGGGATATAATTGCTATTTCTTTTGTCCCAGGTGCTAAAAACATGCAGATATACATGCCTATTAACGCAACTGCTCGCGCTGCAGGAGATTTGAATGTCATATACAACAAGAAGAACATGATCATAGACAGGGTTACTAATGCCGCAAGCCCTTCAAGTTGGCCCTGAATAATGTATGAAACAGTTTGTGACTGCACCGGATGCAACAAGAAAAGACCGGCGGTTAAAAAAGCGATGGTAAAACGCTGTGCATACAAGAACGTTGTGTGCTTAAGCCTGCCTAACATCAAATAGACCACAAAATAGGCGACCACGCCCGATAAAATGTGCGAAGTAATGTTGGCTAGTCGATAAATAAAGGGATTAAATTTATCATACTGGTAATAGAACGTATTCAGCGTTTGGGATATCCAGCGGGTATTAGCAAAAAAGAGTTCCCAGATGCTGCCGACCCTGACCTGAAAATTATTAACGATATTTGCCAAATCATCAAACTGGAACTCATAAGAAACTGATGAAAAATAAGCAATTACCGCCAACAGTATAAGAATAATCGGTGGGACAGTATAATAGATCAAGCTCTCTCTTTTATTCATGTGCTACCCTTTAGAAATCTTTAAGAACTACCTGCTTTCTTGGAAGTTTATACGCAACTCCTTTTTTAGCAAGACAGCCTTCTGATTTTTCCAAAGGGCGACTACAACTTAAGTGATGCTTCTAAATCTTCAAGTTTTTTAACAAGCAATTTTTTTTTATCGGGAGTTATTAAAACAACTAATCGTCTTGAACTATTATAGGCACAAAACCTGTTCTCTCCAGTAGAATACTTATTACCACTTTCTACATCAATCAAGTGTCCTTTCTCCCAATTAATCAATTTCCGGCTAGTGCCATAACTAAATAATCGGAAATTAGAATACTCTTTTACACCGCCATTCGGTGAAATTTGTAGAACACCGAAATCCTCTTGAGAAGGTCCGTATTTCCCTACAAAAAAGTCTCCCTTTTCAGAAAAGTATGCCGTATTATCGATACTGCCTTTACTGCATCGATAAACTGTTTCCTCTACTTTGGGATCTCCTATTGAATGGCGTGTAATTTCGTTGGAATCAGCACGAGTAAAGGTTTTAGGATCTGTAGGCGAACATCTAATTGCTGATCTGGTTCTATCTACAACGGATACAGCTGCACCTAGGCCTTCACTGAGATCAAATATCCGTATACGGCTGTGTTGCTGACCAACTCCATGACTGTCTGCTGTATACAAAGTGTTGCACACCAGGAACCGCTCGTCGCATGTGAAATCCATCTCAAACACAGCACCTCCGCTCCGACTCGATGAAGACCTGAGTCTATAATCGGGGCCCTGATACAGAAATAATTTGCCGTGTTTATTTGCTAAAGCAAGAAAACGTCCCTTTGGTGATACAGCAATACGTATAATATCTTCAGCGTCTAATGTTTGCGACTCTCTATCATCGGCAAAATCGATTACAGCACGGTCGCAATTATCAATTTTCTCTATGCGACAAAAAGCAGGGGCTTCTGAGCTTGTTGGCAAGTAAATAGAAGGTCCCCATAACGTCGGCTGAGCAACATGTTTTACCATGCGATTATCTAATGAAACTACTTGCAGCCTTGCAATTCCTTGTATGCATAGATTCTTACCACCATCATCGAAAGTGCAGTATAAAAGGCTGCCTTCAGCCCATGGTATCTCTTCAACCATTGCGCCTAATGGAACTATATGTTGAACTATATAAAGTAAAAAAAATAATTTTTTCATTATTGTTTTCCCCTGAAACCAATTCTTAAACAAGACAACTTATTATACCATTGATATACTTAAAGAATAATAACCATTTCTAATTGACCAGTATACTATGATCTCAACACTTTTTATTGTTATCTTTATCATCACTCTGATCGCATTCGTGCTTTCAGTACCCCTTAACGGCTATTTAACGTCATTACTTATAACCCACGGCGCCTACGACAAAATATACGCGCATGATGACGAGGTAGAAAGTCCGTTTGATTATTTTGATGTTTTTGGCTCACTCTGCTTTATATTTTTAGGCTTCGGGTGGGGGGCAATATTACCCATAGAGCAAGAATGTATCACCGGCAGAAACAGCTTGGCACGGACCATATTAGCGTATAGTGCCCAGTCACTGGTGAGCCTATTTTTGGCAATGTGTGCCATTATTCCCAGCGTGTTATTAACCAGCAAGGTCTGTATACACACCATTTTGCATATGTATTTTGTTAATTCATTACATACGGCAACGTCAGACAACGCACGGTATGTTTTTCAGCAAAGCGCAGCCAAATTTGCAAACTGCAGCCCCTATGCTATAACGGCAACGCTCTTTTTTGTGGGAATTGTCTTTGTTCAGACATCTATATTATGTATCTCGATGGTGCGTAACGCCTTCCAGGCTGCGATTTATCCATTTAGGTATCAGATTATGATGAGCCAATATTCATGGCTCTTGATGCTGGCTATCCCGTTAGCTTTTTGCTTTATTTTTTATCATTTCTTCTTTGCAATAACCTTGTCCTGTATACTCTACTCTATAGAACTTTTTAGCTTACTTCTTAAAGGTGCTTAAAAATTATGAACTCTGTAAAAAAAAATATTGACGCGATCGCTATCGGCACACAAGAAATATTTTCAGTGCCTGCTCTAGAAAAAAAATTATCATCGGGCAAACAACTTGTTGTTAAGTTTGGCGCAGACCCTACGGCGCCTGATTTACATTTAGGCCACGCAGTGGTGCTTTCAAAATTACGCCAATTACAAGATATGGGCCACCAGATTATCTTTTTGATCGGTGATTTCACCGCACGTATTGGCGACCCTACGGGCCGATCAAAGACGCGCCCGCCCTTAACAGAAGAACAGATTCTACAAAACAGCAAAACCTATTTAGACCAAGTTGGTAAAATTTTAGACACCAGCAAATCAACCGTCGCCTATAACTCAACATGGCTTGCGCCCATTACGCTTGACCAATGGTTAAAGATATGTGGCCAAGTTACGGTAGCGCGCGTTATTGAACGTGAAGATTTTGCAAAGCGCCTTGCTGAACAAACGCCGATTGGCATGCATGAACTTATGTACCCACTGTTACAAGGTTACGACTCTGTTGCCCTTAAGGCTGATATTGAACTTGGTGGCACAGACCAAACATTTAACCTTTTAATGGGCCGCCATTTGCAAGAGGCTCATGGCATGGAAGGGCAAGTATGCATCACATTGCCATTACTTGAAGGCCTTGATGGCGTACAAAAAATGTCTAAATCTTACGGCAACACTATTGGCTTGGCTGAACCTGCTCAAGATGCTTTTGGCAAACTTATGTCGATTTCAGACACACTTATGTGGCGCTATTACACGCTGTTATTATTAACCCCTTATGAAGAAATCGTTGCGATGCAAAACAATGTTCTTGCTGGCACTGTGCACCCGATGGACCTTAAAAAACAGATGGCATTTAAGATTATTGAACGTTTCTGGTCAAAGGCTGAAGCTGAAACTGCTCTTAAAAACTTTGAAGAACTCTTTCAAAAACGTGACCATTCCCACGGCACAGAAATTTCTATCCCGTTACAGGAAATCACGATTATTGAACTGGTGAAACTGTTGCCTGAAAAACTGTCTTCTACCGAAATCCGCCGCCGCATAGAAGCGGGCGCTATTAGTATTGATGGCGAAAAAGTTACACAGGTTAACACAAGCGTCTTACCAAAAGCTGGCATGATCATTAAAGTTGGCAAGCATGCAATTTTTAAGGTATCTTAATAGAACAATCGATTCATACAATAAAGTTATTGCTACAATCAACAGAGCTTATAATCATATATATAAACAAAAAAAGGTTTTTTTATGTTAAAGAAAATTCTTCTGGCATCATTACTTTCTCTTTCTGTGCTTAACATGCAAGCTACAGAAGATCCATTTTTGCAAAAAAACAATCAGGGGCAGGGCTTTCTGCATTGCGCTGCGATGTTCCCTGAAAATCCTACTACAACTGAAGCAGAGCTAGATGAATCTAAATCAATAATGGCTGCTTTTGCTATATTGGAAATCGGTCTTTCGGTGGATGAAAAAGATAAATCAGGCACATCCCCTCTAGATCTTGCTTTATCAAATAAAAAAATGATGCCGAAACTTTTGCAAGTGATGCAAGCAGGTAAAGTTTACCAAGACTTTATGAAAAATGGCCAAGGTAACGATGAGGAAATTGCAAAATCCTTAGAACTTCTTCAAGAAAAATATTCCCAGCTCAGATAAAAGTAAACTATCTTAAAATTAATCAAAGGCTCCATTCAAAATTGATGATATGAACCGGGATCTTATCGCAAATTCCTAATTTTTCTGTTGCGAGAAATAATTATTCTGGCATGATTATTAAAGTCGGCAAACATGCAATTTATAAAATAATGTGACTGAATAAAAAAATATTGTAAAAAGAAAAGACCATCATGAAAAGATCAATATTAGCTTTGTTTTTGTTTAATATCACTCTATTAAGAAGCATGGATGAGACCGGGCCTTTGTTGAGTGCAGATTTCCAACGCAAAGCATTCAATATCTTTGTTACTATATCGCCGAATGATCAAAAAATACCTTTGAATGAACTCGATCAAAAAAAAGCAACAACGGCATCCCTTATGGTTTCATACAATAGACATGTGTGCCCAGAAAATCTTGAAAATGCCGAGAAGATTAAAGATAAGTTACCTAAAGTATATGCAGTTTTTCAAGCCGATGCATTATTAGAAAAATATCGAAATGATTCCCAGGCTGTTGCAAAAGTGGCAGAAAAAAATGATCACGAAGAAGTCCAAAGAATTCTTGACGCTAGAAAATTGATCGAAAGCTATCTCAAATAGTCTCAATCAACTTGGGGAAACATGCTCTTTACAAAGTATTTTAAAAATATAAGGAAAATACAGATGAAAAAATTACTCGTACTTTGTCTCATACTGAATAGTGTTCACTTAGAAAGCATGTTTAACAACCCTGTATTCGTTCAAGAAGCATTTAATGCCGTCACAGAGATACCAACAGATACTAATCTATCGTTAGAAAAATTAGACTTTGGAAAAGCTCAAATAGCTGCGTTAATAATAAAGTGCGGCAAATACCCCAACAAAGAAAACTTAACAAAAGCAGAAACTGTTAAGGATAGTCTACCAAAAACTTTTGAGGTATTCCAAGCTGCGCAGGTTTTAAATCAATATAAAACAGAACAGGACCTAGGCGAACTGATGAAAAGGGACAGCGAGCATGCATTAGCAGAGGTTAAAAAAATATTTGGAGCAAAAGAATTAATCGAGAAATACCTTGAATAAAATCATAATTGTTAAACTTGGCAAGCATGTGCTATATAAGTGATAAATACATGAACTATAAAATTATTGTTATAGCTTCGTTTTTTATGACGCATGTTATTTATTCAAAAGTTAAACGTCCGTATTACGATGTTAAAGATATTATATGGACATTAAGTGATATACCCTGGTCAAAAAAAACAGAAACTGAAAATGGTTTATTGATTGCGTTAAGAGATGGTTTTGCTTTCTATCAAGGTTGGCTACACGAATATTTAATGTTTCAAAATATTCGATCAATCGCTCAAAATTGCCAATCAGTCCCTCCAGCATTAATGGCGTATCTTGTATCAAATATATCATTAAGTGAGCAAGGGGTAGCACACATCTGCCCTGTTACAGAATTTAACGAAAGAGAACTTCGCCAAAAATATGTCGAACTTTCTGATCATGAGATTGGCTGCGTAAAATATTTGCTAGATCATAACCAACAAGCAAATTGCGAGTCCTGCGATATCTTTGCACAATTTCTTAATCGACAAAAAGAAATAATCAAAACTCAACGTGATCTTAAAGATGAACAAGAGGCAGCCCAAGCTCGAGAAACGTTAAAAAAGCTTCTTAAATAAAGAATAGGCGAACGTATGTTGAAAAAAATTTTGATTGCAACTGTCGTGACAGTTATAACCGTTAATGCTACAGATAATTCAAAAAAGCCAGCGCCTGGAAGAAATCCACTTTCTGAGTTACAAACACGTTCTTATAATCTCAGTAAAGATGCACCAACCAAATTATTAGAAGAGCTTTTAAGAAAACAGCAAGCAATCCTCGCGCGTTTTAAAGCAAGCTTAAATGCACACTGATCTATTCATATAATCATATTATTGTTACAATTAACAGATATCAATAATCCTATGCTTAAACAATAAAAATGGTTTTTTTATGTTAAAAAAAAATTCTCTTGCTTCTATGAAAAAATTATTTTTTTTGCTCCTTACGTTCTCAACCCTTGTTGCCAATAAAGCGCGTCAGGACCTTAATAAACAGCAGCCCCAAAGCACTCATTGGAACTTAGCGTTCACGACCGGCTATGTCTTTAAGCAAAACGATACTTTTTTTGAGCAGCGTTTTAATAACGGCATACAAAATATCATAACGGTTGATGGCTGCTATTACTTTATGGATACACTCGGAATCGGTGCAAAGGTAAGTTATTGGAAAGTTACCGCCGACAATACTTTCTTAAAAGGGCATACTAAGCTTCAGGAAGTTCCCCTTACGTTCTATCTACGCGCTATAACAAATTACAGCTTTGGTCTACAGCCTTATCTTTCACTAGGTGGCGGCGCAATATTTTTAGCAGAAAAAAACTATCAAGAGTCTATAAAAACATCAAAAGGCATTGGCGAGCTTGAGCTAGGTCTGAATTGGTTCCTGGGCCGTTATTTTAATTTCACCGGTGCATTTCGGTATCTCTTTCCCCGGGAAACGATTAACAATCAAAAAGCTGATATTGGCGGCTTTGATCTACGCGCTGGCATTGGCCTTTCGTATTAAAAAATCACAAGTTCATTACGTATATTTTTAAACTATTTCTTGGTATACTTTCTCTGAATATTACTTAACAACAAACTATAAAGGTGAAGCATGCTTAAAAAACTTTCTTTAAGCTTATTGGTATTATCAACATCCCTGTACTCGAGCGAAGTAACAATCGGAGATTATAAAGATTTAAATGATACCGACAAACAAGTAAAAATTTTACGCGCTTTATCAGTTACCACCTGGAATAACATTGGCGAAACATTTGATGAAATATTCCCCATTATAAGAAATAAACAACACGCTGGAGGATTTATTGTGAGAGCTTTCGATCGCGCTCTAGTTCGTGCCAATACAGACAAAAGCTTGCAAGCCGTCATTAACGATGTAAATTGTCATGTCACGGGCGTTGCCGCCTTAGAAAAAATGATTGGAGGAGTTGAAATTGGTGCGCCATTTGAAACATTTTTTTCAGATGAACGCTTGGTGGAAATTGCCCGTCAAGGCCGTGAGCGCGATTTAGGCATTCACAAATCTACTTTTGAAACATTGGCACAACACTTGCTTATCTTATACAGTCAAGCGCCTGAAATTCATTTGAAATTAGTGACAGAAGATCGGCAACATGATTTCACATCAAAACTGACTACCGTTCTTGTTGAGACGACCAAAGCTGAAAACGGTGCTGGTGTTTTGAATAAAAAATTAAAAACACTAAAAACTGAAATGCGGTTCTATGAAGATCTCCATAAAAGCGAACAAACAGGCAACCATTTACCTGCTATGCGTTTAGCACAAATGCTTGCTGCAAGATTACATCTTGACGATGAGCCGGGTGATTGCGAACAAGGGCAGATGTAATAACATCTTCTAAAATTTTAAAAAAAGGGCGTGGATATGTAACTTTCATATTCACGCCCTTTTTTTAAAATTAAGAAAGTTCTATGAAATACAAGTTCATAATACTATTATGGATGCATTCGTGCTGGGCAACAGATGACTCTTTAGACGAGCTAAAAAGCAAAATCTCAGTTATTCCTGAGATTAATAACCTAGTTCAAAAATTTATACACTATAATGTAACCTATCCACGCAGATATACTCAGGCAAAAAAAGCTTTTTGCAGAGAAAGACAATTAATTTTTTCATGCATGCCTCATTTTACCCTGAACGTTTTTTTTAAAAACTCAGATAATTATAATGCTCTTATAATAAATGTCATTGAGTGGGTTGAAAAAAGCTATGTACCTGTATGAATAATCTATCCATTGAACCACACTTTAGTATACTTTATGACGTTACGCGAATTTACAAAAAAATTAAGAACGGTTTTTGTATGATGAAAAAAATATATCTTTTATTCTCTTTAACCTGTGTAAATCTTTATGCACACGATGTTACCCTGGAAGATTTTTTGCGCTACGGTTGCGCAGATCGACACAATATCCTTGTTGCTGTCGCTACAGCCGCTCTCAGAAGTCCTCAAGGCATAAGACCATTTATAAAACTTGAAAATAGATGTCCGGAAATACTTGAACATGTACTACGTGGACAACTCTCACAAGGGTTAGACAAACTTTTAGAAGGTTTCGATCCCGAAGATGCTTACTATCCAAATTTTTTTAGTGATGAGAATTTAACAGAATTTGTGCGAATAACGGGAATTGAAAATCAAAGCCGAGAGCATAGGTTTATGTGCAGCGAATTGATGATACATTTGGTCCAATTGCATTGTGACGCGGCTGGAATTAATGGCACCATTTCTCAAGCGCTCAGAACTGTTTCATCAAAAGGCCTTTCCAGTTTTTTATCTGATTTATTCCATCAAAGGTCGTTCTTTAACCACAATGACCGAATGTATCAAAAAACCGTGGAGGCACTACAAAAAAAACTTGATGTGCAACAACAAAAAGAGACTGAAATGGTCGATTTACCCGCGCCCGCTCGGAATACCTGCCGCGTACAGTAGCATTATACGTGAAGCTAGAGCACTCAACTTTCTTTGGCCCTTTTTAATCACCCCCTTAATCAACCTATAGACAAATTGAAATTAAAAAATGTACTCTTAATATAAATCAACTACACAAAAAAGTTGGTATTGAAAAAGGGGGTACAGATGTCAAAAAGATTAATTATTGTAGCTTTCACGTTATTAATGTCGCTAGAAACTATTAATGCCATGGGGCAGTCGTTTTATACAGCACGAACACGGTTACCACAAATTGCACGAACTGCTGCCAGTCGCTATGGGGCAGCGCTCAGGCCCATGCCAGGGCTTCAATCTCGATTTATATCACAGATGTCACGCCAAGAAGCTGCCAGCACTCTGGGGGTTGAAAATAATGCAACTTTTGAACAAATAAAGGCGCAATATCGTAAGCTTGCCATGCAATTTCATCCAGATAGATCCGCAGAATCTCCAGAACGTGCTCTTGCTATGATGAAAAAAATTAATGAAGCGCGCGACACACTCTTAAAACCCAAGTCTTTCTATGAATCGACAAGACAAGAGAGCAAACAGAACTATAACCGAACGTACAGATCGGCAGAAGAGCAAGCACAAGCTGATTTAGCAGCGTTGATAGCAGCTGAACTCAAAAGATGGGCCATGAGAGCCGCCTTAAGATTAGCTGCTATTGGGACCCTTGGCTATGAGATTTATAAAGGCTTGAGCAACTATCGCGATAAGGTACTCGGCAAGGATGAGCTTGAAAAAATAACACAAGCAAAATTTGAAAAATTAAAAGCGATACCGGAAAGGGAAAAATTTCTAAGCTATTCAAATATTTGGGACATTACCCATAGAAGAATAGATTTAATAACAACTCCTTGGCTGCCTGAGCAAGAAAAATGGCTAGTGCTTTGTGATCTTATACAGCAGGCGTTTACCAACAATAATGATACCGCGGCCAAGGAATATATACATTTTATTAAAGCCAAAGCTCTCTATGAGTTAGCTTCTTTAATGAATGGTTATTATGGCTCAAAAGATTCTGCAGCAATAAAAAAATTAATTACGAAAAAATTAAAAGAAGAAAAACAAACCTATATGTCCAAATTCGGCATAACGGCAGAGCAACTTGAACCGGAAAATCTCTTTAAGGCTCTGCTAGAGCTGCCTGAAAAGGATCTAAATTGGTGGAATGCAAAGACAAACGCAGAAAAGAGTTTACAAAAAATTCAGGAAGATAAAAGAAAACGGCTTGCTCTTTTTGATGAAGTTGTTGTGAATATGTAAAAAAAGGGGATGGAATGTCAAAGAATTTAATTATCTTATTAGTTGCACTCTTGGCAAGTTCAGAATTTATTCACGCGATGGGTCAAACATTTTATTCCGCAGGCACCAGACTTGCACAAACGGGACGATTTGCTGCACATAGGTACGCTGAAACAGCACGCTTTATGTCACACATGACTCGCCAACAAGCTGAAACTATTCTGGGGGTTGAAAAGAATGCATCCATGGAACAGATTAAGGCGAACTATCGCCGACTTGCGATGAAATATCGCCCGGATAGATCAGCAGATTCACCAGAACGTGCCCTTATAAAGATGAAAGAAATTAATCAAGCACGCGACATGCTTTTACATCAAAACCAGAATAAAAATTCTATGGGCGACCAGATGCGCAGAGCCCAAGAACAACAAGAACAGATGCGTAAAGAGCAGGAACAACAAGTAAAAGCCAGAGAACAAGCAGAAAAGTTACATCAAGAACAAGAGAGAATCCAAAAAACGCAACAGCGGGAAGCTCTTGAAAAATCACGAAAAATGCGCGAAGAAGCACAAAGGGCTGCCGAAGAAAAACTGTATCGTGAACGCGCAGAAAAGATTCAGCAAGAAGCGCAAAAAGCAGATGAACAAGCAAAAAAAGCTGCCGAAGAAAAGCTAAATCACGCAAAAGCTGAGAAAATATATCAAGAAGCGCATTCAAACAATGTTAGACAAGGAATGTGGGCAAATCTAGCAATGTATGGTATCGCTTCAACCTTAGGCGGTTATGTTTTATGGCAAGGGTATCAAGACTATAAAGATACTAAGAAGCGTGAACAAGAACAACAAGCTCGTGAAGAAGCAAAAAAAGCTGCTGAAGAAAAGCTTAGACGCTCAATAGTAGATAAACATAACTTTGATCAACTCGAATCAAAATTAAAAAATAGTAAAAAAATGTCCAATGAGATCGAAATAAATGACCATATTTCTGCTATGAATTATTTATTAATCAACAACAGTACCCCAGAGCAGCAAAAATACCAACTATTGTGCACAATGATTAATTATGCATTTAAAGGGGGCAACCTTACAAACAAAAATAATAATAATTTCTTAAAAGCCGAAGCGTTAATGTTTTTAGCTAAGAATTATAATGCATATAAAGAATTGGTTCAGGAAAATTTAAAAAAAGAAAACCAAACCTATCAATCTAAGTTTGGCATCAGCGCAGAACAGCTCACCCCTGAAAATCTTTATCTCCAGACAGTAAAACTCAGAAAAAAAGAGGCCCCATACCTGGTGAGCAAGCCGAGGATAAGTTAAAAAAAATTAACAAGCAGGAGCCTGCGTAAAAATAATTATTTGAGCCCAAAGTCTTGTATTTAGAAATGGCGGCCACGTAGACTAGGTATAAGGGACAAATACGTAAGAGGGGAAATTGTAATGAAAAAAAATCTCAAATCGTCAGTTCATGACAACATTGCGCCAGAAATTTTGCCGGTGATTCCAACCATGGACATCGTCGTTTTTCCCCGCATGATTGTGCCGCTATTGGTGCTTGATGAAAGAATCATTAAGGGCATTCAAAAAAGCATAGATGACGACACAAAAAAGGTTTTTCTCATCGCCTCTCGTAAACAATCTCATAACCATCAAGGTGCCATCGGTACCAAAGACCTGTATGAAGTTGGAACCATTGGTTCTATTATGCGCCTTATTAAAATACCAGAAGGCGGCATCAAAATTTTGGTTCAAGGCATCGATAAAGGTATTGTCAGCGCAATTACGGCAGACCAAGAACTATTAAACGCTACGGTACACCGCATAGCATCTCATGAAAATCTTGATACCCCAGAAATCGGTGCAGTCATAAAAAATATTAAAGCGATATCTGAAACTATGTCATTAGCAGGTCAATCATTAAGCCCCGATTTTCATTTAATTTTATCAAAAATGCATGACCCAGAAAAAATTGCTGAATTTATTTTGTCACATTTAACGCTTGATGTTGAAGCTGCGCAACAACTTTTAGAAGCAGAAACATTCATGGCCTTTCTTGAAGGTCTTTATTTACTTATTTCACAAGAAATTGAAGTTAATCAAGCACAAGAGCGCATAAAAAACAGCACCCGTGATTCAATGAACAAATCACAAAAAGAATTTTATTTGCGTGAACAACTTAAAGCAATTAAAAAAGAACTTGGCGACGAAGAAACTCAGGAAGTCGATAAAATTCGTGCAAAATTAGAGACGTTACCGTTACCTGAAGAAGCACGCACAGAAATTTCTCGCCAAATGAACAGACTTGAAAAAACATCCCCAGATTCTATGGAAGCCGCGGTTTTAAGAAATTATCTTGACCTTGCACTTTCATTACCTTGGGGAATAACTACGCAAGATAATCTCGATCTTTCCCATGCAAAACAGGTTCTTGACGAAGACCATTATGGCCTTAAAGAAATTAAAGATAGAATTTTAGATTTTATCTCGATAAAAAAATTGAAAAAAGATGGGTATGCTCCCATTTTATGTTTTGCAGGGCCTCCAGGAACCGGTAAAACTTCTTTGGGCAAATCGATAGCTCGTGCCCTGGGTAGAGAATATTACCGTGTGTCACTTGGTGGCGTTAAAGATGAAGCTGAAATTCGTGGCCATAGAAGAACCTATGTAGGCGCTATGCCGGGACGATTTATTCAGGGCATGCGTAAAGCAGGTTCATCAAACCCCGTTATTATTATCGACGAACTTGATAAAATCGGCGCAGACTTTAGAGGTGACCCATCAGCAGCCATGCTAGAAATTTTAGACCCACAACAAAATAAAACATTTTATGATAATTATTTGGGTATCCCTTTTGATTTCTCACAAGTTCTTTTTATCGCAACGGCTAATAACTTAGAAAATCTTTCTGAGCCATTACGGGACCGCATGGAAATTATTTACTTAAGTGGCTACACCAGCGAAGAGAAAAAAGAGATCGCACAAAAACATTTAGTGAACCGCGCTATCCATGAAAGTGGCTTAGTTGATGCGCAGTTTGCTCTTACGCAAGAGACCCTGCTTGATATTATCAATAGCTATACGCGAGAAGCCGGCGTGCGCGAACTTGACAGAACCTTGAAAAAAATGTGCTCTAAAATAGCAAGAACCTTTGTAGAAAAAGGGACTGTTGAAAGCATTACCACAGAAAATGTTGAACAATACCTGGGGCCAAGAAAATTTGTAGATGACGAGTTTGACCACAGAGCATTAGTGGGTATCACCAACGGCCTTGCGTGGACATCGGTAGGCGGCGAAATACTCAAAATTGAAGCCATTACCATGCCAGGCAAAGGCAGATTATTACTGACCGGCCAACTTGGCGATGTTATGAAAGAGTCTGCTCAAGCGGCCATGAGTTATGCATGCGCACATGCTCAAGAGTTTAATATAGATCCAAAAATGTTTACCGAATATGATTTACATATTCACGTACCTGCCGGTGCGATTCCAAAAGACGGCCCCTCGGCTGGTATCACCATGCTTACCTCAATTTTGTCTGCACTTACCCAACGGCCCATTAATGCTGCTTATGCAATGACAGGTGAATTGAATTTACGCGGTGACGTCATGCGTATCGGTGGCGTAAAAGAAAAGATCTTGGCTGCTAAACGAAATCATATTACGCACATTATTTTGCCGTATAAAAACAAGAGTGATATCGCCGGACTTGAAGAGATCACCAAAGATATCGACCTTATTTGGGTCAATCATGCAAACGAAGTTCTTAAATATGTTTTAATGCCACAAGAGATCAAAGCTGCGGCGGTAGAACAACTAGCTGCTGTTCAAGCCGACGCGTCAGCAACAGCTGCCGAAGGCTCAGTTGCTTAAATACTATTTTTTTATATAAAAAAATGACGGTGAAAATTAATTCACCGTCATTTGGTGTGCTTAACACACTATTTTGTTGATGAACTCAGAAGATCATCAATTGGTGGAGGTGCATTGCCAACATACCATGTGCATCAAAAAAATAAAGTGGTATACTACCTACAAATTGATTTTTTATCATAAAGTATCTGATTTTATTATGAAACGTACTAATACTCCTGTCACCGGTACCGTTATACGCGCAAGCGGAACTATTATTGACGTAGAATTCCCCCGGTCACATACCCCTGCAGTTTATAACGAACTTTCAATCTCTTGGCCTGCAACTGCAGATTCACCTGCCCGCACTGCCCATCTTGAAGTAGAACAGCAGCTTGGTGAAGGCGTAGTAAGATGTATTGCTTTAGAAAATACTTTTGGCATTTCTCGTGGACTTAAGGTAACTGATAGTGGACACCCTATACATGTCCCTGTTGGCCCCCAAACACTTGGCCGCGTGTTTGATGTGCTGGGTCGTCCAATCGACGGCAAGAAGGGCTTAGAAGGCAATTTAAAAGATAGCATCCATAAGGACCCGCCGCCCTTTATAGACCAAAAAATAGAAAATACTATCCTTGAAACGGGGATCAAAGTTATCGACCTGATGTGCCCGTATCTTAAAGGCTCAAAAATCGGGCTTTTTGGCGGTGCTGGCGTAGGCAAAACAATTTTAGTAACAGAACTTATTCGTAATATTGCCGTTGAGCATGAAGGGGTCTCTGTCTTTACTGGCGTGGGTGAACGTACCCGCGAAGGTAATGAGCTCTGGCTTGATATGCAAAAATTTAATGTTCTTGATAAAGCAGTCTTGGTTTTTGGGCAAATGGGTGAAATGCCCGGCGCACGTTTACGTGTTGCGCTGACTGGGCTCACGATGGCCGAATATTTTAGAGACAAAGAACATAAAGATGTTTTACTTTTTGTTGATAATATTTTTAGGTTTGTTCAAGCCGGCTCAGAAGTTTCTGCACTGCTTGGCCGTATGCCATCTGCTGTGGGTTATCAACCAACTCTGGCATCAGAAATGGGCGCCTTCCAGGAACGCATTACTAACACCATAAACGGTGCAATCACTTCTATTCAAGCGGTCTATGTTCCTGCTGATGACATTACCGACCCTGCCCCTGCAACAACCTTTATGCATTTAGATGCAAACACCGTTCTTTCTCGCAAAATGGTTGAGATCGGTTTATATCCGGCTATTGACCCACTTGATTCTAATTCTAAAGGCATGTCTGCAAGCATTGTGGGTGAACGCCACTACAAAGTTGCTCGTTCTGTACAAACAATTTTACAACGATATAAAGAGTTGCAAGATATTATTGCTATTTTAGGCCTTGATGAACTTTCTGACGAAGATAAACTGCTGGTCAAACGTGCTCGCAGAATACAGCGCTTTTTGACACAGCCACTTTTTAGCGCTGAATTTGCTAGTGGTATACCGGGTCGATTTGTAAAATTACATGATACCGTTACGGGCTGCCAACGCATTATTTCTGGTGAATGCGACAGCTTACCGGAAGCAGCCTTTCATATGGTTGGCACTATAGAAGAGGTTTACCAAAAGGCCGAACGCTTAAAAGCTCAAAACCATAATGTGGCATGAAACTGATCATTTTTTCTTCTACGCAATCACATGAATATCAGGCAAGTTACCTTGAAGTAGAAACTTCAGCTGGCAATTTTGTTATTCTCGAAGGCCATTCACCTTTATTACTCTTACTTTCAGTTGATAGGCCGATTATTTTTTGCCAAAAAGACACCCCCGAAACGTTTGAGCGGTTAACGCTTAAGCATGGCGGAATATTAAAAGTAGAGCGCAGCCAGGCTACGATTATTTCCAACGAATAAGAACTATCTCTTGATTTAAAATTTTAGTTACTGATAGAATTAAATTAAAGATAAAGGGGGTTATTCTTATGAATTCTATAAAAAATTATCTGATCATATTCGCAGTTGTTTCTATTGCATGCCTATATGCCGGAAGCTACAATATCGCTCATTTGCTTCAACAAGCGCATAACACGCGTGAAGGCGTAGACCAAATAAGGTTTCTCAAGCCAATTTTGGATCCAAGCAATGGCGCAACGCCAGAACAAATTGCAGAGGCAAAAAGTTTTCCTATACTCAAAAATAGATAGCTTATTGGTCTGCTGGGCGATGGTAAAGGAGTTTTTATGAAAAATATAAAAATACTTTTGTTTTTACTGGTCGGTTTTACGCTTGCGTCAGTATATGCTGACTCACAAGAAGTTGCACAAATGCTTGAACGTGCAAAAAGCTTACCATATGGCAACGACCAACTTGGCATTATTTTTAAAATCTTAAGACCTTCATCTGGAGCAACCAGCGAACAAATACAGGAAGCTGAAAATTTTGCTGTTTTTCAAGACAGTAAAAGACGCCACGCTGGCTGGTAAAAACTATTTACTTAAAAAAATTTTTTGTAGTTCTTGTATCTTTGCCGATACAACAAGCCCTTTTTTCTCTGAAGGCTTTTTAATTTCTGGCACACGTGCCAAAAACTCACTAAGTTTTGGATCTATCGATGTTTTTGCAAATTTATTTAATTCAAGGTCCCACACTAAATTGCCCTTATCTGTTTGAAATGCTACATAACGATGATATGGACTTAGGACGATGCCCGTTATATCTTTGCCAGAAGTAGAAATCACCCGTGCCGACTCTTTACCTGCAAACGTACACCACAAGTATGCATGATGGCCACCATCAGTCTCTATACGCCATTTATCATCGATATCAAGAGAGATCTGCGTGCGTTCACACGCATCAAGAGCCTGATAACCCAGCACGAGTATCAGTAATATTTTTTTCACACATCCCCCCTTTTAGTACTTTTAAAAAATACACAAACGATTTAACACTACATAGATAGAGCTTAAAAATCAATATATATTCTGCTTGCCAGGCTTATTATATTGCTATAAAATAATAAAGTTAATGATAAAATACCCTTTTTTCTTAGGAAAATTTATGAAAATATTCCAGTCTGCACTTTTAACAGTTTGTGCTTACAGCTCACTTTTTGCTAGCACTACACCAAATATCTATGTTGAAGAACTCAATGCTTTTAAAAATTCGCCTGATTATAAGCTTATTTTTGACGAGGATGCAAATACGGCACTCAGAATTATTGAGCGCGATATAGTAAACTGCAAAAATCTTTCTTGGCTTCAAAGATACATACGCTCAGCATTTTTATCTCTTGACGCAATTGTTGTAACCCCAAAAACTATGCCTCAGCTTTATTCATATGTCGAAAGCATATGTAAAGAGTCTGGCATAAAAACACCTACGGTATTTCTTACCACAGAAAAAGGGTTCTTTAATGCCGCAGCACAAAAACTTCTTATGAGTTCTGGTGCAATAATTGTCGGTCAAAAATTATTGCTTGAAATATCTACAAAGGAACTTGAAGCTGTTGTTGCTCATGAGATCGGGCATATTAAACACAATCACGCCAATAAAACAATAGCTATGAACTATGTAGCACTTATGAGCACGCTTGCAGGACTATATTATATCATAAACAAACAGACAAATGATCCGGTAAAGTCAATGATCGCATCTGGATATTTTGGCTTTCCAATAGCCTTAACCGCTGTATCATTTTTTATTAATAAAAGATTTGAAAAAGAGGCTGATGAATTTGCTTATAAATTTATGAATAAAGGCGAAGGATTAATTAAATTCTTCGAACATCTGCAAGAAAAAGTTGCAACGGAAGACGCAAATTTTGATCGTACGCGCGCTAAACTCACAACTAACCAACTTGAACTTTCAATGTACAGCTATGCTGGCTTATCAACAAGTTATTATCTTGCTAAATTAGGACATAACATTGGGAAAGCATACAGCTGGATTTACCACAATACACCACTTGGCGCACACCCAAGCCTAGAAGCACGCATTAAAGCCGCTCAAGATTATATCGATTCACAAGCAGCAGCCGCAGCTTAAAAAAAATAATTGAATTAAACAACAAAAAGACCTAAAGTTACTATAACAGTAACTTTAGGTCTTTTTTTATGCAACTTACACACGAAAAGCAGATCGGCACTATTATTGCCGGCTCACTCTCAGACGGTTTTATTATGCGCATCTGCGCACATGTCGACCTTGACCACCTTAAAGCGGGGACATTTGTCAGCATCACGGGCAGTGAATATCGATTTTTTTCAATGGTCACTAATATTTTTCTTGAGCCACTGCCAACGGAGCTCGTGCAGTACCCGCCATCAAGCAACAATAATTTACTCTGGCAACGGGTCAAACAGCGCTATTTACATGCAACGGCTGTCTTGCGCCCCATGGTCGTTTTAAATAACAAACTCCAGCGTTCGCCGGTTACCAGCATTCCGGCACACTTTTGCCCAGTAACAACGGTATCACCGCATGAGATCACGGCGATATTTGGCAACGAAAAAGATGACCATGAGACCTATTTTTCTATCGGCACACCCCTAGAAATGGACGTTTCAGTATGCCTGAATATCCCCAAGTTACTGGAGCGCAGTAACGGCATTTTTGGAAAAACAGGAACGGGAAAAACTTTTTTGACCCGTTTAGTGTTAGCAGGTGTTATTAAAAACACCAACGCAGTAACGCTGATATTTGATATGCACAGCGAATATGGCCTGCAAGCACGCAAAGAAGGCTCACATGAATCGTTTGTCAAAGGGCTCAAGACATTATTCCCCAATAAAATTGCGATATTCTCGCTTGACCCGGCATCAACAAAACGGCGGGGTGCATCACCAGATGTTGCCATAACATTAAGTTACCAAGCGCTGCAGGTTGAAGATATTTTGTCATTACAGCAGGAACTTAATTTGCACCCTACCGCATGTGAGTCTGCCTATCTGCTTGAAGCAAAATATAAACACAATTGGCTTACGGTGTTACTCACATCTGGCGATAAGCTCAAAGATCTTGCACAAGAGATCGGCTGCCACCCGGAATCACTCACCGCACTGCATCGTAAACTTAAACAGATTCAACGATTGCCCTTTTTTAATCCTGCGCTGACGCATGACACGGTTATCGAGCAGTTGCTAGAATATTTACAGCGCGGTGTTTCTGTGGTTATAGAGTTTGGCAACTTTACATCAACTTTTTGTTATCTGTTATTAGCTAATATTATTACGCGTAGAATTCATGCGCTCTATATTGAAAAGACAGAAAAATTTCTTGGTTCGCATAAAAAAGAGGACGAGCCAAGAAAATTATTAATCACTATCGAAGAAGCACATAAATTTTTAAACCCACAGACAGCTCGACAAACTATTTTTGGCACCATCGCCCGGGAAATGAGAAAATATTATGTGTCACTTTTGGTAATCGACCAGCGACCTTCTGGCATCGACCCAGAAATAGTATCCCAGCTTGGCACAAAAATAGTTGCGCAACTCAGCGACGAAAAAGATATTCAAGCAGTGCTTACCGGCACACACGGCAGTCAGGAACTCAAAACGGTTCTTGCTACGCTTGATAGTAAAAAACAGGTGCTATTACTCGGCCATGCTATACCGATGCCGATTGTTATACAAACACGGTCATATGACGAAGCGTTCTATGCGGCACTTGCCCAAAGTACCCCAAAAGCATCGCTTGAGCAGCTGTATTAAATTGTTGAAAATTCAGACTTAGCTAAGCATAGCTAAGCTCATATAAGCTTGTTATGAAACGTTAAAAAAGTAAAAAATTGAAAAAAGCGAATCTTCACAAAACCAAAACTAATCTTTCTAAGCTTTTAGAGCTTTCGTGCAAAGGCGAACAGGTTATTTATAATTAATATTGGCGCAATACCCCATACTATTTCAACCATTTATTGACAGATATAAATTGATTCTGCGATGCTAGAAGTATGGAAAAGCTGTCTAAAAAAATTAAAAAGTTATTTTTTTTGGCGATTATAGCGCCCCACGCGCTGAATGCGCCACCGCTGCCCTACCAAGCACTTGCCGCTTTTGCAGGCGCACCCAAGCAGGGAACCAAGCCTAAAATATCATCATTAGCGGCTGGTAAAGCCTATCTTGATATCATGAAAAATATCTATAAGTTCGGCCCGAATTCAAGCCCAACAACAGCATTAATCAGAGACCCACGGGCTGGACTTTTTAATATACACACCAATGCCTTTAGAACTTCACAAAACCCTGCAAACCCAACCTATATATTAGGCGGCCAATTAGCAGGAAGAGTTATTGGTGGTCTTTCAACGCAAGAAATTTTTACTAAAGCTGGCGCTCAAGGCCTTTCGGAGTTCTGGAGAAAACAGTTTAAAGAGCAGTTTCCAAAAGACAAACTTTCTCAACAGCGCGTTAACGAATTTATTGATTTACTCAAAAGATCCTATGAGGAAACCCAGAGCCCGTCATCACTTTTTATCCCCGAGCTTACCCAGATAGCCCTTTTTTCTCACCAAGTATTGCGTGAACAGCCTATAACTGAATTAGTAGAAATGTATAAAGAACTGAGCGACGCAGGAATTGTCGATTTCACCACTATCGACCCCGAAAGGCTCTACACAAATGCCCAATTTGAAGAATTTAAAAATCAGATTGACCAATTAGAACCGTCAAAACAAGCACAAGAGCTAATAAGCAAACCTGAATTAACCATCGGGACTGCATTCTATCTAAAAAACGTATTAGCACCGTTGCCCCCAGCGCCCAAAACAGCCGAGATGTGTTATAAAGAATCAAATGATATTCCAAATTGTGTTGAGACAGGGCTTCATGACCTTGTTAATATTTTAACATTCGACTCTGAAACGCGCACATTCAATCCACAAAAAATGCTGCCTGAAACACTTACTATCAACCCCAAGCTCATCGAATTCTACCAAAAGCATAGCCAAAGCGATGAGTCAACTATTACTGATGCACGCCAAGATTGGTTTAATCTTATGACAGAAATTCCAGGAATAAAATATAATAGACATCAACACGAACTCTTTCAATTTTTTGAAAATCAAGTAAAGGTTTTAAACTTTCTTTTTGGCACTTCCGCACAGAAGTTAGAAGATTTCAATAATCTTCTTTCAAACCCAGAAAAAAAAGTTGTCTTTAAACCTCTTAAAACTTACACAAATCACAACCAAACAAATGGTATATATTCTCTATCAATTGGGATCTATTCAGGTCTAGAACTTCATGCAGAAAAAAATCATGGTTATCTTAAGCGGCCCTACCAAGAGGAACAATTAAACATTATTAACCAAAATACCGCAAAAGAAATAGTTCAAAAAGATATCCCCAGCACACTGTTGCCCTTATTGATACCTTATTTAACTGAAAAAAATAAACCTGCTGAATATTTACAAAAAATATACGCCAAAGATCTTGATGATCCAAACCAACTTTTAGATGTCATTAACAATACGCTTGGGAAATTGCTAAATAATCATGGACATCAAAATTTAAATTCTCAACAAAAAAACAGCTTAGCGCTACAGACCTTTGAGCTCATAGAAAAGCTCCCCTTACAAGACACACACTTCCAGGAGGCGGTCTCTAAAACAGCAATTAAAGTTGGTATAACAATGATTGCCTATGATAACCCCGCGCAAGAAAAATTTATGAACTTTCTTACAGGAAAATTTAAAGGTAAGATGCTCTCACGAACAATTTATGACCATACTTCTGATTTGATAAATACAGATAATCCTAAATATTTTGTTGAATTTATGTATAAATTATCACAAAGATTTTCTTCAGATACAGATACTGCTATCTATTTTGCTTTAAAAGGGCTTAATGCGGCCATTGAAAAAAATACCTCGCTACAAAGGGAGTTCATTGCCTACATACAGCAGTTTGATCCAAAATTTATTTTAGAAAAAATAGTTGGAGAAATTGGAAGTTCAAGAGGCTCAGAATATCCATATTTGAAAGAATTAAGCTACGATCTTATACAAAAACTAGATACACCTACCAAGAATGATCAACTTTTTAAATTGTGGAGCACAGTGACTGCTCTTAAAATGGAAAATCATGAGAGTCAGCTAGAAGATAAACTGTTTAATATTTTACAAGAATTTGATCAAAATGATGTTGCACGATTTTTCACGTATAAGATGTCGCACTCAAGCGCAGTATTAAAAAAGTTTTTTAGATATTTTACTTCGTCAAAAACAAATCTAAACTTTGAAAATGCCTATTCAATAAGCGTGCGGATAACATATTTACCCCCTAAAATACTTGACGATAAAGATTTTTTAAAGGTTTTTTTTCAATTTTACGATAAAAAAATCAGACCAGCTCTTTTATTCAATAAAGATTCTAAAGATAACCAAGCAGGAGCCGCGATGGATAATAAAATTGAAGAAATGAGACCAGAGGACAAAATAAATAGTGTAAAAGAAGAAAAAAGTAATTTTATGACAGAATTAAGTAATAAGTTTAAATCTTTTTATCAATCAATCAGCGCAATTTAGTTTCTTAAAAGTCAGTCACCAACTAATTCAAGTCGCTATCCCTTTCTGGGAAAATGGGTTAAAATAATAAAAAAAGTAACATTTTAGCCCCATAATACCCATGACACAGTCTACAATCGATGTTAAAGCTCGTCTTATGACCAGCACCTTGCAAACTCCCTATATTTATTACACTTCAGTAGAAGGCATTAATGACCAGGCACAGCATGCATTAACCGCTGCAAACGGTTATTTTCAAGACAATAATCCACAAAAAACATTAGAATATTACCAAAAATCGGTAAACGCTCAGTCACAATCAAGCCATCTTTTGAGCAACTTAGGCTCTATGCAATGTGCCCTTGGCTACGTTCAAGAAGGCCTTGCAAACCTTAAAAAAGCGGTCGCTCTTGAAAAACCGGCTTCTGCGGCATTATATAACTTAGGGACATTCCTTTCAAGCAACAATGTGCACAGTGAAGCTGAAAAGTATCTTAAAAAAGCTATCGAACAAGAACCACAAGCATCTGCTTTTTATAACAATTTGGGCATTGTCTATATGTATCTACAAAAATTTGACAAAGCGCATGAAATGTTTGAAAAAGCTATCGAAAATGACCCAAAATTTGATTACGCTTTTAATAATTTGGGCATGCTCGATTACGAAAAAAACGATTACGCAACGGCACATTCATGGTTAGAAAAAGCATTTGAGCTTAATCCACATAATTTTACAACCATTAATAACTTAGCAGTTGTACGTTTTATGGAACAGCCAGAAAATCCAGCCCCCGCATTTGAGTTATTGAAAAAAGCCTCTGAACTTAATAGTAATTTCCGAATGGCTCTTTATAATCTTGGTTTTATTGCAGTTTTTACCCATAAAGTTTAGATTACAAAAAATATCCAGCAGTTTGACGGCGCTTAGTGTAAGCCAGGACGGGAATATGTTATGAAAAGTTTGCAAAAAATTATTATGGTCATTATGGTTGCTACCAGCATAGCAACTATTCGTTACTGCTCAAAGCCACAAAGTCGACAAGACAAAGAACTTGTTGTTGTTGGCACCAGCGCAGATTTTGCACCGTTTAGTTTTATTGATGAAACAGGAGCCATTGCTGGCTTTGATATTGATTTACTTTGTGCAATCTTTACCCGCTTAAAAACGGCATACACATTAAAAAACATGCCTTTTGAAACGTTGTTAACACAGATGCAATTTGGTTCAATTGACCTTATCGCTGCAGGCATGTCACAAACGCCGGAACGTTCGGCACGTATACTTTTTAGTACACCCTACATTGAAGCAGATCCACTGGTTATTATAACATTGGCCAATAACAAAACGATTAATTCATTTAATGACCTTTCAGGAAAAAATGTTGCAGTGAACCAAGGGTATGTTGCAGACTTACAACTTTCAAAAAGCAGTGATATTAATTTACTCAGGCTCCCCAGCACAAGCGATGTATTACTTGCTTTAAAACATGGCAAGGTTGACGCGTTTGTAACTGGTGGCGGCACGGTAAAACCACTGTTGGATGCACTGGGTGAAAAAACCATCCGCGTAATACGCATTCCTGAACTCCAGGAGTATACCGCATTAGGTATTTCAAAAAAATCACCGGTGCTAAAAGAAAAAATTGATGCGGTGTTGCAAGAAATGCGTGAGGACGGCTCACTTGCAGCCCTTAAAGAAAAATGGCATCTGTCATGATTGAAACATCATTATCATTGATACTTCAAAGAGCTCCGGAACTTTTCAAGGCAACGGGTGTATCACTTGCCCTTGCAATCGGCGCACTGCTTATTGGTGCAGTTTTGGGAACGCTGTTGGCGATTCTTGAAACATCTGGCTCTAGAATCGCGCGCATGGTGATTAAAATTTACACAACCGTTTTGCGCGGCACGCCCATGCTGATTCAAATTGTTTTTATCTATTATCTTGCAAGCAGCTATTTGCATATAAGTGCCTTTTGGTGTGCTTTGCTTGCCATTGGTATGAACAGTAGCGCCTATATCAGCCAAATAATTAAAGCGGGAATCCGTTCGATATCAACAGGCCAACTTGAAGCGGCACAGACACTGGGCATTCCACGGCCAGAACTATTAAAAAGAGTTATATTGCCGCAAGCGATCAGAACGGTTTTACCCGCATTGGGAAACGAAGCAATAACATTGGTAAAAGACACCAGTTTGGCTTCAACGATCGGCGTAGGCGAACTTTTTTTTGTAGGCAAAACAATTATTTCACAGACATATGATGCGCTTTCAATCTATATCGCCCTTGCCTGTATCTACCTGATTATAACTATGACATTATCGTATGGCATAACCCTTTTAGAATCAAAGCTTTCGTACCATGCTCGTAATTAAAAAACTCATAAAAAAATTTGGTACCAAAACGGTATTACACGATATCTCTTTGCAACTACAAACGGGAAGCATTGGCGTGTTACTTGGCTCATCTGGAACGGGTAAATCAACGCTCTTGCGCATTATTGCTGGACTTGAAAAACATGATTCTGGGTCCATTTTTCTTGATGCCGATTATTTGAGCCCAGAAAAAGTTGGCATGGTTTTTCAGCAATTTAATTTATTTGAAAACTTAACCGTGACAGAAAATATCACTTTTGCACTCTGCAGCAATACAT
>CAWKEK010000004.1:0-37351 GCA_963848615.1 uncultured Candidatus Babeliaceae bacterium
CCGGTAAAGACAATCCCTGCAGATGTCAAAAAAGCATGATAGGCATCTACCGTTACAGCAAATCCGTTAGGTATTCTGACCTTATTTGAAAGGTCCCGAATCATTTGCCCAAGTGCAGCGTTTTTTCCGCCTACCTGGGCAACATCGTTAAGAGTGATATCTTTGAAAAATTTAATAAATTGCATAGTTTCAAAAACTACTTAGCACCTGATAATCTTTTCATATTCTGCATAAATTTAGCAAAATTCGATGCTGTTGGGCTGCTGGGTGAACCGACAGGCGTATTTTTTGCAGAAGAACCTAATGGCAAGCCCGAACTATTCTCAGTTAAAAAGTCTTCTTGGGTGTTACCTGTGTGTTCTCTAAATGCTTTTTGCAAATCCAATTTTCTTTGTTGGGCTTCAGCTGGGGTATACATAGCTACAAGAGACTTGCTTGAAAATGTTAATACTATTAACGGTAATAATGAATATTTCATAATTACTTCCTTAGATTTTGTTTGTTATCGATATGCAACTACTATAACTTTTTTACCTATAAAGATAAATAATTTTTTATTGATGCTTCCGATTTTTCTGAAAGATCCCATATGCTCACAAGACCATTTTCTGAAATTGCTGCAATGTTTTTCTTACCAAAACAGGGTTTAATACAAGAGGCCAGCGGAAGATCTTTATGCCTCAGGGAATGCTGAATTTGCTGATTCTGGCGTCAAGAACAATAAGATTACGGTGCCTGGTCGAAACAAAAAAAGAATCTCCGTCATAATTATACCCAACATAACTAATTGGAAATCGTCCAAGGCTCTGAGCCAACGCAATTTTTTTATACTTAAAACCACCTTCGTGCTTATCAAAAATTTCAAGAGGACATAATGCACCAGAATCAGCAACAATGAGTTCTTTACCATCGGGGCTGTAATCAAGAGAAACGTTACAGCTGGGGCCCAAAGAGCCTCAGATTGGCATAGGATTGTTGTAACCTTATTTTTCATATCCCATGTACATACAACATTTTCATCCGAACCATATTCAATAAACACTATTTCATCCCCTGCAGGACTTAGTATGTCGCGAAAAAAGGTGATGCTATTTGTCTTTTTTCTGTATAACCATGGGACGCAACAACCCTGTTAGATCGTCTGTCTAGAGCACACAGCTCATGACCATTATTAGCGGTAATTATTGTTGTATCATGACTCATACAGATGTCGCGTAAACCCCTGCCCTTTGGAGTTATACTCATTTCCTGAAGACATTTTCCTGTCTGTGTATCAAAAACGGTAATATCTTCTCCGGCAGATGCGGCGATTATTTCTTGATTATGGGATGCAACTAATCTATCGGCTTTTTGGTTTTTGCCATGAGTATACTCGCATAGAATATCGCCCTGTAAGCTTCTTAGACATAAGCCCCTGTCTTTAACTGAAGACAACAGATTGTCTCCTAAAAAGGCTATTGCTCCAACAACTGCTTGCAAGCTATGTGTTGGTGACTTTTCAGGAGCAAACAAAAAGCAGTAATGCATTATTGGCATCATTAAAAAAAGAAAATTTATTTTATTCATACATCACACCCCTGTGAAAGTTATAAAAGCGTCAACTTACTTTAGCATAGAATTTTTTTATTAACGAATGTAAATGATAACATACGAAATTAAAGAGATTAATTGGAGCTCTTAAAAATATACGTTATTTTTATCAAGGACCCATACTTAAAAAATCTGAAGTCCCACAATAATTTACCTGAAAAAAGAGTGGTTTTTCAAGCAAAAACCACTCTTTAAAAAGATTAATTGAAGCGCTCAAAAATATGAGCTATTGTTATGGATGCTGATGATATATCACAAAAAATGGAGATTTTATACCCATGTTTATTAAGCGTATGGCTCTTTTTATATTTTTTCTTGAATGTACATTTCCAACAACTGCATATGCACGGCCTGCTCTTTCAGATACCATTACTGCAACAGTGGTAGGTGCCCTTTTTGGCGGCGGAACGGCCTATTTTTTGTATGATTATTTTTATGAAACCTCTGATGAAAAGGTTGAGTGATGCAATTTAGAACTATATTTTTTTTATCACTTTTCAGTATAATGGCCCCAACGTATGCGCTGGTAACAGGGGCGGCTCTGGTTACCATACTTGGTGCTATTGTTGGCGGTGCTACAGGCTATGTCGTGCACGAAGAAGTGCACTACAGATCTGAAAAGAATTGTAAAAAAGCAACCGCTGAATTTCATAGACTTGTTAATACTGCTAATGTGTTTGATCAGGCAGCTCAAGAAAAATCTGTTGATCCCCTTATGCCAATTTTTCATACGAGTGTTCATAAACGACATCAGGATGGTTCATCAGTATACGTGAGCGATTTAATTAACGATGCTGCAAAGCAGGCGTCTGACCGAATTGCAATGCTCCACAAAGAAATGGACGACTTAACCAGGTATTCCTATTTTCATGCGCAGAGAACAACAATAGAACCATTGCAAACAGTTGAAGCGCTGCACGATACGTTTTACAAAACAAACGATGACGGTATTTTCAGCAAAGAAAATCGCTTGAAAGTACAAACACAGATGCTCAAGGACCTTCATCAAAGAGTTGAAAATGAGTTGAATCAGGATACAAACGAAAATTCCGCCTATCCCTTACACGAGCGACTTAAAAAACTTGAATATCACGTGGGGTTATATGAAAATTTTGTTAAACATAATAATTGCATGACCTCGGAAGATTTTGAGGTTATTAATCATGGCAAAAGTATGGCAAATAATATTAAGTCAAATCCAGAGTATCAGCTAGAAGCCCAAAGCCTAGAGATACAGCACCTAAAAAACTATATCCTTACTCTTCAATGCCGCATAGCACAGCTTGAGGGAGAGAATACAAGATTGCGTACTCATAATCGCTCTAAATAGATTTTATATTAGTTGCCTTCGGTATCTTCATCAGCTTGAAGCTCATCGATCATGGTCTCTACCGGATGTTGTTCGCGACGAGCATCATCTGCATCAACTTCATCAGGCTCAACTTCATAGAGTGGCTTGTCATAATATTCTTCAACGGCATCGATAATATCACGCGAAAGGCTCACAAAGACAATAATATCATATGAAACATATTTTCCTATGATTGAAAGCAGGTCAGGGTTATGAGGATTGGCCGCAAGAACGGTCAGAACGTCTTCATTTTCCCCATCATGCTCATAGGGAATAAACATATTGCGTATCAGTTCATCTTTAGGAAACATTGTTACTAAATGATGATCAAAAAAGAAACCCTCGGCATCTATCGCCTGAGTTTTGTAATATATACTCAAAACTTTTAAAAGATCCTCTTTTTCTATGAGCCCACTTTCAAGAAGAAAATCTTCAAATGCCGGTATAGAGTTTTCATGAAAATCTTTTTTTAATGCGGCAATATCTTCTGCCTTAAAGATCTTTTGTTGCAACATAATATCGCATAAACAGTCGACTAATGTAGAACAACTTTTTTCTGCATTCACATGTATAGCCATGGTATTATCCTATCTTTTATTTACTTGAACTTGCCTGATTTTGATCTGATGCTTTACTTAAACGGGCTAGAGCCTTCTGTCCAGCAAGTTCTTCTGCCTTTGCTGGACTACCAAACAATCTGGTCATAAGACCAGAGCTGCGTTGAGGCTTACTCAGGTGTGGGTTACTACCAAGGACTCTTCCTAGTCCACGCACAACACCATCGTCTTCAACAGCACTAGAATTTCTTAATGCTGAACCTACCATACCAGAAAGTTTTTTATTTAAATCCTCAACGCTCATTTTTTGAGCATCTGTAAGGGCCAGACTACGGGCGTTATTTAAATGCACGTTGGCCATCCTAATAGTTGATTCTTTTTCGCTAAATTTTCTTTTGTCTCGGCTGGCTTTATTATAATAAATTTGAGCCAATGTAAATTCAAGAAGATACATTTTATTAGGATCCCCCTTATGAGCCGCTTCTAGAATTTCAAGCGCTTGCTGCTCTATAGCATCATGACGTGCTGGATCAGTTTCCTCTTGTGCGTCCTGATATTTTTGTAAACCTGCGTACAGTTTTTGACGTGTTTCGATTTCACGTTGCATCTCTTGTGCGTTGTGCATCTCACTCAAGTTGGAGGCTAGAATTAATGCCTTTTCTGCATACAGCATCGCTTTTTTAAGATCTCTATCGGTGCCCATTCCTTCTTTAAGCATTTTTGCCAACTGAAAGTTTGACATATAAGAGTTAGGGTTATTTTGTGCTATACGATAAAAATATTCGAAAGCTTTTTTTTCTAAGGGTATTCTTTCTTGATCTCGAGCATCCATTGTTGATAATTTATCTAAAATTGTAAATGCCTCATTTGACCAATAGATTTCTTCAAGTTTACTTTGATCTTCTAAATAGTAATTCAACCTTGAAGCACAATCCTGCCTACCAATTGTTCTTAAATCAAGATGGTAACTTTTACCTGATGGTGATACATAGTTTCCCTCATTTCCATATATATCAATTAAAATCTTACTCAGGCTGCGTGCTTTTTGAAAAGCAGTTAAGTTAGTACTTTTTTTAAATGCTTCATAAGCGGCAGCATAAGCACTGATAATTAAATAGCATGATGTTTGAATTTTTTCTTGATCATTCAGACCAGTATAGATATCCAAAATTTTTTCCGCAGCATCGATTTTTATAAAATAATCATCAGCATCCAACTTTCCCCCCTGATACATTACTACTTTTTCAAAAGTACTCAGGGCATTACTCACACGAGCCGAGTTGAGGTATTTATTTGCCTTACTATACAGTGAAGCGATTTCGGGAGTAACAGCATAAACAAAACCCCCACAAAAGAACGCTCCTGCAAACAAAAATATAATGCTACTTTTCACAAACCACCCCCACCAAAGAATAGTATTAACTTTCTTTCAGCATAATTAACACTATGACAGATAGTCAATAAGAAAAAGGGGTGGGTAACGTTTTATAAGAATATACCTACCAGATAGGCAGAAAAGAGGTTTGATAAGGTGGCGGCAAAAAGTGCGTACCAAGCCAGAGAGCTCAATTCAGACCGACGCGCAGGAAGTAGTGTTCCCAGGCCGCCAACAACTATGCCCACGCATGATACATTTGCAAAGCCACATAAGGCATAGGTTGCAAGCACCAGACCGCGGTCAGACAAATGCATACCGGCAAGCTCGCTAAAAGCGACCATTTCGTTGGCTAAAAATTTTATACCAATAAGCTCAGCAACCTGAAACGCTTCATGATCAGACAGCCCCATGAGAAAGCCGCAGGGTGCAAAAAGATATCCTATAAAATCTTGAAAGGTAATCCCATTAATGCCGACATATGACCCGAGATAGACAAAAAGGCCATTTAATAAAGCAATAAGCGCTAAAAAGGATATAAGTAATGCGCCAATAGCCAATACCAGTTGCAGGCCATCAAGACTGCCCTGAATAATCGCTTCAATTAAATTTTGAGATTTACGCAATGCTGCAGGCTCGACAGCTTCAGCTTTTTTTTCATGATTCTGTTTGGCCGCTGGCATAATTATTTTTGCAAAAAGTAAAGAGCCTGGGATTCCCAAAAGATTAGCTGCAATTAAATGGTTGCCTGGGGCACCCATTTCCATATACACGACAAAAACAGACGCACTGATCATGCTCAGGCCACTGACCATGACGGCAAAAAGCTCAGATTCATTCATAGTTGGTAAATAATCACGAATAAAAAGTTGTGCTTCTGTAGGCCCCAAAAAACTTTTGGCGACGGCTGATGCCGTTTCGGGACTTGTAGTGCCTAACACCGGCCTTACCAAAAATGAAAATAGGCGAATAATAAAATCTATTACCCCAAGGTAAGATAGCGCGGAAATAAGAGCTGAAAAAAAGATAATAACCGGTAAAACGTGCACCGCAAAAATAAATCCCCAGGGGGCAACCGGAGCACCAAGTGCACCAAAGACAAAGGCTATGCCCTGTTGAGCAGCAGTATTGATTACCTGCGCCAAAAAGACTAGTTGCTGCAGTACCACTTCTCCCACAGCGGTTTTTAAGAGGCAAAACAGCAGCGCAAGCTCAAAAAAAAGAGCGGCGGCTACCGTTCTTAACGAAATATTTTTCCGTTTTCGGGAAAAAACAAATGCGATTAACAGAGTAAGAAAAACACCCAACAGTGAAGACAGGGCCGGATAGACCGAAAAAACATTGTTCATACTAACTCTCTCCTTTTAGTATTTTAGAAATTTGTACTCAGCGACCCAAACCGCTCACCCTGAGCCTGTCGAAGGGTCAAAGAGGGTTAAAAATTTGTACTCAGCGCTTTTTTTCTACGCTCTTCAAGATCTTTTTTCATAAGTGGCTCAATAATATCATCAAGGTTACCCTCCATAATAATATCAAGCTTATTAAGGGTAATTTCAACCTGGTGGTCCGTTACACGATTTTGTGGATAGTTATAGGTACGTACTTTTTCAGAACGGGTAGCTGAGCCAACCTGTTCTTTACGCTGAGCCGCCATTTCGGCATCCTGCTTTTCTTTGTGCGAGCTATACAAACGGGACTGAAGCTCTTTAAGAGCCTTTGCCTTATTTTTGTGCTGAGACCGTTCATCTTGGCAGGCCACAACCACACCCGTCGGAATATGGGTAATACGAACTGCAGAGTCGGTAGTATTAACGTGTTGTCCGCCAGCACCACTTGCACGATAAACATCGATGCGCAGGTCGCTTGGGTTAACGGTAAACTCTACTTCGTCAGCTTCAGGAAAAACAGCAATAGTTGCTGTTGAAGTGTGAATACGCCCTTGTGTTTCAGTGCTTGGTACGCGCTGAACCCGATGGACTCCGGCCTCTTGTTTAAGATGGCCAAAAACGTTTTTACCTTCGATATGTAGAACGATATCACGAAAGCCACCTAAATCGGTAGTGCTTTCACTTGCAATTGACGTGCGCCAGTTCTTTTTAGGGGCATAGAGCATATACATACGGGCAAGGTCGCCAGCAAATAACGCTGCTTCCTGACCGCCGGTACCTGCACGAATTTCTAAAAAGACCGACCTATTGTCAAGATCGTCTGGAGGAAATAAAAGCTTTTCAAGCTCAAAGCCTGTCTGGTTTATCTGTGCGACCAAAGAGATATCCTCTTCTTCAAGCAAGGCCAGATACTCAGCATCAGCAATTTCTGCCTTTTGCTTACGAACGCTATCAAGCTCGGCATGGAAGCCCTGTATTCTTTTATACAGCTCTAAAAGCTCAGAAAGGTGCGAAAACTCTTTTTGAAGAGCAGAGCGCTTTTTTTGATCAATAGAAGGGTTTAAAAGCTCCTGAGAAAGAACGTTGTAACGCTCTTGGAGCTTATCCCACGAAACTGCCGCTAAGCTTGCACTTATCGAATTCATTAAATTTTGAATTTTTTATTGAATTTTTCGATACGGCCAGCAGTGTCAACGTGCTTTTGTGAGCCAGTAAAATAAGGGTGTGAATCGCTGGTTAAAGAACACATAACAAGCGGATAGACGTTGCCATCATCATGAATGATAGTATTGTCCGTTTTGATCATTGAATCCAACACAAAGGTTTTGCCTGTTGTAGAATCTTTAAAGACCGTTTTTCTTACTTCTGGGTGAAGATTTTTTTTCATAACTTTTATACCTGTACATCGAGTATTTTGGCTTATAATACGTTTCTTTTAAGAATAACGAATATTAGAATATTGTAAAGCTCTTGCCTGCCCGCCTTGCAGTAAAAAGGCAGCTAAAAAAATAAAATATTTTTGTCGACAAAATAAAAAATTGTCGATATAATTATAAAAACCTAAAAAATAGGCGTTACATGGAAAAGAAAATAATTTTTACTACAGAAAGCTCCCTGGCCCAGCAATGTTATGATCTGCTGCAGCAGGAGATCATCGATGGCGTTTTAAAGCCCGGGGAAAAGCTTAAGGTTATGCATATCAAAGAGCGCTTTAATATCGCCCAAAGCCCTGTGCGTGAGGCGCTTTCCAAGCTTGCCGCTTTTGGTCTTGTTGAAGCCCATGAAAATAAAGGCTTTCGGGTTTCAGCTATCTCTGAAGCTGATATACGGGACACCTATGCTATCTTTACCCGTATTGAAAATATGGCCTTAGAGCTTGCTATTGAAAACGGTGACGAGTCATGGCAGGCACGCATCGTCTCCGAGCTTTACACGTTGTCGTTACTTGAAAAGAGCAGTAAAAAGCTGACCTACCCAGAATGGGCGGAGAAGAATTATAATTTTCATGTTGCCTTAATTTCCGGATGCAATTCGCCCACACTTCTTGAAATTCGCCGAAACCTCTACCTCAAATTTGACCGCTATTGCCGCATGGCGTACACCATGACCAAGCACCAGTTGCACGTAAATCATGAAGAACATACAGAACTGGCGCAAGCAGCATTGAACAGAAATAAAAAAAGAGCCAAAGAACTGATGACCTATCATATCAACGAGGCCCTTGAAGACGTTATAGAATATGTTAAAAAAAGCACACTTATCTAAAGGTTTATTATGTACTCGACAAATCCGTTACTACGATTATTGCACTACGCACAACCAAGCAAGGCAAAAATTGCCTTGGCAGCATTATTTTCTACCCTTAATAAAATTTGTGATATCGTTCCAGAAATACTTATCGGCATATCAATCGATGTTATTGTTAATCAACAACATTCACTTATCTCAAAGCTTGGCATAAGCAATCCGTTTTATCAGCTCTATTTGATAGGTTTTTTAACAGCCCTTTTATGGATCCTAGAATCGGTATTTGAGTATCTTTATTCAGTTACGTGGAGACAGATAGCCCAAGAGATTCAACAAACCATCCGCCTAAAAAGCTATGCTAACATTCAACGTCTTGATCTTAGCTATTTTGAAGACAAAACCAGTGGCGGCTTATTAACAATTTTACAAGATGATATTAACCAACTCGAGCAGTTTTTAAGCCAAGGACCGAATGAGATTATTCAGCTCACGGTTAACATTGTAGTTATGGGGCTTATATTTTTCTATCTATCGCCCATGATCGCCCTGGTGACGTTATTGCCCATCCCCTTTGTAGTGGGCATCGCCTATTATTTTCAGCACAAACTTGCTGCACTTTATGAAACATTGCGCCAAACATCAAGTAATTTGGCAAGCCATATTGCCCACAGACTACATGGCATCACAACGATTAAAAGTTATACAACTGAAGCATACGAGCTTGATAAGTTAGAAAAAGAAAGCGCCATCTACCAAAAGGCAAACCATCGTGCCCATGTGGTTAACGCACTGTATATTCCGATTGTCCGTATGGCAGTTATGGTCGGCTTTATTATGTCGTTAGTTGTTGGTGGCATATACTGCTTGCAAGGGTATATTCCTATCAACTGGTATGCAGCGCTGGTCTTTTTAACCCAACGTTTTTTGTGGCCATTTACTTCACTTACCTCTATAACAGACATGTATGAACGCGCAGTTGCTTGTGCAAAACGAATTCTTGGTATTCTTGACAGCAATCCAACTATTCACGGCGGCACGGCGCATTTTGATACCAAAGAAATTCAGGGCACCGTCAGCTTTAATAAGATTTTATTTGCATACTCAAATGGAATTCCTGTTCTTAATAATATAAGTTTTGAAATTCCTGCACGAAAAACCGTCGCCTTTGTTGGGCCAACCGGTTCAGGTAAAAGCACCGTTATTAAACTACTTTTACGTTTTTATGATCAACAGTCTGGTTCAATTTTAATTGATAATCGCACCATTGATAGTGTTACGCTTAAAAGCTTGCGCGAAACGCTCGCGCTGGTAAGCCAAGATGTTTATCTGGTTGATGGCACTATTGCTGACAATATCGCTTACGGCACTTTTAATGCATCACGTGACGAGATTATACAGGCTGCTCAAATGGCCCATGCGCATGATTTTATTATGGCGCTGCCATCTGGTTATGAAACAAAGATACAAGAGAATGGTAAAAACTTTTCTGGTGGCCAACGTCAACGTATTTCGATTGCGCGCGCCATACTTAAAAAATCTCCTATCATGATTTTTGATGAAGCAACATCGGCAATTGATAATGAAACTGAGGCGATTATTCAGCAATCGATAGCACAGCTTGGTAAAGAACACACTATCATTATTATTGCGCACAGGCTTTCTACGGTTCGCAATGCAGACACCATCTATGTGCTTGATAAAGGCTCTATTGTTGAAGCGGGCAGCCATGACGAACTGCTTAAACACCATGGCGCATATGCAAGTCTTTGGAATGCACAATCAAAGTAATAAGACACCCTAACAATCTATAGAGATCGCATTAGTCAAGCATGAAGCATCTATCAAAAAAAATTATCTTACATGATTTTGAACCATTTTTAGATAGGGTTAAAATATCTTTTAATGACAAGGTTAATTTTAATGCTTATCCATTTTCGTTGCCGATTATTAAAAATTTAAAAGATATACCATTCCCGACACAAGTAACATTTTTTGTGGGTGAGAACGGCACGGGTAAATCGACTATTCTTGAGGCCATTGCTCACCATGCAGGCTTTGGGCCAGAGGGTGGCAGCAAAAATATTAATTTTAAAACATCTCAAGAAAGCACGTATACCGGAACAGATGTGCTTGCTGACCGGCTGACTCTTTCTTGGAGCCGCAAGCCAAAAAATGGGTATTTTTTTAGAGCAGAAAGTTTTTTTAATATAGCCAATTTTATCGATGAAATGGCAAAAGATGACGCGCGGGCATACGACCCCTATGGCGGCAAATCCCTTCACCAGCAATCGCATGGCGAAAGTTTTTTATCATTTTTTAAAAATAGATTAGGGACAAGTGGCTTTTTTATTTTTGATGAACCTGAAGCGGCTCTTTCTCCGCAAGGGCAGCTTTCGTTATTGGTTATTATCCATGAACTGTGCAAAAACTCACAATCACAATTTATTATCGCAACTCATTCGCCGATTTTATTGGCATACCCGGGGGCAACCATATATTCATGCGATGGCGATAGATTAAAAACTATTACATATTCTGAAACCGAGCATTATAAGATTACAAAAACATTCTTAGACAACCCCGAACAATTCCTGCACCATTTATTTGATAAATAGAATAAAAAGCTGTATTTTTTTAGATAGTGTTATTTCAAAAAAATATATTATCTAGGGGTTTATTCATGACTTTTTCTTTACAAAAAACAGCATTTTTTTTGCTTTTGTTGGCAACGCAGGCCTTTGGTCGTGGCACTGAGTTAACCACAGTAATCAATAACGGGGTAACTTTAACTGCAACGGCTCTGACACCAGGCGAGTGCTTAGACACATTCTATAAAAATCTTCATGATGACAGAATATTTCCTGTCATTATTTCTATACACAACAATAGCAACAGGGCTTTTAAGCTCTATCATGAGAATATTAACATAAACGGGGCAACAGTATTAACTCCTAAAAAGCTTGATTCAGAAATAAGATCTACGAGTTTAGGAGCCTTATTTCTCACGATTGCCATATTCCCTATTGGCCTTGTTCTTGCACACCAGCTAACTAACTCCAGGCTCTTGAGCCAATCATCAAAAAATTTAGTATTGGTGACACCCCTATAGTTATTCAGCCGAACCAAAAAGTTGAAACCATGCTCTTTGTAAAAATTGATTATCCAAAAAATGCCGACGGCAAAAGAGAATCTTTTATCACACCAGAGTATCTAGATATTAATATGAGTTTAAAAAATAATAGTTTCTTTTCATTTGATGGACCAATTTTTTTCGAACTGCGTGTACCAACAATCTAAATCGATTATATTTTAGTAAAAGCATCCCGGATTTGTTCCGGGATGACACTCTGGGACTAAAGAGCCCCTTGATTACAAAGTATTTTTTTCAATCTAAATCATATGTCTCTAAGTACTTTGGAATCACCACAGACCATGTAAACCGTTCTTCTATCTTGGCTTTTAATGCCAGTGCGGCTTCAGGTTCACCATGTGTCAGAAATACTTTTTTAGGCGCTTTTTCAAAGTATGACAACCATTCAAGAATCTCGTTACAGTCAGCATGCGCAGAAAGCATACCAATAGTTTTTATGTGCGCATTCACCCTATGATAGCTGCCGTATATTCGTATCTCTTGTGCACCATCAACTAAAAGACGCCCTTTGGTTCCGCGCGCCTGAAAGCCGACAAATGCGATCGTATTTTTAGCATCAGAAATATATTTTTGTAAATGGTACATCACCCTGCCGCCATCTGCCATGCCGCTGCCGGCAATAATAATTGCTGGGTGAGTAAGCGTATCAAGTTTTTTTGATTCTTCAACAGTTGGTGTATAAGTTGCAACACTAAATACATCGTTACATAATGCAGGTGGCACCTTATGCTCGTCATTAAACTGACAAAATAGATCGGTAACTTTTATAGCCATGGGACTGTCTAAAAAAATAGGAATATCGGGAATAATCTTTTTTTGTTTTAATTGATACAGGCAATACAAAATTGTTTGTGTGCGCTCTACGACAAAGCAGGGTATCACCAAGACGCCGCCCCGTTTAATGGCTTGGTTTACCACTTCACCTAATGCTTGTATAGGGTCGCCAACATCATGCACCCTGTCACCATACGTTGATTCAAGAACTAAATAATCGGTTTGTGTAAGATGCGTGGGCGATTTTTCAATCAATTGTTCTGGCCGACCAAGATCGCCAGAAAAGGTTAATGTTTGCTTGCCATCAAAAACAGTAATAAATGACGAGCCAAGAATATGGCCAGATCGTATAAAGGTGATTTGTAAAGATCTGTTTGTTACAACGGTGCCATAATCAACCGGGTTAAAAAATGGTAACGAATTTTCAGCATCAGCTTTTGTATAAAGCGGCAACATCGGTTCCTGCACGACATCGGGATGCTCAGCGTTTGCGCGTTTATTACGATGCTTTGCTTCGTCTTCTTGTATTGAGCCACAATCTCGTAACAAAATAGCAGATAACTCATAGGTAGCTTTTGAACAGTATATTTTTCCTTTAAAGCCATTTTTTACTAAGAGTGGAATATAACCGGTATGGTCTACATGGGCATGCGTTAAAAAAATTGCTTGAATAGTTGCTGCATCTACAGGAAACGGGTCCCAATTACGCTGGGTCAACATTCTATCGCCCTGGAAAAGACCACAGTCAACTAAGATCTTTGCATCATTATGTTCGATAAGATAGCGTGAACCGGTTACCTCGCCTACTGCGCCTAAAAAAGTTATTTTCATGACTCCCCCTGATTTTTTACCTGTTAGTTTTTATTCTAACGTATAAAGCAACAAGATAACCAGGGTAGATAACAATCTTTTTCATCGACCGCTCCTGATTCTCTTGATCATGCATATGCATCTTTGGTATATCAGCTAATATAATGTTTTTTTATTTACATAACCCACTACATGAAAAAGGATGTCTATGATGATACACGGTGGACGCCTGTTCAGTAAAAGCCTTATTTTGCTTGTAACGCTATTTTTCATTTCATCAAGATTAAATACCATGTCATGTCCTGCAACAACACCATGGACCACACCAATAAATTTAAGTAATTCTGGTGTCATAACAAGCAATATATTTTCTGCTGCAACATCTGCCGGCTTCATGGCAGTGTGGGCAGATTCTTCCAATAATGCTTATTATAGTTTCTCAACCGATGGATTTACTTGGCAAACCGGTTTAATCACCCCTGCGCAAGGAGATGTTTCCTCCGGTTCGAATGTATTTATAGCCGGTAACACCACAGGCTTTATCGTGACATGGGTGGATAATTCAAATAATGCTTGGTCAAGCTTTTCTACTGATAACGGCACTAGTTGGAGTGACCGCAATTCAAATAAATCCTACTACTAGTAGCTTGACTTCAAACTCTGATGTATACGTCAGCGGGGGACATCAGGTTTTGTTGCCGCAATGATAGGATGCTGACAATAATGCTTAGGTAAGTTTTTCTACCGGAACAGCTGCGTGGAGTTCTCCTGTTCAAGTTACTACTGATGGTTCAGTATATAATCCAAATTATAACCAGGCAATTCTGAGTGCAGCTGTCGATGGCAATAGCTGCATGCTTACGTGGATTAACAACATCAGATGTAACATATTCAGCATATTTTGAATCAATTAATCCTTTTGAACCAACTTCTGTTACCAATTATCCTATTGTTAATGTAGGTTTTTTTGAAAGTGTTCCTATTGTAGCCGCAGATGAATGGATATTTTATGGCGGTCACACGCGCTAATGTAGGCATAGCAGGGCAAACATATTTTTCTGTAGCTACTACCCCTTCTAATTGGGCAACATTTTCAATAGTTGCACCAAACCCAAGTGATACTGATGCTGGTCCATGGGTTGCCGCCAATCATGCTGGCTTTATGTCTACGTGGATTGTTGGCAGCCAGTCAAGGCAGTCCTGGGTCACCTATGTGGACGCTATCAGATAACAACGGATTCAATTGGACACCGGTGTGTTCTATTTTGGATACCTTATCCACAACTATAGGTAGGGCCGGTTGGATTGAGCGCCAATTCCCAAGGTTTTGTCGCCACATGGCTAGACTCTAATGATTCAAATGCGTATGCATCAATTTATTTGACTCCGCCATCAATACAATAACCTATTTGTAACATTACTTGAACAAAAATATGGGCCTCTCTTATAAAGGTAGTTAGATGAAATATTTAATTCAAGACAGTACTTGCTCATAGCTAGCATTGTAGCGTCACAAGCGCTACGCGCAGATTGTTATGCCCATACTATTTTTGTACCACGTCAAATGGCCTACAATCCGATATATGAAGATGCGCTTGTTTTTGATGAATATGCGCACATGGATAATGATCGATTTTTATTCTCCGTTAAACCGATTTACACACAAACTGTTGGTAACTCTATAAAAAGATATTTTAACATCAATCACGCATGTTCCATGAACGTCCAAGAAAATGGTCAGGAAATATTGATTCACTATGGTTCCAAGTTATTTCTGCTCCTGAGCACATACTATTCTTCAACCTTATCATTCAACCCTGTGCAGCAAACCTATGGCGCTATACTCTATTTTGCATGGATGTTGCCTGCAGATTTTGCGTTAACCATAAACACCGCTTTTGTTAAACGAAAAAACAATATGCATATATGTGAGACAAACATTCCTTCAGGGGATCTTGGACAAGTGCCGGGATTTTCTACGCTCACACAAGCATTCACGAGCACGGGCATGGACTATGGCAAAATTTGTGGCGCACAATCGAAAGGTGGCGTTGACGATTTGCAGATAAAATTGCTCAAAAATTTTAGAGATGTGTGATGAATCATTATTTTGGGATATCTATGCATTAGTGGGTGTACCGACAGGACATGGCTCAAAAGCCGTGTATCTCTTTGAGCCAATGGTCGGATCAAACCATGCACAATTTGGACTTGGTCTTAATGCTGAAAAATCATTCGAATTTCGCATGTGCGACCGCTTTTCTTTATATGGAGAATTTAAATGGCGCTATGGTTTTAAAGCAACTGAAACAAGATCATTTGATATGACACCAAATGGCCAATGGTCGCGTTACCTGCTATTCACCACGCCAACAGCAAATGCCGACCCATTTTTTGCTATCAACGACCTTACTTTTAAAGCAAAGGTTACACCGCGCAATTCATTTGATCTTCTTTTGGCAGCGCACGTTGAAAAAAGACAATTCAGTTTTGAGCTCGGTTACAATCTATGGTACCGTCAATCAGAAAAGGTATGCCCATGTATCAACCTTCCAGAAGTCGGCATTGCTGATCTTGTTGGTATTGCGCAACTTACCAATTCAAGCCCGGTGACTATCACAACTTCAAGCGCTGCAACTATTTCTGAAGGCGTGTATCCAAATGAATATCAAATACCACGCGATGCATCATATACGTTGGTAACTGCAGCAAATATTAATAGCTGGAGCGGGGCACAGGCAGCTTCATGTTCAAACGCGGTATTTGGTTCAATCGGCTATCATCATCATATATTAGATCTTGGCATCAACGCATCTTACGAAGGTGCTTCAAATAGCAATACAGCAAGCGTTGCTTCAGTTTGGGCGAATATAGACATTCGTTTTTAAGTAATATATAAAAAAATCCCCCGGATTTCTCCAGAGGATCATTTTTTCTATTATTTGCCAACTCATTTAAGAGGCTGGCCAACAAGACGAAGCTTCGAAGGAGTGAAGACTTGCCTGCCATCTGTAGCTTGCCAAGCCGGAAGTCGTGGATTAGCCTAAGATGGCGGCAAACATTGTGCACACTTCGAACTTTCTGCTGGTCTAATCTTAGCAAAAAAAAGCTTAAATAAATAGGCTTCATAAAGCATAAAAACATTAGTCGATATTAGTACTACTTATATGCAGTAGGGAAATATTGTACCGATTATGTGTGTGATTTTGGTCAAAAAAGGGCCTACTATCATTTAAAATAGTAAGCCTTTTAAAATCATGAAAACGTAAGTACATAGATCGCTTAAAACATATAAGATAATTTCCTATTTACGATAAATTTTTTTGAAAATAGCCGTCTCTCTTTCTACTTCCTTTTTGCCTGCAAATGATGCCAAAAGAAAAGCTTCGACTTTACATGCTTTCGGAAACCCTGAAGAATTAATTTCTGATTCATTTACTTTAGAGTTTTTGGAAAGACAACGTCTAAATCCAATTAGTGCCTTAAATGTATCTAAGGCTTCGTGATATAATAAAGCGAGTTCTTTTTTTTCAGTATATGTTAGATCACTGTATGTTATATCATTTCTTTGTGGCGCTTGTTCAGTTGCACATAAGCTTGTACTAAGTAATATTAGAAGTATTTTTTTTAACATATTTATTCCTATAATTATTTATTAACTGCAGAAGCATTTACCGTTTTTGAATGCTTGTGTTCTCTTGTTCAATTCAGAAACACTAGAATTAAACGCATAAAGTAATGCGGCCTCTTCACAAACTACTGGTCTACCTAAAGCATTTCTTTGTGAATTTTTATTTGCTTTAAGACAATTAACAAACTCTGTTTTTGCCGTAGTTGGTTTTAAGGCTTTTTCTTTCAGGAGCGCCTCAAGCTTTTCTTCTGTGGTTTTTAAAACATAAGGTCTTGCCAATTGAGCCGCAGTGAGACCTAAGCCAACTTTTCCAACAACTGTTGTTGGAACAATTTGAGTAGCAGCCGCACTAGCAGCAGAAGTAGCCGCACTAGCAGCAGAAGTAGCCGCAGCAGCAGCACTGGCCTTTATAGCAGCGATCGTGGCAGCTGGCAAAACATATGGTGCAGCAATTACTGTGCCTGCTACTACCCCAGTACCTATCGCTCCATAAAAAACAACTTTTTCCGTAGTTGATAATTCGTAAGTATTACAAGTACATTTTTTATTTTCTGCTGCAATTAAACTCGATGTAAGCATTAATAGAAGGACTTTTTTTATCATATTAATTCCGATAAATATCATTGAACGTTGTTGTCATTTGGTCTAATTCAGATTTACCTGCTATCATGGCAAATATAGAAGCTAAATCTTCGCATGCTACAGGGCGGCCTGAATCATTTCTTTCTGTTTTTATATTTTTCATAAGACAGCTTTTAAATTCTTTCCTTGCGGCAAATAGGTCATTTTTTTGACGCGCTAAATTGATACGGGCTTTCTTATCATCGCTTGAAACATTTTGTTCGTTTATACCACTTGCTATGGTATATAACTTAGAAACACCATAAAGGCCGACTGCTGTTCCAGCAACGGTAGCTAAACCTTTACCAAGCGCATTATCACATCCTTCGATTTTTGGAATTATCGTATACACGACATAAGCTGCTACACCAATCCCAATTGCTTCAAAAGATGTGTTGCTTGTCTTTGTTGGTCTAGGGTTTTCAATTTCCTCTGCAGCACATAAGTTTGTGCCGAGCAAAATAAGGAGGGATTTTTTAAACATATTACTCCTGGTATGCTATTTTGAAGTTTTCTGTCATTTCATTTAATTCTGGCTTGCCCGCAATCAATGCAAACATCTTAGCCAGATCTTCACAAGCTGTTGGACGGCCTGCGGCATTTCTAGCTGTTTTTGAATTTTCCATAAGACACCTTCTAAATTCTTTCTTTGACATGAAGAATTCATTTATTTCGCGAGCTTTATTAATAGCAGCTTTTTTTTCATCATCTGGAAAGTTATTTTCACGTATCCTTACGCCCATATCAACCAAATTGGCAAAATTATAGACACAAAAACCTGCTCCTAGAGCCGATGATAAGGGACTCGTTTTTTCTGCAGCACATAAGCTTGTGCTAAAAAAAACAAGAAGTACTTTTTTTAGCATATTATTCTCGATACAGTGATTTGAATGTTTCTGTCATTTCATCCAATCCAGACCTGCTTCCCGCAGCAATTGCAAACATATTAGCCAGATTTTCGCAAGCGGTTGGAATACCCGAAGTATTTCTTTGAGTGTTAAGATTATTTTTCAAGCAAGTTCTGAAAGCTCTTTTAGCATCAATGTACTCATTTACTTCACGAGCCTGGTTATCACGAGCCTTCTTATCTTCATCGGGATTATTATAAACATATAGCCTTGTTCCCATATCCACAACGGTAGAAGCACCATATACAAGAACAGCTGCCCCTACAATAGGCGCAAATACTTTTGCTGCATCAACTCCAAATCTTTCAGAAGCTATTATTGCATTTTCACTAGCTTTAACTCCCGCTTCAGTTGTTAACTTGGTTGCGTCTAAAGCGGCTTGTGTAGTCAATTTAGTAACTCCTAAACCCGCTTCTGCAGCTATTTTAGTTGACTCAGACCCAAATTTTTGAGCCATTTCTACTCCAGCTACAGTTGTCATTTTAGTTGCTGCTAATAGTGTCACAGAAGATTTTTCCGTAACTTCTACTCCGGCACTTGCAAGGATTTTTGCCGCTCTTTCAAACATGTGATCATTTCCGCATGAAGTTTTTAGAATTGAAAGAGAAAGGATAGAGTATAGGGGAATTTTTTTAAAGTTTTTCACGGTTTCCTTATATAATAAAGTATTTTTTTCGTTAATTTACGATTAATGTTATTTTAAGATCGAATAGAATTTAATAGCTGCAAAAAGTCCAATTGCCACGCCCGCGATTGGAGCCCATTGCTTTGCTGCTTCAAGGCCATATTTTTGGGAAGCTTCTATATTCGCTTCAGAAATTTTAATTTCTGCTGCAGCTTCAATTTTTGCCTTTTCAATAATCCTATCAGCCTCGATTTTGGCAGCATTTAAGACTGCATCAGCAAGCATTTTAAACGCTTCCAGATGACTCTCTTCATTATTTGAAACTTGATTTAACGCATCGACTGCTTCTACATTAAATGTAACAATGCATACCGTTAAAAAAGCACATAACGGAACATTTTTGTTAAACATAATTATCCTTTGTGTTTAAAATATTACTGTTAATTATTTTCTAAATTGATTATAAATGGTTGTCATTCTATTTACTTCATCTTTTCCACCTAGCATAATAAGCATACGAGCTATATCTTCACAAGCAGCTGGACGCCCGGAAGACCCTCTTTCTGAAGTACTTCTATTATGCCTTAGACAATTTTCGAATTCTTTTTCTGTGACAATAGATGAGTATCGCTCTGCAACTGCATTTGCATGGGACTTCTCTTCTTCACTCGGGAAAGTATGAGTTTTTATTTCCATAGCAATGGAGAGCGCTTGAGATGCTACGCTAACATAAGGACCTGCTAGCGATAGTCCTTCAACTGTTTTTCCTGCTATTGTTTCAAGACTTATGGTTGCCGTCTTTGTAACTGTTGATTCAGCCGCATAGCTGAAGGGTGACCCCAATGCAAAAGAAATTAGGATCGAATGATAGAGAATAATTTTAATACGTTGCATGTTTATTTCTTTGATCGATTATTTTTTTGTTAAATAGTTAAAATATGCCCCTGCAAATATAAATAATATGCCATAGATAAAAATACTGACTATTGGCAATGATTCAGGAGATCTCCAATCTAAATACACCGCGATATAGTAAAGCGTGTTATAAGTTAATACCATCAATGCGAAAGTATTCACCTGTTTTTTAAAATGATAAAAATAACTCATTTACGCCTTTTATCATTTAGGGTAAAAATGGAAAAGCCGTTCCAGCGAGATATGCTGTTACAGCGGCTGCTTCAACAGTTGCAACAGCTCCTGCTAAACCACCACTCACTACTACAACAGCTGTTGTGGCCTCAGCGGCTGCTGCTGTGCCACCAAAACCAGCGATTGCCGAAGCAGTGAGGCTTACAGCTGAACCAGCGCCCAATGTAGTACTTGCTGCAGCTACGCTTGTAACAGCACCTGCTAAACCTCCAGTACTTACAACTATTGCTCCTGTAGCTGCCGCAGCTGTACCATAGCAAGCTACTTTTGTAAGTGTATAACAAAGTGCTCCAAAAAGTGGGCCACCGCCATCGCCACGAACACTACCAACAAGTGAATATTCCCCGTTGGTTGATTGGCCAATTTTTAGGTACCCATTACCCATTTCTTTAGCTAAGAAAGCTCTTAGGTGGTCCCTTTTAATATTACGTAATTTTTTGTCTACCCAATGTTTTTTCACAGTATGGGTCTGATCACCTTGTAAAACATGAAATCCTTCATCATCATGCACTACAGAAATCTGACCTAAACGCTCTGGCACCATTAAGGAAGAGCCCTCTATCCTTAATTGATTTTCGTTTAAAGCGAAAATATTATATGAGAACAAAAATGCTATAGAAAATAGCGCTAACGATTTATTTGTTACTTGATACATACAAGTACTCCTTAAGTAGTTGGTTAAAAATACAAACTACTCACCTTTGAAATACAAGCATATGTTATAAAAAAATTTATGTGAACCTGTTGCTTTTGTGTTGCACATGTGTTGCATTTTTGTTGCACTAAACCTGTATTTTTTATTTCTTTACTTGAAAATCTATGTAAATTTTAAAAAAATTAAACATTCTGAAACAAAAATTTTATAAAAATGAATATATTTCGGATGAAATATCTCAAGTAAAATAATTTTGATACTTAAAGTTTCAGAAAAGAACTATGCTCTGTTGATTCTAATTAATTTATTTAAAATATTTTAAACGGGTTCCAGTCATGGGCTTCCCGCTTCAAAACTGCAGATTAAGGCTGAATGAGTTCTATTAACCTATAAAGATCAATTATCAAGATAAGTCTGTAGCAAAAAATGTTTCAAACTTTTTAGGTGCATCAATTCAACCCAGCCTGAACAAAGTCAATAAACTGCCGGCCGACCTCTTTAAAACCTTTATAACTTTTAATCCCATCATTCAAACTGTTATCGTATTCGCACCTATTCATTTCAAAATATTCTTCCAGTCGGCTACATGTAAGATCATCATAACCACTACTGCGCAAAACAAACAAAACGAGCAACCGAGCAGTCCGCCCATTCCCATCATCAAAAGGATGTATTTTAACAATACCCCAATGTAACTGTGCTGCTTTTTTAATAACTGAAGAACTCTCGTTATGCCAATAAAACAATTCTTGCATGAGCCTGTCAATTGAATAAACCCCACTGCATGGAGGCGAATATCTTTTTTCTCCTGTCCTAGCGTTTAAGATAGGGGGAGAGCCAAATCCATCCCTGTAACCAATCGCCTTCATTGATCCCATAACAGCAGCATGAATTTCTTGTACTATCGCATGACTTAAGGACTGCCCTATATACTTTCCCATTTTATTACGAGCTTGCTCATAATTTTCCTGACGCTCTTTGTCCATTGTTTTTTCCTTAATGAATTCAATTTTTTACAAAAAAAATCCCCAGGATTTCTCCAGAGGATCATTTTTTCTATTATTTGCCAATTCATTTAAGAGACTGGCCTGCAAGGCATTGTGTACACTTTGAACTCTTGCCTGGAGTAATCTTAAAAAGAAAATCGTATTAATTAAAGTCTACTGTTCAATGCCGCTTAAAAAAATTGCCTCAAGAATGAATAACTTAAAAACTTTGCTTATGTTCGGCCAATGCACGCAGTTTAGCCATATGATCTTTTGCTATTTTCTTTGCTTGTTCTAAATGCCCTGTTTGTTGTAACTGCTGCATGATCGCATCAACAAGTTCAGCTTTAGCCTTTTCTAGCTTCTTGAGCGCTTGTTCGCTTGTTGGTTGCGGATCTATGGTGTATATCTTTATACCGCTGTACGGATTCAATAAACCTTTTGCTGTAAAGGGTATGGCGCCTTCAAATTCATGTAATTTCTCAAAAGGTACGTTCTGGGCATCTTTTTTATCTCCCCAAGAACATCACTAAATTGGTGCAGCTCTTTCCCGCTAAAATTAAGCGGGATGCGATAATCTCGGTTTTTTAGATATATAACCGTAAATACATTTTTATCGACTTCTTTTTCAGGAACGGCTACTAATAGCAAGCGGCCATTTTTATAAACCTGATTATCCAAAGCTAACACTTGTTCTGTCAGATCTACTAAACTTCTATTCTTATCTACTAAATCAAGCTCTTTTCCCGATTCACCGTATACCCCAAGACTCCGTAAAAAATCAACAATAAACCACTGGGGTTTGATGAATACTGATGGAGTGTTATGAAGAACTCTATCGAGAGTTGAACTACCCGACCATCCTCCAAATCCAGTATTAGCAAAAATAAATAAGTTAACCGCTAATTGTGAACCATGCTCCCCTTGGCTCAAAAGCTCGGTATGGTATTTTGCAATTTTTTCAATTGGCGCACGAAAACCGTAGTATCGAAATTGAATAAACCTAAAGTCATCTGGTTGTAGCTCATCTAGCAGCTTGAAGAATACCGTATTGACAATATCGTTACAGCTGCCAGTGCTCGATCCTTGAGCGTGATAAAAACATATATATCCATCTTGTAAAAGTTGCTCTTCTTTGGTAAACGCTTTTAAAAGCTGTTTTTGCACTGCTATGGGCAACTCGTCTATTGCATTTTTAAAGCCAGGTTCTTTTTGGGTATGGATACCGGAAATGGTTTTTTTCAATCGAGTCGTCAAATTGTGACGCGTTTCTGAAGGCCCAAGATTTTCGATCTCTTTTTGCTTAATCTCTTTTTTAAGCTCTTCTTGGCTTTTGCGATTATAATCTAGCAGAAAACTTGCGATATCCACTGCTGAACCAGCAACAGGAGTTCCTACCAAAGATCTAGAACGTAATTCTTGTGGTAAATTTTGACTTTTTGCACTTACTTTAGCGCGCTGCATAGCGGTCGCTGCGATTCTCTCTGATTGACTGACAGGTAACGGTGATGCTTTAGCCGGATATGCCCTTTGCCAAACAACGGCACTTACACGACGTAGGTTCTGCGCCATACTTTGATACCATCTTTGAACAGCTTGACGATATTGCCCACTCATGGCTTCTAAAGAAGATGCGGAAATAAAGACAACAAGTAAAAAACGACCAATCATAACCATTAATTCCCCCCCTGATTTTATTTTGTCCCTTTATTCTAGGATAGGAAAATTAATTTACAACGTGCAATAGTCTAAAATAGGGGTGGGGCACTTAATAGCTCACACCAATCGCTTTTGCATAAAAGCTCTTCCAGAATGAGATTTTAAATATTTTTCAAATTCTAAAGCTTTTAATTTATCTTGAAACTCACAAGAAAAGATAAGAACCCATGGACAATAATCTTTTGTGTAAATAGAACCACTCGAGTTATGAGTTTTTATTCGTGCTTGAAGATCTAAGGTATAACCAACATAAAATTTATTGATGGGACTTAGGGATTTTATTATATAGATATAGTGCATAGAAATTTATGGAGACTGTCCGTCGTCGTCTCGGCTGAGCCCAAAGGGCAGCGCCGGACTATGCCGAGACACGCTTCTTTTAAGCTATCATATCATTTTGTATCCCAGCCTCACGAAGACTGGCCGCGCCAGGCGTCCTTCGACAGGCTCAGGATGAGCGAGAAGAACGAAGCGTGGCGGGAGTGATGGGACTCGAACCCACGACCTTCCGCGTGACAGGCGGACGCTCTAACCAACTGAGCTACACCCCCGTAAATTGGGGAAGTGCGTACAACGCACAAATACGTATATTGTTTATACTACAGCATTTTTAGGTAAATTACAAAATGCACGTTGCCCTTCTAGACCCTTTGATACTCTTTGTTTCAGCAAAATAGTGCGTTTCGCACCAAAATTCAGGGTGCTCGCAGGGAAAGATGGCCTGCCATGCGACTTATCCTACGAAGTTTTAAGGAAGTAGGAAGCCTTGGCGAAGTATGGCTCCCCGGGTTGGACTCGAACCAACGACCTAACGATTAACAGTCGTTTGCTCTACCGACTGAGCTACCGAGGAATACCTATATCATTTCAATTAATGTAACGTAAATGGCGCATAATGGCGCCAAGCCAGACGAAGCTACGTAAGTAGCGAAGACTGGTGGGCGGTGCAGGATTCGAACCTGCGACCCCCAGTTTGTAAGACTGATGCTCTGCCAGCTGAGCTAACCGCCCTACGTACTGTAAGTAAATTTCAACTTATGCTATAGTCTAAGTATTCTGATAAAAATGTCAAAAAAATATATACTTAAGTAGTGAAATTATACACTATCGTGCATTATCTGAAAATTATACGTAAAAAAGGGCCATTATGTCGCGCTTAACAGATTTTTTAAAGAACAGTTTCTACCTCCTTATGTTCCTGCTTATTGCTCCCCAAATCATACTTGTTTTAGTAAGCAATATACCACTCTTATTACCCCCAGCACTAAAGTCGGCATTATGTCGATGACACAGCCACTGGTTAACTCTGGCGAATACGTACGAAATCTTAAAAAATTCTTTAAAGACCCCTCCATCAAAGCTATTCTTGTGCGTATGGACTGCCCAGGTGGCGCAGCAGGCACCTCACAAGCCATTTATAACGAATTAACCTATCTTAAAGAGCAATATCCTCACAAACCAGTAGTTGTCTTTGTTGAAAATATGTGCGCATCCGGCGCGTATTATATCGCAAGTCCAAGTGACTGCATTGTCGCTACCGGGTCATCATTTATCGGCAGCATTGGCGTCTATATCGCCCTGCCACGGTTAAAAGAGTTTATTAACCAGTATAAAATTGAATATTCTGTTACAAAAACAGGAAAATACAAAGCTATCCTCAACCCGCTTTTGGATGCTACCAAGGACGAACAGGATCTTTTACAGGAACTGTGTAACAATACGTACCAACAGTTTATTACAGATGTTTCAAAATCACGCCCTGCTTTGGCATTAAAAGATGCCGAAATGTGGGCTAATGGAAAAATATTTACCGGTGAACAGGCCCTTGACTTGAAACTTATAGACAAGATCGGTTCGCTTTCGCTTGTTGAACAGGAGATTCGTGACGTGCTCATATACCAAGCAGCCAAGAGATACAGTGGGTTAAAGCCGAACAAAAGAATATCATAATGAAAATTCTTTATCCTGATGATACCGGCGAATCAAATGATGATATGTCGCTATCAGGAATCTTTTCAAAAATGTTTGGTAACTGGGTGCATCAACAGTCTATTGCACATATGTAAAATAACGAAAGGATCTCATGAAGTACGCTGGTTTAGGCATAGTAATTTTTTTATTATTGCAGCTTAATATTCTAGGCTATCCTGCAGTTATAACCAGCATAATACTCGAGATGAACAATGGCTTTCCGCCACCGCACAAGGCTGGTGTATCACCCGATACACAAGGCTGTCCGCGCGCACATCAGGGCCTGTTCAATGAGGTGCTCGACTGCATCCAAGAACAGGACGGTTACGTGCAAATAGCCTATGGCCATGTCACGTATAAAACAGACGGCACACCAAGCACCTTTTGGACCTATGCAGATGGGGTTAAGCCATTAGCAGAATTTGAAAAAGCTGATCTCGCGCTGGCCATACCACACCCAGAATATGCACAAGAACCGACTATTGTACTCACCTATCCATGGAAAAACTTTTCACTGGGCACCCGTTTGCGACATTTGCCACAATATGACACTGCTGATATGTATGCCGTTGTCTGGCCAGATTATGCAAAAAATGAAGTTGCCGTTGATTTTGTACCACGTGAAGATGCACTGCAAGAAATTAAACAGGATGCTCAATCAACTCGACAAAGATTTGTAGCACTTATTAATGGCCTGATTAATCGTGTAGAAAAAAGTGGCGAAAATAATGTTATCCCGTATGTGTGGGGAGGCAGTAGTTTTTTAAAGCCGTACAGACAAGATAATTTCTATAAAGATGATGGCGTGTGGCACAGAGACGAAATGCGTAATCCGTATACCGGTTACGACTGTTCTGAACTTATCATGCGCATGGCACAGATTGCTGGCATTAATTTCCCTTGGAAAACAACAAGCGCTATAAAACATGCGCAACGGAAACTCACGCGTGATGATCAATTAGAAGCAGGTGATATTATTTGGGTACAGGGACATGTCATGGCGGTAAGCAATATTGAACGTAATGAGATGATCGAGGCTCGTGGTTATGGCGCTGGTTACGGATGCGTGCACCGCATTACTCTTGATAACGTTTTTGTAGAAGTAAAAAACTATAGTGATTTACTTGAGCGTTATTACGCAGATCAAACAATAACGTTTAAAGACAAACAGGGCGTGCCATCTAAAAAATCCAACGCGTTTTTATTATTAAAACTTATGAATTAATCGAATAACTCGGGGCGATATTCAAAATGCATGGTATCGTAATGGTACCATTTGCCGCCCCACACAAACCCATGCTTTTCAAATATTTCAACAATTTCCCAGGGAACTGTATTGCGGTAAGCAAGCGCAGCTTCTTCACTAATGGGAATACCCTGAGCCTTTAAATCCCATTGCCAATACTCTGATTTTTCTGCATTAATATCTAATGTCATACCCCAACTATGAGCACTTTGCCTGTCGGTATTGGCTATCTTACGCCAACAAAAAGTGCCGCCTGGATTTCTTAAGAATTCTATATAGTCTGGATGCTCAACTACAAGTTCTTCTAATTCAACAGAAATTTGTTTTATCTTTTCATGAATATTATGTATTCTGGTTACCGGTAACATATACATTTCTTCACCAAAAATGTGCGGCATCCATGCTACTTTTTCTAAATGGCTATCGACTTCTTTGGGACTGCTTCCATACATTTTACAAAAAAATGGCTCATATCTTACACGCCCGGGGTCATCTTGCGGCGCAGTAGTGGGCACACCTGAAATATAACGAGGCTGTTCTAATTGATCTGCAAGAGACGGTACATTCTCTCTGGTGGCCATACACACGCCATCTGCCCATAAAATATATGCTTGAGTAACTTCTTTAATATGGTCTGGGTAGGCAGCTTTCAGTTGTTCAAGCCCATACGCTAGTTCAGTTGCATCAAGAAGATATATGCAACAAAAAGTTATAAGACCACATAGTATTTTTTTTGACATTAAGATACCTTTTTAAAAATATCTTCTACCATCTGCCAATTCACCACATGCCACCATGCTTGAATATAATCGACACGTTTGTTTTGATATTTGAGATAATACGCATGTTCCCAGACATCGAGTCCCAATACCGGCGCGAGGCCATCTGATACCGGACAATCTTGGTTTGCTGTAGACGTAATTTGAAGGTTGCCCTGCTTATTAACTACAAGCCATGCCCAACCGCTGCCAAAGCGTGATTTTGCAGCATCATTAAACTGTTTTTGAAACTCTTCAAACGAACCAAATGTTTTTGTGATCGCGTGTGCGCTGGTTTCGATAGGGCCTGGCAGTGCATTTTTGGTCATCAGTTGCCAAAAAAGTGTATGGTTATAATCGCCGCCGCCGTTATTACGCACGGCAGTTCTTATAGCTTCTGGAAGCGTTGCAAGATCTATCATAAGACTTGTTAATGTTTTTTTTTGAAGCGCAGGATAATCTTTCAGCGCGGCATTGAGATTATCAACATACGCTTGATGATGTTTTGTATAATGAATCTCCATGGTACGTGCATCAATATACGGTTCAAGAGCGTCAAAAGCGTAAGGCAAATCGGGCAATTTAAACATAGTAATAATCTTTCAGAACTAGTATGGTTTTTTATAGATTACTTCGTCGGGCCGCATCATTTGCAGCTGTTCACGGACTATTTTTTCTTTATAATAAGGATAAATCTTAAAATCATATAATTTTTTTTCTAGCTGATTAACTTCTTCTTGCAAATCGGTAATAACCTGGTGAATATTTTCCTGTAGTTGCGTAAGCTCACAAATTTTTTTGTAGCTGTGCGTTCCAAAAAAATAAAAATAGCTAAATAACATAAGCTCTATAGCTACTACACCGCTCAGCAGTGATACAAAAACTAGATTCTTCATAAACACCTTTCTTAAGCGGCTACCTGCTCTTGCGCTTGCGTTACCGCGATATCTTTATGATGAATAAAAAACTGCACATGATCAAGATTTAGCCTTGAGCAACGTTCAACAAACGCAACTGACCGATGTTTGCCGCCGGTGCAGCCAAAGCCCACATGCATAAAAAAGCGCCCTTCTTGGTATGAGCGCTCTAAAGAAAAGATAAAAAAATCTTGGAGTTTTTGCCAATATTCCTGCACTGCCGGCTCTGCAAATAGATACTCTTGAATCGCTTGGCTGCGGCCATCAAGCTCTTTTAAGTGCGGCACAAAATAGGGGTTAGGCAACGAACGCAGGTCGTACAAAAAATTACAGTCACGGGGTGTGCCATATTTAAACCCAAATGACGTAAGCGTAACAACTATTTTTTTTTGTTGAGCTTCATGGTTACTATTTTTAACCAACAACCGCAACTGGCCTATGGTTAAATTATCTGTCTCTATTGTTTCTTGGGCAATACGCTTTAAGGGTGCAAGTATGCGGTGCTCCTGAGCAATTGCCTCTATCAGGGTTTTATTATCGCCCAGCGGATGTTTTCTGCGTGTTTCTTGAAAACGGCGAATAAGCGTTTCTGTCTGTGCCGTTAAAAAAATAATCCGCATGCTTTTGCCACAAACTTCTTGCCACCGAATCAATTCTTGCGCAAAAAGTTCTAACTGCAACCCACTTCTGACGTCGATGCCGAGTGCAATCTTTTTATGCTGCATGCTGGCATGCGTTATGCCATAAAAAAATGGCGCTAATAATTCATAGGGGAGATTATCAATACAAAAAAAACCATAGTCTTCGCATGCAGAAAGAACCGTGCTTTTACCAGCACCTGAATGGCCGGTTATGATAAGAATCTCTGGATAATTTTTAGTCTCGTGTTCCATAATTTTCTTGTGTTTAGTTCATGCTTATTATTAAGCTTAACAAAAAACAACCTTTCCCGCTCGTGGTGAGCTTAATCGAACCATGCGGGCAACTATAAAAAGACATGCAAAATAATACTACCATTATTATAATCGGTGCTACCGGTGACTTGGCAACAAAAAATCTTATTCCTGCACTGTATGAACTTTTTATCAGCAAGCCGGATAGTAACTTTTCTTTAATAGGCGTGGCCAAAAATAGTTTTACGCCAGAAGAGCTTTTAAAAAATGTACGGCCATTTTTAACACAGTTTGATGAAAAAAAATGGAATCTTTTTTTACAAAAAAGTAATTTTATCGCAGCAGACATAACCGACCCTACAAGTTACGCTACGCTTGAAGCACGTATCTTGAAGGTAGAACATGGACACCATCTAATCGCATTATCTACTGCGCCTGCCCGCCACAACTTTTTATTACCGTTGCAAGCTGCTGTGTAGAATATAAGATTATCGAACGCAAGCCCGAACACAAAATTGTTTTTGAAAAACCATTTGGCATGAACAGACAAACAGCGCAGGATCTTAATAACAAGTTAAATACTATCTTATTAGATGACCAAATAATTCGGGCAGACCATTACCTTGCAAAAGAGCTTGTTGAGACGGTTTCCTTTTTACGCTTTACCAATGAAATTTTCGAGCCGCTCTGGAACAGCGACCATGTAGATCATGTGGAAATTATCTTAAAAGAGTCGATCACCGTTGAACAACGGGCGGGCTTGTATGACACGCTTGGAGTTGTGCGCGATGTCATCCAAAACCATGCTCTGCAACTTTTGGCACTTATTGGCATGGAAGCGCCCGTTACGCTAGAAGGCCAACAGCTGCATAAAGAAAAACTTGCGGTTCTTGAAAAGACAACTATTACACAGGCTATTTTTGGCCAATATATAAGTTATGCTACCCATTCGGGTGTCGCGCCTGAAAGTACAACGCCAACGTATGCATTATTAACCTGCCAGATCGATACACCCCGCTGGCAGAAAGTGCCTTTTATTATTCAAGCGGGTAAGGCTCTTGATAAGCAAACAACACAGATAAAAATAATTTTTAAGCAACCGGTATGTAAACTTTCAACAGGTTGTTCGATATTTCATAACGAACTTATTATCACCATTGCTCCACGAGGCGAATTTAGTCTTTCAATAAATATAAAAAAACCTGATGCGCTTAATCAGGTTATGCCAATTGATCTTAATTTTTGCTACAGCTGCATGTGGCCCTATACGCCACAAGCCTATCGCGTAATCTTTGAAAATATTATCAATAATGCAGAATCGATTTCAGTCCCCTTTGCTGAAATAGAACGGGCATGGGAAATTGTTGATCAGCTTATCAGCAAGAATAACAGCCTCTTATTCTACAAGATCGGCAGTAACGGACCTCAGGAGGCAATAGAATATCTACACCATTTAACAGATAAGAAGAATGTATGAATATTGGACTTATTGGACTTGGAAAAATGGGCTTGGGTTTCGCAGAACGGCTTATCGATGCAGGGTACACTGTATACGGCTATGATACTGCCGTAGAATCACAAAATAGTTTTGCCGCACAGGGTGGTAAATCTGTACCATTGGGTGAACTACCGGCACATACACAAATTATTATTATACTGCTTCCTGCAGGCGCGGCTGTTGCTGATGCTATTCAGCAGTTACAAAAAAACGCAACCGCCAATACCATTATTATCGATGCAGGCAATAGCCATTTCAGTGACAGCGTCAAACATTATGAAGAACTTAAAAAAAATAGTATTCAGTTTCTTGATTGTGGCACATCGGGTGGTATTCTGGGTGCAGAAACTGGTTACAGTTTAACTATCGGTGGCGATAAAAAAACGTTTGATGCCTGCAAAAATATGTTTGAAGCCCTTGCACAACCTGAAGGGTATGTGCATGTTGGCCCCGCTGGCGCTGGCCATTATGTTAAAATGGTGCATAATGGCATCGAATATGGTTTGCTGGAAGCCTATGCAGAAGGCTTTAATCTCCTTAAACATGGCGATTATAAAGAACTGGATCTTGCTGCTATTGCGCACACGTGGAACCACGGTGCAATAATTTCTTCGCAGCTGCTTGCATTATCTGAATACGCATTTACTCAAAAAGGGTTGGAAGAAAACTCAGGGGTTGTGGCTGAAAGCGGCACGGCCCGTTGGACAATTGAAAACGCCGAAAAACATGCCATAGCAGTTCCGGTTATTAAAGATGCACTGCAGGTGCGGCTTGATTCACAAAAAGGCAAAATATCTTTTGCAACACAATATATTGCTCTTATGCGCCATTTATTTGGTGGCCACAAGCTTTGAAAGTGGCTTAAATACAGCAATTTGACATTTCCCAGCCCTCTGTTATAATTTTCTATTATAATATAATATTAGGCAATTATAGGAACAATATGAAATCAAAATTATTTTTAAGTATGGTGCTTACTCTGTTTACACTAGATACACTTTCTTTTAGCACAACAAATGCCCTTAAAAATACAAGAGGTCAAAATAATATTAAAGCTGATATCGTAGTTGATTTTAAGACCCTCACCCCGGCAGCCATACAAGATCTTATAAATTATGCACGAACCAATAGCCCATGCATACTAGCTATCGAAAATATTCCAACAACAGGCACAGCGCCTCTTGATGAACTCTTAACACAACTTAAATGGAAAAGAATACGGATCTCTAAGAACCGTTACATAATCTGGGTTTAACAGATCACACTATTAAACTTTAATCAAAAAGAAGGGGCTTGAATTACACTATTCAAGCCCCTTTTTAGTAAACAAAGAAAATGTAGTGTATTAACTTTGTAATGCCTCTGCAATTTTTGCAGCGTGGTCAGCATACAAGCTTGAACTTTTTGTTACATTGTGTGCTTCAGGAACTTTTACATTAAGATCATCTTGCACAACCGCATGTAAATTAATTAAAGCCTGTTTAAGGGCTTCATGCGCACGCGCACCGCCATAAGGGCTCACGCTCAATGAAACAATTACATATTTTTTATCTTGAAACGAATTAGGCGCCGACAACAAATTAATAACACGTGTTAAGGGCGCAGGAACTACTCCATTATATTCTGGTGTAACGATAACCACCACATCTGCTGCTAACACCGCGTCATTAAATTTTGTAAATGCTTCTGGTTTTTGTGTATATGCAGTTGGTGCAAAAAATTCTGGACCGAAATCGGTGACCTTAAAAAGTTCTGTTGAAAGACCTTCTTGTTGGTACGCAGCATAGAAATTATCTGCTATACGACTTGTATTACTGTCTGGCCTGTCGGTTGCCATTAAGACAACAACCTCGGCCGGTTCATGTACAGCCTTAACTGCCTCAGAAGCAGTCGATGTTGCACAACAACCTGGCGTGGTTAATGAACTAAAAAAACTTAGTAGTAATGCCCATAGATTCATGGTATCTCCCTTTGAGTAAAAAAATAAAAACTGTCACCAAGATACCAAAAAGATCTATAAAGTAAAATTATTCAGTTAAAGAGATTCTGAATAGATAGTCTTTTTTTTGCCATCTACCCCGTCGATAATCACCTGTATGGTGACTTTATTTTTTAATAATTGGTGCAAGTAACCAAGAAGTCCTTGTGCCCATTGCTGAACAAGATCTTGAAGTAACCGTTCTTGGAGCTGCTGCAAGCATTGAATAGCCTCTTCAACAGCGCTTTCTACAATGATTCCTGGGTCAATATATTTGCAAGCAACCATGTCTTGTTTATGATCAAGATCTTGCGGATAGATAACAAAGGTAGTTGCAAGACAAAAGATAAAAAAAAATTTTCGTATCATAACGTATTCCCGATTTTAAAAAGTAGCGCACGTTATAACAATAAAATTTTAAAAAGAAATAAGTCTAGAGTTAAAAAAAAATTATTCAACCGTAACAGACTTGGCCAAATTTCTTGGACGGTCGATTGGGCGATCTAAAATAGTAGCTATCTGATAGACAAAAAATTGTACTAGCCCCGTCATAACAAGCGGCGCAAGCAGTGGGCTCACCTTAGGGAAAATAAATACGGTATCAGCAAGTTGAATAAGATCTTTTTGATGTTCGAATGCAAAAACAATCAAGTGACCAGCGCGAGCTTTTACTTCCTGGGCATTGCCGCACAATTTTTTATAGATCGTTTCATCTAAACAAGAAAATAATACAACCGGTGTTTGTGAATCGATAAGCGCAAGCGGCCCATGCTTGAGTTCACCAGCAGGATAACAATCAACAAAGACATACGCTATCTCTTTTAATTTTAATGCGGCTTCAAGTGCAAAGGAAAAACTAATGTGCCTACCAAGGAAAATAAAATGTTTGTACTGGACATACTGTGGCGCGATGCGCGAAATAATATCAAATTTATATCGTTCAATGCTATTTTCAAGAATTTCTGCAGCAACCAAGAGCTCTTCTTCAGCTCGGGTAATAGCCTGAGACGTGATAAGCCCCTTAATATGCGCAATCCAATGTGCTAACCAATAAAGGGCAGAAACCTGTGCTGTAAAAGCTTTGGTAGACGCAACGGCAATCTCTTGACCCGCTTGGGTAAGTAGAAAACCATCAGCCTCACGCACCATCGAGCTTGATGCAACATTGGTAAGGGCTATGGTTGTTTGCCCAGAAGTACCCAACAAACGTAAGGCTTCAAGTGAATCGGCAGTTTCACCAGATTGTGAAATAATACAGGTAAGCGTACGTTTATGAGCAAAGAATTTTTTGTAACGAAACTCAGAGGCCAAAAATGATTGCGTTGGAAGCTTGGCAATCTCCTGCATGAAATATTCGGCAATAAGCCCTGCGTGCCACGAAGAGCCACAGCCTATAAAATGAATGTTTTCTAGCTCATATACGGTTTCATAGGGCAGGTTGAGCTCATGCATTCCAGCAGCTTTGCTGGCGCGTAAAAAATTGATCGTATCGATTATAACACGCTTTTGCTCATAGATTTCTTTAAGCATGTAATGTGCGTAACCGCCCTTGCCTTCTTGCGTCCAGGTGCAACTATTTTTTTGAACAGGAGGATAAATACGTTCACCAAAAAAATTGTAAACGTGATAACCAGTCTTTGAAATAAGCGCATACGACTCATCAGGTAAAAATACTACCTGGTCAGTTTTATCGGTAAACGCAAAAACGTCTGAGGCAACAAATGTTTCATCTTTGCCAATACCTAAACAAAGCGGGGAACTCTTACGAACAGCAATTAAATAGTCAGGATATTTTTCTGAAATGAGCAGAAGCGCATAAGCACCCTGGATCTTAGAAACCAAAGAAACAACGGCTTTTTCAAGTGTTTTAGTCTTGAGCTCATCTTCAAAAAGATGGGCCACCACTTCTGTATCTGTTTGAGATATAAAGTGATGACCCACAAGTTGGAGCTTTTCTTTGAGAAAAGCGAAATTTTCAATAATACCATTATGTACAACAGCAATAGTCTTTTGGCAATCATAATGCGGATGAGCATTATTGTCAGATGATACACCATGTGTTGACCACCTGGTATGTCCTATTGCAAGAGTACCATCTAATGCAAGTTCAGGATGCAGCGCAATCTTTGAAGAAAGTTGCTCTATGCCCCCTTGAGACTTTACACTAGCAAGTTTTGACGCAGGAGTGATACAGGCAAATCCAGAAGAGTCGTAACCACGATATTCTAAACGAGCAAGCCCTTCAAGTATCATTTTTTTACATACTTGATGGCCATTGTATCCAACTACACTACACATATCAAAACCTTATTACTACTCTATAATAATAGCTATTAACGTTTAACAAATTGGAATTTGCGACGCGCACCTTTTTGACCGTATTTTTTACGTTCTTTAATGCGTGAATCAACCGTTAATAGACCTTCTGAACGTAACAGTTCACGAGCATCGTCACGAACTTCGATAACTGCACGAGCAACACCGAGTTTAACCGCATCAGCTTGTGAGTTCATCCCACCGCCAACAACGTTTACTTCGATATCAAATTCTTTGCTCAAATGTGGCAACATAGTCCACGGCGCTAATGCACTTGCACGGCTTACTTCGGTATCAAAATAAGAAAGAACCTCTTTACCGTTAACCACGAAAGCACCTTTGCCAGTACGTAACCAAACACGGGCAACTGAAGACTTACGTCTTCCAACGCCGTGTGATACCGGGGCATTAGTTTTTTTTCTTGCTGCAGATGCTGCAGGCGCTTTTTTTACTGCAGCTGCTTTAGGCTGTGCTGCAGCTTTAGGAGCTGCTGAACTTGTTTTTGCTGCTGAGCTTTTGCTCAATGGCTTGGTTGTTGTTTTCATATGGTTTATTTAGTCCTTATAACATATACTTTTTCATCGGCCCACTGGAGCCGATGAGCGGATTTGAACCGCCGACCTACTGATTACGAATCAGGTGCTCTACCAGCTGAGCTACATCGGCAACACCTTTCAAGTATATCAGAATGGATTTTTTCTACAATATGAAAATTAGCGCTCTTCTGCAACCTCTTGGCACGTAATGCATCGAGTCGCATTAGGGTACAATAAGAGCCGTTTTTCCGCTATAGGGTTGCCACAATCGATACAGGCTCCGTAGGTACCATCTTGTATGGCCTTAAGGGCTTTAGTTATCATGCGGTATTCTTCATACTCATTTGCCTGGATAGAGATAATGATATCTTCAGAGGTTGCTGCAGCGGCTTGATCACCTGGATCTTGAACTTCAGTGTCGGCAACTTTTTCTTCTGAAAGACCCTTCAAAAGCTCTTCCAGCTCTTTTTTGCGATCCAGTAGCTTTTGCTTCATTTTTTCGTAATTATTATTCATGCTCTCTCCCTGCTTATCTTCGCATTTCTTTGAAGAATTTCTTCAATAACGCTTCAATGTCATCTTTCATCACTCCCGACGAAAAAAATTTAGTGTGCTTAGTATATACCCCAGGCAGTTCTTTGCTGTCAATATCAAATCCATAAATTGGAGATGCGGCTCCGTACACAATACGTTCGATTCTACTCAATGCAGAAAGAGCGTAACAGAGCATACAAGGCTGAAGCGTTACATACAGCGTACAGCCCTCAAGCCGCCAATCATGCATGTTTTGACACGCATTATTTATGGCAATGGCCTCTGCATGGGCGTTTTGGCATTTTTCAATTTCGGTTCTATTATATCCAACCCCCAGAATATTTCCACTCGGGTCTACTACGACCGCTCCAACGGGAACCTCACCCAGCTCGAACGCCTTCAAGGACAGGTCGTAAGCCTGCTTCATGTAGGTAAAATCATGCTCAAAATAAGGCTGTTCTTTAAGTAATGGCATAATAATTTATAACTTTCGTGCTTCACGTAACGTAATAAGTATTGCGTAGGGGAAGAATACTTTACAAGAAAATAGTACACCCGGCAACACCAATAGAGCTTTTTCACATAATTCTTGTAACGAATTGATAACTACATTATAATATAGTACAATAAATGGTAGCGATATCCATTCAAGGGAATAAACAGTATGAGCACGTGGCAAATTAAATACTGGGACGAAGCAAAAAGCAAAAATCCTATAGAAAAATGGCTTGACAAGCTCACCAATGATCAACTTAAGGCAGTGTCAAAAGAATTAAAGATGCTTGAGATCGTTGGAAATGGACTAAGGCTTCCACATAGCAAATCATTAACTGAAGGGCTTTTTGAATTACGTGAACGACGATACGGGTATCGTATTTATTATGCATTTCACGGTAAGCAGTTGATCATTTTACTTGCTGCGGGCGATAAAAAAAGTCAAGAAAGAGATATCAAAATTGCCCGCGAAAGATTTAATGCCCTTAACAAAGTTTTACAAAATTAGGGAGAAATATGTATGAAAACAAAAAACTTTAAAAGTTATCTTGAAAAACGTCTCAATCAAGAAGAAATAGCAGAAATTGAACTCTCAAGCAAAGCTTGAGATAAAAATTTTAAACTCAATACAACAGGTCATATCTCATGCCATGGAGGAGTACATGGAAAAAA
>CAWKEK010000005.1:0-134656 GCA_963848615.1 uncultured Candidatus Babeliaceae bacterium
GCCCTAAAAGCCGGATCACTCTTGCAGAGGGCTTAAATCGCCTCAAAACTTGCTCGCCAAGCATTTAAATGCTTGATCTCGCTTCGATCCGGCGTTGCCGGGTTTGACAGTTGAGGCTCACTCGAATATTTAATCCCATTCCCGATCTTCTGCTTCTTCTGGCAGCGTGGCTGCATCCAAGAATGTGTCATCTCCGGCTTTTGCCATAGCTTCAAAAGATTCTTTCCATCCTATACGAGGCGTTTTTTTTGAGAATATAGTTTTTTTCATAATCGATTTTAATTTTATAAGATGGATGCTGAATCAAGTGGTGCGCTCAGCGCATTGTTTTAGCAGGATACGGTTTGGTCATCGTTTATAATTTTTTACAGTTTTAATAAAAGTTCTTGGTTAAATAGGCTCTGCCAGAGTCGCCAAAGATAATCACCATGACATCATCTGTAGAAAGATTTTGTGCAAGGCGTTCAGCCGCACAAGCAACCGCACCGCTTGATGGCCCGGATAAGCGTAGTCGTGTCTTCACATGCAGCATACGGATCGGCCCAGTGTCGCTCGCGGTCTTCGTAATTTTATCTGCAAGCGGAATGTATGAGATCGCGTCCGCTAATGCCCATGAAAATAGAGCAGCAAAATTAGATATCCAGGGATGGCTGGAAAGGATTGGGAAGTTTATTGTGGACTTGGTTAAGAGCTTAGTTTCTTCTTGAACAATTTTAACTGATTCTTGAAAGCGGGCCTTTTCGCCATCGTGAAACTCTAAATTCACGGTCCCCTCTATGCCATTTTCGCCTAAAATTACCGGCACGCTAATACAGATATCATACTCTTGATGATAAACAGAAAGGGGTAATACTCGCCGTTGGTTATGAATAATCGCAGAACAAATATCACTCACGCATGCGGCGATGCCATAATATGCCGCGCATTTAGATTCGATAATTTCATACACTTTTTGTGTTACTTGCGCGGTGATTTTTAGGCTTCTTGGGAATTTATTTTTAAATATTCTGGGATAATAGCAACGGCGCTATCCCCATGTTCACCGACCATAAATGCTTCAATAGATTGCGGGGAAACCTCAAAGCGCGCTGCAAGCGCAGAGCGTAAGCGCTGGTTCAAGCCATGTACCTGTGCCAAATATCTGTTTTTTTTCTAATGGTAAAAGCTTTTGTGCAAGATACGTTAACGTATCAAGTGGATTGGTTACCATAATAACGATGGCCTGTTTCTGAATTTGTTGTAATTGAGCACAAATATCTTTAATAATCTCTGCATTGGTGCACAGTAATTCTGGACGCGATTCGCCGGAGCATTGTGGCCTGCCTGCGCATATAATAACAATATCTGCCAAACAGGCATCTGCATAAGTGCCTTTTTTGATACTGCTTGCTTGTGTAAACGCAAGTGCATCACCAAGGTCTTTCACTTCGCCCGCGCATTTTTCTGCGCATATATCAACAAGAATAAGTTCTGATACATTATTTGACAGCAGCAATGCAAACGCGGTCGACGCGCCAACATTCCCAACACCGATAATAGCAATTTTTGTATGTTTCATAACTACCACTGTAGCTTTAACGTAAAGCCACAGTCAATAAAGCTCTACATAAAAAAGAGTGTAGTTTATTGTCCATAATAAACTACACTCTTTTTTATGTATTTAATCTTGAGGAAGCTGGTATATTTCAATATCATTTTCTTTGTTAAAAAGAGCGATTGATTTTCCATCGGGGCCCCAGGTATGCTCTAATACAGCTTTTTGTTGTGCATCGACTGGAGTGCGTAGTCCATAATGTCTATCAGCAAATTCTGCAGCCAAGTATCCAGTTACTGCATTCCATATTAAGACGGTTTTCTTACGGTTCCGGATATTATTACAATAAGCAGCAAGAAAGTTTGATTGTGGACTAAATGCGATTTCATCGACGGCACCTTCTGGTACAGTGAGCTTCATAATTTCAGAGAAATTGCCATTCGGGTCATAGATAGTAATAGTTTCCGGACCAATTTTATCGCAGCCCTTTTGAGAATCCCACGGGTGCAATGTGTCTACAATTGCAAATTTAGAAGAATCGGGAGCCCAATCAAATTTGAAACTTTGTTCTACTGGCCAATCAAAAGTATTAGCGGTTCGTGTTTCAAAGGTTTTAATAGCCCGATAGGTTTGTTGTGTATCATATACGGCTACTTTTTCAACAAACGGACGGGATGGATTGGCTAATCCATATTCTTCAAGATCCACAGTGATACATTGTTTGCCATCGGGACGCAAATAATGGCGAGATCTATTTGGTTGCGCACTCATAACGTGCCAGCCATCAGTAAGTAGGGTGTCTTGCTCTGTTGTTAATTTTTTAAAATGCCTATATGTTTTAGTGTCTGTGCGGAACCATCTTTCATTGGGGTAATCTGATATTGTTCGTTCAAGTTGCGCATTATCTTTAATTTTTTTAGGGGCTGGTACTATTTCGTTAGCAGCATTCCAATAAAAATGTTTGCCCTGATTAGGAATTGTTCTGATGAGTTTAGCCATGCGTGCATCTTCTGCTGCATAAAGAGATAGTGCAGATAATAACGTTAGACTTACACCATAATATTTTATCATTGCGGTTTACCTTTTGGTTGTAGGGTGTATTAATCTATATATTTTTTAATTAATCTTGAGGGAGTTTATAGACATTAACATTGCCATCAGCGTTGTACGTGGCGATTTTTTTTCCGTCTGGGCTCCATATATTGCTTAACGGTGTTATTTGATATGTGCTAAATGGAGAGCGCCATCCGTTATGTTCTTGTGCAAGAGTAGCTGCCAGGTAACCTCTGAATATATTCCATATGCGAATTCTTTCTGTTTCGTTATTAATATTACGTGAGTAGGCTGCTAGCCAGCGTGAGTCTGGGCTAAATGAAAGTTCTTGAACTGCACCATCTGTTGTAAAAGATTGCCGTACAGAAAAATCATCTGTTCCATAAATCTTAACTGTTTCTGGAGTAATTACTTCGCGACATTTTTTTGGATCCCATTCATGATACGTGTCTACAATGGCAAATTGTTGAGAATCTGCAGACCAATCAAATTGTAATCTTTGAACGGTTGGTGAATCCCAGCCGTGTAAAGCCCGTGATTTAAAGGTTTTAATAGGAGCATTTGTTTCTGCGTCATTAACATGCACAGTCTCAATACAATATTGCGCAGGATCAGTAGGGTCTTCTTCTAATTCGGTCAGGGCATATTGCCTTCCGTCTGGCCGTAAATAGAGACGCGCTTTATTCGGTTGGTTGAAATGTTCTTCCCATCCATCTTCAAGCGTGGCATTGACCGTGTCTAGAGGTAAACGATGTAGACTATTATACGTCTGTTCGTCCATTCTTTGTGATTTTTCTAATGATATTTTGCGTTCCAATTCTCTATTGTTTGTTTGTTTACGCACTAATAGTTCAAATAGGGTTTGGAATGTTTCTTCTACTGTTGCACTTTCTCGTGTTATGCCTACTGGGGCATATAAGGCATTAATCTCCCATGCTATGGCCGTCCCCTTTTTCTGGGTGACAATTCTTTTGCTATCTTCAAGCCATTTGTAGCAAGCATCACTTGCCGAAAAATAGTTGGTAGGATGGCAAGCAGGAATTGTGTTAATAAGTTCTAATGAGTTATCTGCTGCATAAAGAGATAGCGCAGATAATAACCCAAGGTGCATAATATAATATTTAATCATGTACATTTTTTCAATAAAAGTTTTTCGTTAAATAGGCTCTGCCGGAGTCGCCAAAGATAATAACCATGATCTCATCTTCTTTTAAGTCGCGCGCAAGGCGTTCTGCCGCACAAGCAACGGCACCGCTTGATGGCCCAATAAGAAAGCCATATTTTTGCGCCATAGTTTTAAGCATCTCAATCGAATCGTCGTCATTTACAAGTGCGTACTGGTCGATAGTGTTATTACGCAAGTGTGGTGTGTCATAATCAACGCCAATGCCTTCAAGTTTATATGGCTTGGGGTTATTTTTTGTTGAGCGGTATGAATTTTCAACGTCAACTGCAATAACTTTAATCTTATTATTTTGTTCTTTAAGATACTTGCCTGCACCGCTTACCGTGCCGCCACTGCCTGCTGCTGCAACATAGTGTGTTACTTTGCCATCTGTTTCGTTCCAAATTTCTGGCCCGAGCATGGCATAATGCGCCGCTGCGTTTGTGGGGTTAAAATATTGGTTGAGCATAAATGAGTTTGGCGTGTTTTTGTGAATTTCAACTGCTTTTGCGTGATAACCATTTGGATCATCAAGATGCAGTGTCGGCTTGCAACGGACTAACTGCGCGCCGTATGCGAGTAATGTTTTTTGTTTTTCTTCACTAATTTTTTCAGACACCGTGATAATAACTTTGTAACCTTTTATGGCGCCAATAAGTGCTGTTGCGATACCTTGATTGCCTGAAGATGCTTCTATCAGTGTGCCGCCCGGTTTTAACAAGCCCGTACGTTCTGCTTCTTCGATCATATACAACGCCGCGCGGTCTTTTATGCTGCCGCCAGGATTTAAGTATTCAAGCTTTGCATACACTTTTCCTGCGGAGTCAAAGGGTATGCGAACTAACGGGGTATTGCCAATGGCATGAAGAAGATTATCAAAAAGTTTCATATGGTTGTGATTGCGCGTAAGCTGTTGTGGTACAATGTTTTCGTTTTTAGTATACGCGTTATTGAAATTGTTCATAGAGCTCTTTATGTTTTTTTATCATATCGTCGCGGGTGAAATGTTGTAAATTGTCAGGGTGCTGGGCAAGTGTTGCATAGAGTGTTGCGTCATGCGCAAGCATTAATATGCCTTGTGCTAATTTTTGCCAATTGGTGTGCTTTGACGCGCTATTTGTTGCGTCATATAAAAGGCCGTTCACGCCGTGGTGAATAACGTCGCTAATGCCGCCGATTCTATAACTTATAATCGGTAACTTTAATAAGCGTGCTTCGATTATAGCGCATGGCAGACCTTCCCAGAGTGAGCTGAGCGCAAAAATGTGCCACTTTTTCATAATGGGTGCAACATCAAGTTGCCAACCATGCAGCGTAATTACTTTTTCCAGCTTATGATGCGCAATAAATGCTTCAAGGGCTGGGCGTTGCTGGCCGTCGCCAATAACTTCTAAACGAATATTAGAGTCTTGGCGGTACGCATGCTCGAATGCTTTCAGTAGATCAAGAAGGTTTTTTTGTGGTTTAAAGCAGCTAATGGTGCCGATAATAAAAGGGTGCGTATGCTCTTTTGGCGCGCCGGCTTTGTTGGACATCTCTTTTTGAGTGGCAATAAAATGGGTGTCGTCTATGGCTGCACGGATAAGAACATTTTTATTTTTAATGCCAGGGAAAAGCCGGGCTGCAGTTTGTGCGTCTGCCTGACTTACAAAGATAAATTTTTTTGTAATAAAACTGGTTATTAGTTCTGGGATATACAGTGCTGTCCATTTGAACCATGATTGAAACTTATGGAACGCAAAACCGTGTACCGTATGAATAGTATTTTTTATGCCGGCAAAAAATGCTGCCCAGCGGCCGACAATACCCGCTTTAGTGCTGTGGGTATGCACGATAACATGCGCATATTCTTTTTTGAGCGTGCGTAAATGTTGTATAAGTGAAAAAAAGTTTTTTATTTCGGTCATTATGCCAAATATACTTACCTCACGAACCATGGTTGGTGTTAAATGTGCATAGGGATGGTTCTTTATTTTCGCTGCTAATGCGCCTTCTGCACCTGATATAAGATGTGTTTGATATTCGGGTGATTCTACACCATTAAAAAGTGCAAGACAGACTTTTTGTGCGCCGCCCAATTCAAGTTTTGTAATTATATAGACAACTGCCGTTTGCTCTTTAGTTTTCTTCATATCGTTACCTTTATAATTTTTTTTATTAACGCAGAAAGGTTAAAACGAATTCAGAAACATGGCAATAGAAAAAAATAATAAAAAATTATAGACATTTTTAATCGCTATCAAGACCAATAAACGTAGATGGTTTTTGTATTTCTCTCTTTTTTAATACCGTGTCAGTAAGATCTGCGCCGGTAAATATTGTTTGAGACGAAGTTTTTATGTTCGTAAAGTCTGCAGCGGTAAGTTGTGCTCCGGAAAAATTAGCACCCGAAAAATCTGCGTTATTAAAACTTGCGCCGGGTGCATGTACGTTTGAAAGATTTGCCCCGGTAAGCTTGGCCCATTGCAGGTTCAAGCCTGCAAGATTTGCACCCACGAGATTACACCCAATGCATGCACGAGTTGCTCTCAGGAGAGCAAGATTTGCTTGCACGTCTGCCCCGTGGAGACTGTTGCATGATATAATGAGCAAAATAAATGATATTTTGATTTTCATATAGGCCTTTTAAGGTATGCAACTTCTTCTAGAAGTTTATAATAAAAGGGTTTTAGTTGTCGATATAATTAATATGCAATGAGCATTAGGGCGATAATAAGGCCATAAACGGCAGTCGTGTCGATAAATGCCTGACAGAAAAGACTGAAACGGCCTAAAAGTGGTGCATACTCTGGGGTGAGTGCAATACCTTCAAGCACCTTTGCTGACGCGCGTGCTGAAACAATGCTGACGGGCAAGGTTGCAAACCCAAGTGAAAATGCGGCGCATAAAAGTGCAATCGACTTCATCAACGTTACTTCTGTCAGCTGTAACATAACGATAGCGGTTGCAAGGCCGAATAAGAATGGTGTTTCAATAATTGCCTGGGTAATAAAGGTAAATGAAAAAAGTTTTGAAAAGGCAGTGCGATTATAACGCAAGCAATAGCATGCTTGTGCTATAAAATGGCTTAGTCCAAAGCATGGACCAATTGACGACAGGCTGAGGGTAAGTCCCACAGCGAGCAACTGTAATGCCGCGGGCATAGTAACAATCGAAGCTGCTTGAGACTGAATAATCAGTGCAAATATAGCACAAAAAATGACCGGTGTTTGCATGAGCGACTGCGTGATAATCATGAAACTTAAAATTTGATTCGTTAAAAATGGCTGACGAGCTGCTGACCCGATTGCCTGAGCGGTACTTAAGCTGCCAAAGTATGCAATAATAACGCTAGGAATAATTATTGTCATGCAGGTGCCGATGCGGGCGTATATCTGAACAGCATGTGTGAGCGGGCTTGTTAGTAAATAGGCCGTTGTTAACACGGCAATTAACGCCACCGTTTCACTGAGCGCTATACCCGCAAAGAATATTTTTTTTATGCCTGCGTCATGTGCTGGTTGCTGGTTAAGGGCCGCAAATGCTGCCTTAGCGATACGCGCCTGGCCCAAGGCTGTTGCAAAAACAGGGAGAGTTATGAGTGCGGCGATACTGCCATAATGTGCTGTTGCAAGATTAATCATATGGCTTCTTCCTGATGGTTGGTTGTGGCAAGAGAAAGATAAGTTGTGGTTAAAATGGTAAATACAAAAGCTTGAATGAGGCCTTCAAAGACACCAAAAAAGCCAAGTATGAGTAAGTTAATGCCGCTTACAAGGCCAAATATTTCAAAGTACCAGGTTGAATGTATAAAAGAATTCCATAAGCCAAAAACGATAGTGCCTGCTAAAATATTTCCGAATAATCTAAATGATAATGATAAAATACCAGAAAATTTACTCATCAGCTCTATGGGGAAAAGAGCGACTGCTGCGACGGTATTAAGAAGATATTGTATAACAATAACCGGGAGCATAAGCCAGGAAAATTTACTAATGGGTACCGGTGTTTTGAAATATTCATTAAGATAGGCACGTATGCCATGTTTTTTAACCGACTCTTTTTGAATATATAAAAATGACAATAACGCGAGCGCAAGCGTGGTATTATAATTTGCCGTTGGCTCTTCCAGGCCTATAAGCATGAACCAATTACAGGTAAGTATAAAAATAAAAAAAGTGGTAATGACAAGAAAATAATTTTCGGGACATACGCCATTCCATGATTGTGCTACCATTTCCATGGTGTTTCGAGTCAGGCTCATATAGGCAGTATGCAAAAGACTTTCTGGGTGTTTGAGCGCGTATCTGCCAACAAGTGAAAAAATGAGTAATAAAAAAAGAGCGAACCAGGTAGCAAAGATAAGATCGAGCTGTAGCGTAAAAAACGGATGGGTTATCCCAAAGTATGCAAGGGGTTGCCAGTAGATATGATGAAAAAGGTCAATTCCTGTCATAATACATCACGTTGTTTGCACTAACTCGCTAAAAAATTACAGATCCAAAATAGTATGATACTGAGTATAAAATGAAGCAGGGATAAGTGCAAGAGTGGTATGGCGCATCCGGCAACTACCAAAAGAGCAAGACGAAAAAATAACGCTACTATCAGCAACGCTGGTTTATTTTTTGTTAGCGCTGCATGTTGCAATCTGCCAGTTGCCAGGCCCATTATAATTACTGCTAAATAAAAAAGAATAAGATTCATAGTATTATCTCGTATTCACCAACCCTTCGAGAGGCTCAGGGTGAGCGGCGGAGGGGCAGGGCGCACCCAGTGTGATAGTGCTATCCCCGGCTCGATCGGGGATCCATCTAATAAAATAACTCATACACAAAAAAAGGGCCCCTGCATCAGGGGCCCAACAATAACCAGGTGTTAGAATTTTTTGATACCTTTGTAATTCCAAAACTCGTTAACAACAGCGTGCGAGCCGGTGACAACAACAAGTCCGTGGCGATCATCAACAGATTTTTTAGCCTGTTCAAATGCATCTTCAAAATTTTTGCATGCTTTTGCTTTGATCTTCATTTTTTTCATATCAAGCAAGACGTTTTCAACATCCCAAGATGCGCTTTCGCCAACGCCTTTAACGGCTTCAGAAATAGGGCATAAAAAGAGCTGGCCAGATGTTTTTTTGAAGAAATAACGTAACAATTTCACAAATTCTTGGTTATGTAATGTATCGGTTGCAGCGCCAATAACAACGCTTAAGCCTTTAAGCGCGCGTTGGTAGTGCATCAAGCGTACACCAAGAAGAAGATTTTTAAATGCATCTATGTTGTGTGCGTTATCAAGTAATACCGTTGGTTTTTCTTTATCAAGAACTTGGAATTTACCTGGTAAATCAGTAGTGACTTCTTTCCAGAACTGTTCAACTGTTTTGCGTGGGTTAAGTTCTTGTTGACGCTTAGCTTCAATAGTAGGGCGTCCACGTTGAATTTTTTGTTTTACTAGTAAGCTATCGGTGCCAAGATCGAGATGAGAGGTTCTTTTTTCTGGCATGCATTTTTGAATAAAGGTTACGGCAATGCGTTCAGCAAGTGCTGCGCAACGGCCATGTAACTGTTCAAATGGATATTCAAGAGCAACTACCTTACGAATAGGCATTAACCAGTGGCCACCTTGTGCTTGAGTAAGTTCTTGCATTAAATGTAACGCTGCTTTGCTTTGGTCGCCAGAAACTAAATAGGTATCTTTTTTAACAATACCAACTGTTTGACGGGTAAGCGCTTCAAGCTCTTCAGCTGTTGTAGTAACATGTGGTTCTGCAACGCGAGTAATAGTTGCAACTAATGCGTTACAGATATTAACTGGGTTATATAAACCGCCATTATCAACTTCTAAAAGAGCAACTTCAACTTTCTCTTGTTTAAAGTAGCTGAGTGCCATAAGTGCTAAAAGCTCAGAGCTGTTTGCATTGATAGACGCTTGTTCTGCTGCGTTAATAACATCATTTGCAATATCAGTAAATGCTTTTTGGGAAATTGTTGTTTGATTCAGCGCAAAACGTTCTTGATAGGTTAAAACGTGCGGAGCATAATAAGCGCCCACTTTTAAGCCTTCAGCGGTTAGAAGCTTGGTCGCAAAGTTGATAGTTAAGCTTTTTCCGTTTGATCCGGCAACCAAAATTGCGCGAACAGCTTTTGAAGGATTGTTTAACGCTTGGTCAAGCGCTTTAACGCGCTCAAGTGAATCTTGGCGCGCAACAGACCAGTGGTTATCAAGATAGTCTACGATATCACTATAGCTGCGCTGTTTTAACGTTATGCCGTCTTTACGGGCAGCTGTTGAAGTAATTTCCATAAATAATGTCCTTTTGGATTTGTTAAAGTACCTTGGTGCGCATTGGCGCGATATTTTTAATTATTTACTAATGTACATACAAAAATCAAATATGTCAAAATATTAATTTTTTAAAGGGCTTTGCTAGTAAAATCTTTTCAAATAGAAACTATATTTAAAAAAAAGAGATACTATTGACCTTTTAGGGGTTGCCTGGAGTATGCTCGATTGAGTAGAAAAAATAGTGCGCCAAAAAGCGCACCACCTGGAAGCCCAAGGAGGCCATTATGGTTCGTCGCGGATTTAGTTTGATAGAAGTCATGGTTGTTATTGCCATTATCGCCTTTTTTGCTGTTATAGCATTGCCCAATTTTATGAGTTTTCTTGCAAAGGCAAAGCGTTCTGAAGCCCATATGCAGTTACGTGCACTCTATATGTTAGAAAAAGCATACTTTGCCGAGCACGGCGTTTATACCGACAAGCTTCAAGGCCCTCAAAGTCTCAACTGGAAACCAGAAGGTTCAGTTAGTTATACCTATGGCTTTCCTGGGTCAAGCGTGGTGGGTGCTCTTGGTGCACCGGCATCAGCACTTTCTGGCGCCGGCATGAGCGGCCAGGGCTTTACTATCGCCGCTGCAGCCGATATTGATAACGACGGAGACTTTGATGTGCTTACTATTAATGAAAAGGGTGAGATTGTAATTCTTAAAGATGATCTTGCTTAGATTCTATCTCTTTTTTAATTTTAGCAAAGAGTGCATCTCGTGCCACAGTATACGCTTTAAATTTTGTTTGATCTGCTGCATTAAACTCATGTATACGGGGTCCTTTATGAGGGTCAAGTGCATAGTCTGTGGTAAGTGGTAATGTGTAAACCAAGTAATCAGAGCCTTTCATATATGATGGAAAATCATGATGGGGTTTTGCAAATCTTGAAGTATCTGTTAATAACGTGTCTATAGCCGCTTTTGCATCATTGATAGAACTCCCATCTGTTGTGGGAACTTCGCGCAGTTCGCCTGATCCGGGCGATACAATACGAACACGATGCATTTCTTCTGCAGGGATAGAGATTAAAAGCAAATTACCGCAACCTGAATAACTTTTAATTTCATCATTCACTACAAATTTTGCACCTACTTGAGTATTTTCATTTGCTTGAGTATGTAAATCTTTAAGGACGTCTATTTCATCTTTGTATTTTTGGTAATAATCAGACATATTTAATTGACTAAAGAGTGATTCGATTAAATCATCTTTTATAATAATGCTTGTATTGTTGTAAAAATAATAAGCCGTGCAATCAAAGGCGTTGTAAGCATTACCAAAAAGAGCTCCATTCATCCATAAGCAATCGGTACGCTTATCTATAGCATCTTGTTGTTCATTGAAACGAGTGAATGTAAAATCATCACCTACGGTATCATTTTTAGCTATGTTCCACAGGTGCTTATAAAGATCGGCGTAAAGATGATAGTCCCACGTTTGACCGTGATAAAAAACGTAGTTACCTTTTGAACGCTCTTGTTTTTCTAGAGCGTGAATCTCATAAAATAATGCTCGAACTGTTTCATCGGTATGTATCCATAGCTGCTGCGCTTTGGGGTTGTCTAACATATGAGCTTCGGTTTGAGTGATCTCATTTTTATTTGCAGCGTAGGCCCACATGGGATATTTAGATTTAGTAAGTAGCGTATAAGTTTCTTCATTAAAGCCTATATTATGATGTAAATTTCTCTGTTGCAAAGCATTTTGTGTTTTTTCTTCAAGAACTTTTCGTACTGAAAAATCTGCCCATTCATATGCTTGGTATAAAAATGAATTTTCGTCATGGTTCATTGGTTCTAATAGTGCTTCAAAGACAGGGCCATTGTTTTCAATGCTTGCAAATATTGTTTTTAATAAGTGAGATTCTTTTTCATTGATAGCCTTGGCCGCGATTAATCGTCTAAAATGAATTTCTGCACCCAAACAATCATCAGATTTTAACGCCTCAAGCCAGGTCAGAATTACGCTTTCATGGGCAAAAGTTTCTTCAATGATGCGTAGAAGTGGTTCATATTGAACAGGAATTTGGGCTGCCGCGGATGATACGGTATACGTTGCCCCCCCATTAGTAGCGGTCTCTTCAGGTGTTGATTCTCTTGTTATGATACTGTCTTCATAGTTTATCCGGGCCATCGCCGCTTGATGAATAGTGACAGCGGTTTCTGGATGTTGTTTCAGGAATAATCTTATGGATTCTGGTTCTAATTGGTCGATATGCGTTGCAATAAAATCAACGGTTAATGGGGCGGTATTTTGAGATTGTAAAGGGATTGCTATAAATAATAGCGATAATAAAAAATGCATTATGTCTCTCACTAAACTTAAATTATATTCAGCTAGTATTTAATTGTAGCGGCAAATCTGTTTTTTGTCAAAAAATGTTGAATACTGTCTTTAAATCTATTGATTCTGGAAAAGGGAAGATCGCGGTTCTAAAAGATGATCTTGTTTAGTGTTTCTTAAAACAAAAGATACACTAAACAACCAACAACTAAAAATGAGCCGAAGGGTAACTGAGTTTGCGCATGGGCGCGTTTGGCAAGAAGCATTAAAAGTGCGATTATCGTGCCCAGCACAGACCCGAATGTAATAGTGTATAGAACTCCTAGAGGCCCTAGAAACGAGCCGATCATGGCAAGAAGTTCTAGGTCCCCCTGGCCTATGCCATCAATATTTTTGTACCAAAGATACAAAGCTTTAAAAGACCACAGAAATCCGTAGCCGACAAAAAAGCCTAAAAGAGCTTCAAGCAGGTTACAGGGTGTAGCGCATAGAAATGCGCCGAGTAAGAATAAGGGAATAAGAAAGAGCGTTGCCGCGCGGTGGATAAGAAGATAATAATAATCGGTAACGAATGTTACCAGTAAAGCTATTAAGAATAGTGACCAAAATAGGTATTGGATCATTATTCGCTAGGCTCTTCAAGGTTATCTTGTTGTGCTATAGAATCAAGCAAACGTTCGATTTTTTGAGTTTTTTCAAACTGATCATCAAACCTAAAAGCAAGTTCACACGTATAGCGGCCATTAATTTCTTGGGCAAGCGCTTTACGCATGGAAGGTTTATAGAGAGCAAGTTTTTGCTTGATAGCATTGTAGCCAGCTTCCCCTTCTGCCGTGTAGAAATAGATGGTGCAGACGGTTTTGCTGGGAGAAAGCTGTACGCGGGTAATATACGTTTGGTGCAACGCTTTATCGTCGCGCGAAACTTGGTGGTACAGCTGACTTATTGTTCTTAAAAGAAGGGACTCTTTTTGAGAACGTTTAATATCTGACGTTGATCGAATGGTCATTATTAAACGGTTTTAAAGTTAGACATGCGAAGCGCGTTTTGTTTAACCGCACGCATTAAACGTTTGCGACGTTTTTGTGTTTGTGGCTCATGGTACACAATACGTTTCATATCACGAACAACGCCTTCGCGTTCAATTTTCTTTTTAAGTTGGCGGATTGCGCGTTCGATATTATCGTTTACAGAAATGCTAATGTTGAATTTTTTTGTCATATACTCACAAATAAAGCTAGGGTTTGACCAATACTTATCAGATTTTACCCTAAAAGCTTCAAATTGTCTAGGCCGAATACCTAGAACGTTCCAACTATAGAAAGCATAACCGTGGTCGACTTATACGCATTGCGGCGTGAGGAAGGCGATTGCCACAGAAACCCAAGCGCCAAATTGGGCGAAATATCATAGGTCATGCCCACGTTTATCACGTTAGATTCCCATTTGGAATTCTCGACCAATCGTTTAATCGAAATATTTGCAGGGTCGGTGGTAGCGCTTAAAATTTTAAAGCAGTCCTGGTCATGGCCGGTAAAGACATACTGGAAGAATGCCGAAATTCTGCTTAAAAAGTGATAAGCGTTAATACTAAAAACGGCGTTCCAGTTGAGGCCTGGGCTTACTTTCACCGTCATTTTTTCTGGATAAATACCCGCTTGGGTGATATAGGTTGGCGCAGGTACACATGAATGTGTCTTTGGGAAAAACTGCGTTACGTTGAATTCAAAACCAACCTCGACTGTTTTTACAAAATCAAAGGTAACCCCGCCGGTTGTTCCTAAACCAAAGTGGCCTTTGTTGCCCAATGGCACGGCAAATAAATCACTTGGATTAGGTGTCTTGCCTGTGGGGAAGCTTGCATCAAGCGTTATATAAGGCGTACACAAAAAGAAATGCCAATCGTCACGGTCTGAGTTGATCGCAAATGGACGCCTGAAAAAGAGGGTAACACGGGTATCTTCAAACCCTTGGCTTTGCATTTCATCGATATTCATATTCAGGGTGGTGGCGATAGTTTCGATTTGCTTCATAACTTTATCGATCATGATCTGTTTGCAATAGCATCCAAATATATCAATGCATGCAGTGTTTGTTACGCAAGGATTAGCGCCGCCGGGTGTTTGTTCTGTCGTACTGCAGCAGCTTGTATCGGGCGAAGAACAGCCAGCTGGGCAGGCAAGACCCGTTGCCGAGCAGGTTAAATCAAGAAAGCAGGGGATCTGTTTAATATTTGCAAAGCCTGTTTGAACGCGTAAGCCAATTGGGTCATATATCAGGAAATCAAATTGGAAGCGCAAGCCATATTTGCGATATTTAATGCCCACATCAAAAAAACCAAATTGTTTATGAACATCGCTATAGGCGGGATTAATAATTGCTGAGCAGGTAGTGGTTAAATCAACACTCACAGGGGTTGAAGATGGCGAGGCCAAATCTAAAGCTGCAAAAAGATTGCTTTGAACCTGGGTCTGTTCTTCTGGTGTACCGTATTGTTGGGGATAAAAGAGTGCAGGGATGTTCCAACGACCGGTGAGATCACCAAGCGGACATTTATGTTTATGGATATCAGTTCCTGCATCTGCTGATTGTCTAAATGGCGATATTGAAAACTGGAAATTTTCTTGACAATAGCTATCTAAACCATCGATATAGTAGTAACGTTCGTTTCTGGTTAAATAATCGCATGGAAAAACCGGTGAGTACATAGGGTACACATCGTTATTGGTTAAGTTTGTTATAGGAGCAAATAATGGCAGGCTCGTAAAAAAAATAAGTGCATGAATGAAGGCGTTGAAACTTACGAACAACTTTGCATGCAGACGCATATAACGCATCATCATCTACTCTCCTTTTTAACAAAGCATATTTTTTTCAGCTATACTTTCTTATACCATCAATTATTTATAAACGTCAACGTGTTATAATAGATATCACTTCAAAGAGCGCAACACTCATGATAAATAATGCAACTGCTAGACCACTGTAGCCGAGTATTTTAGTTTGCGCTGTCTTTTTCGCAGGTCCAAATAATAACGCCGCGATACTTGTTCCATAACTAAAAACTAAAAAGAGTGCACACAGATTAAAAAATAAATTAAGATTTTTAAAAGCTAAAAAATTAAAGCTTACAATAAGTCCAATAAAAACAACTGCAGCTGGCAACGACAGTTTTACTCCCGAGCTTACGCGGCGCATTGTGGCGCAAAGCAGTTCGCCCAGTGACCAGATTAATGCATGTAATGTGCCAAGAATAGTGATAATAATACTTGCACGTATCACATCAACCAACCATGTATATTCAGGAAAAACTGCAAGTAAAACCTGTGAAAGGGGAATTTCTGCATGCGTAAAAAGTTCACGAGGTATGGCTAAAAATATAGATGTTATGAACGTTAGGTAAATAGCTCCCACAATGATTATTGAATAGGTTAACGAGCGAGGAACATTTTTTTCAGGTTCTTCAACAAGGTTATATAACGATGCGGCCGTTTCAAAACCAAAAAAGCCGAAAATTACTGCCTTAATGGCATAGATCAAACTTGAATAACCATAAGGCATAAAAGGGGTAAGATTATTGGTATCTGCCTTACCAAAACAGAGGCCAATTATAAGTAATACCGGGGCAATAGTTAATACTATTAAAATAATTTGGCCAACTTTAGTAAGCGTTGCACCAGCCATATTAAGGCCAACTAACAACCACAGCGCAGTTAATGCCAAAATTTCTTGTGGCACGCCGGGAAAGTAGTGAGAAAGATACATGCCTGTTAAGCGAGTCAAAAGCCCCATGGCAAGAGTAAGACCACACAAATAGGCACAACTGGCAACAACACCCATGGTGTGTCCGCCCCATTCAGCAGCATAGGTATAAAATGCACCTTCTTTTGGATAAAGTGCTGCAACGCGTGCAAGTGCAAGCGCCATCACCCAGACCGCGCCGATAACGCCTACATAGGTAATTATTGCAGCAGGGCCTACCGAAGTTTGTAATGCTGCAGGGTTGATAAATATACTTGCGCCGATCATCGCGTTTACTCCGGCAACTGTTGCCATGAAGAGCGATATTTTTTGTTGTTTGACCTGTGTCATGATATCCTTAAAAAGAAAAGATAAAAAAATAAATAAAAAGTATTTGTTATTCTATGGATAAATGTCTCTATTATCAAGCATCTGTTATTATTAAAACAACTAACCTTTTTGTTGCAACGCTTCGCTATTACGAGCATATAGCATTTGATCGTACGCTGGATGCACAGAAAGGAATTTTCGAATTTTTCGTTCCGTCACATCAAGAAGAAAATTTCTTGATCGTTATGGCCTATTTAGAAAAATTACAGTTGGTTCACTCACTTACTAAAGCTGAAAATCGTTTATAGCTTTCCTGATGCCCTAAAAGGGTTATAAGCTCTTTAATTCCTAACCCTTGTGCCGTTCCTGTAAGCGCAATGCGCATCAGCGCATACACAGACTTAATTGGTAGGCCTATTGCTTTTGCTTGTCCTGTAACAGTTTTTACAAAAGATTCAGCGTCTGTGATCGTATTACCTGCTTGTGAAAGTGCATCTTTAAAGAATGGCAACAGTGCTTTTTCACTTTCTGGCAGTGTCTGTATATCAATGTCCGGTGCTTTGAAAAAGAATGCCGTTTTTTCTATAACATCATGCAATGTCATGAGCTCAGGCTTGACGGCAATAAGCAATGCATCGATTTTCTCCATGGGCATCCCCGGCTGGATCGGAGATCCATCTATTGTCGCAATGCGGGCTTTGAAATCTTCAAAAGAGATTTTTTGAATCCATTTTTGGTTGATCCAGCGCAATTTTTCAATATCATACTTAATTTGGCCTGTTGAGGTAATATGGTCAAAATCAAATACTTTGACGATCTCAGCTAATGCCATGATTTCAGATTGTGCTGTGCTATTTTCTTTAAAAGAGGCGCCCAATATCGCAAGATAATTTGTGATTGCTTCTGGCAAATATCCAGCATTACGTAAGTCTTGTAACGAAAAACCAAAGTCACGCTTTGAAAGTTTTTTACCGTCGGTATTAGCAATGATAGGCAAATGCCAAAAAATGGGAAATTTTTTACCAAGACCCTGATACAATGCAGCTTGACTTGCCGTGTTGCTTAAATGGTCTTCACCACGGATAACGTGGGTGATCTCCATAGCAACATCATCAACAAAATTGGCAAAAATAAAGGTACAGCTGCCATCTTGACGGGTGATAGCAAAATCAGAAAAATGCTTCAAATCGTAGGTGATGTCACCACGCGCAAGATCGGTAATCGTGACAGTGGTATCAGATAATTTAAATCGCCATATAAAGGGCACCTGTGCCTCTAGCTTTTTTTGAATGGTTTGCGCAGATAGATTTAAGCAGGTTCTATCGTAACGGGGCGGCAGCTTTTGGGCTATCTGGCGTTCACGCTTTTTTTCAAGTTCTTCTGCGGTGCAAAAACAGCGGTATACCTTTTTTTCTCTTATACAGACATCAAGGTATTCCTGATAAAGACTATTTCTTTCTGATTGATAGTAGGGAGCATGCGGGCCGCCTATCCCAGGACCTTCCTGAAAGGTGAGGTCAAGCCACTGCAGGTCATGCAAAATAGCCTGTGCCCGTTCGTCAAACATTCTTTGCTGGTCTGTATCTTCTATGCGGATAATAAATGTGCCGTGATGATGCTGAGCAAAAAGATAGTTTATAAGGGCGGTTCGTACATTGCCAAGATGCATAAAACCAGTTGGTGAAGGAGCAAAACGAACGCGAACAGAAGTATTCATAAATTTTTTGTCCAAAAGATAGTAGTGTGCAGAACGCAATTTTGGTGTGCTTTTGGCACACTTTTTTTACAATTATACTAAAAATTGCAAAGTGCGTCGATTTTTTGTTACGGTTTATTAAATGAATCATCTCTAAAAAGGAGAAAGCCATGAGCCGATGTATTAAAATGACATTTTCGGTACAGCGTCCAAGCCAGAAGCTGTTGGATGCCCTTCAGAAACAGGCACAGGCATGTAAGCTTGAAGGATTTGTGATGGCAAGTACCCCAGAGAATTTAAAAATTATTGCATGTGGCTTGTCTGCAGATTTAGATAATTTTTTAGATAAAACTGACGAAATTATCGCTGCTCAGGGTGGCCATGATGTTATTATCGATCCATTTTTAAAAGATAAAGATTATCGTGGTGTTTTTCGTATAATGCACTAACCTTAATTATACAAAACAGGTAATGTATAAGTATAGTTAGGGTATGAAACGCGTACATCTTTTGATCATGCATCTTTTTCTGCTCCTAGCTGTAACCACTCTAACAGCTGCTGAAAATGTTTCTGAATACCGGGTGCAAAAAATTTCAGTTTCAGGCGTTCTTACCGGTAAAGATATCTATAGAAAATTGTATCATCTTTCCAAGGGCATGCTATTTAAAAAAGCTGAACATGATGATGGTGTGCATGCTATTGAAAAGCATCTTAAACGGCTTGGGTACCTTGCTGCGCGTGTTGATTCCCATTGCGAATTTAATGATGCCAAAGGTACTGCCCGTATACATCTGTCTATTGTAACGGGAAAAATTTTTAAAATACGTTCTATCAAGTGCCAATTACATACCGATTCGATTCTTGAAGACGATGTCGACGATATCTTTAAAAAGCTTCAAGGGCGGCTTGAATCTCGTCTTAAAAACAGTTGTTGCGCGCAGGATCTGCTTGATGCACAGGCTCGCATGATATCGGCTTATTGTGCAAAAAAGGGCTATCTTTTTACCACGATCCAGATGGAGCAATTGCTTGACCATGATAATGCTCGTGCTGATATTATCTTTAACTGTTATTTAAAAAGCAAAAAAAAATTTACGTTTGTTGGCAACACAGCATTTACTGCAGAACAGCTTTATCAAATATGTGGCGAGTTTGGTAAAGCTTTACCAAGTATCCCACCAGAATTATTGGTACAGGAGTTGCACGAGCGGTACCATAAGCAGGGCTATTTAGATGTTGTTATAGATTATTATGATCAACCCACAAACCTTTTATTTTCTATTAATGAAGGTCATCGTGCGGTGATTGAGCGTGTAACCGTTCAGGGCGCTTATCAAGCAGATCAATTTTTCAAAGAGCTTATTTTAGCACCGTATGATCATAAAAAAATAACACGCGTTGTTTCTGATTTTATGATCTATCTGGTTCAACAGGGTTATTGGAAAGCAACATTGCATACTACTCAGATGCATAAGCTGCCGTCAGGTAACTATGAACTGGCAATCAAAATTAATTTGGGTGAACAATTGATGATAACAAAAATTGTTGGTGAAGATTTTGAGGGCATACTAACAACACTTTATAAACAAAGCTGGTGTAAAAAATACGCAGCTTATTATCATCAAGAACAAAAATCACCCTTAATTGTTGATAATAACCTTGTCGGCCGCATGCGAAAATTTTTACAAAAACAGCTGTATGACAAAGGTTATCTTTATACACACGTAAAGGCAGAATTTATTACACATGATGGCAAATCGATTTTGAAATGGCACATCACCGATGTTAAAAAAGTTACCTTTGGTGAGACGCATATTAAAGGTTCATGTCTTGTTCCCAACAAGATTATTCAACGTGCTATTAATTATAAAAAGGGCGACACATGGAACAAAAAACGGTTGGATGAAACGGCTGCAACGCTGCGAAATTTTGGTGTTTTTGATCAAGTTACGGTTTTTCCAGAAAACATTGCTTTACAAGAACAAGAAAAAACAGTTCTTATTCAGCTGCAAGACAGCGACCCGTTTGAAGTGCGTGCACGTGCAGGGTTCCAAGGAGTGGGTACAAATTTTACCTGGCGTGGTGGTGCAACGTATAAATTTGGCGGTACATTTTTATGGAAAAATCCACGCAAGGCCGCAGATATTTTTTCTGCCCAGTTTGATATAACGAGATTCTTGCGTTATGTTACGCTGATGTATCAACTTGCCTTTCTTGGTCCGTTACCCATAAAACAACAATTTAAAGTATATAGCAATTGGTATGAACAGCCGGTTGTTTTAGGTTCACGGGAGATATTATACCGATATACTCAAAATGGTTTTTTGTGGGGGTTATCGCAAGATGTTTCTGGTTTTCAATGGGGGCTTACCAGCGGCGTTGATTGGCTTAAAATTTCTGATATTTCAAAAACATTATCACAAGCAATCGATTTTACGACACGGTTTGTTGACCGTTATATCCCCTATTTTTTTTGTGAGCCTTCTTTATATGTAAGTGATGTTGACAATCGGCTTGACCCACTTGCAGGGTGGTATTTAGTGCTTTCATCTAAGGCGTTTGTACCGTTTGGCATTCGTGATGCTGCGTTTATAAAATTTTTATTCGAGCAGGGAAATTATATTCCGGTTCATAGACCATCACACACGGTATTGGCTGTAAGGCTCCGCTTGGGCACCATTGTGTACGAACAGTTTTCTGCCATTGTGCCTCCGGAACGTTTTTATTTGGGCGGTGCCTATTCGTTGCGTGGTTACGAACCTGACTTGGCCCCGCCTCTTAATTTTTACACAAACTGCAACCAAGAGCTTATTGTGGTACCGACTGGAGGAAAGACTATGATGAACGGCAACTTCGAACTACGCTTTACTATTTTCAGGTCACTGGGCGGTACGCTCTTTACAGATATTGGGTTACTCACCCAGAGTGCCTTTACTGATATTCATGCAAAAGATATTATCGGAGCATCCGGTTTTGGTTTGCGTTGGAATACACCGGTGGGGCCATTGCGTTTTGATATTGGCTGGAAATGGAAAAAATTCCCTGGCAATCAAGGTTACTATGACCAAGCATCCTATGCCTGGTTTTTAACGTTAGGCAATGCGTTTTAGCGAATAGCAATCTTATAGAGTTACGTTTTTCCCAAGATAAAAAAACGATCGAAAGTTTTTATCCTGCGATCAAATATTTATTACAACTTTAAGTAAAGAAATTAAAGCGATGAAAAAAATAATAATTTTAAATGCTGATAATGTATATAAACAAAAAACTCTCTACATAGATAATTTACATCAGCTTTTTTTAGAATTACTAAATGAAGCTTTCTTAGCGCAATTTTGCTTAGACCATTTACAATCAAACATTGCAAGAAAGTCAAAGAACGGCTGCGAAACAATCTCCATTCGTTTCGACATATTAGATTCTGAACAGATTTTATTAACAAGTGTTTTTGATAAAAACAAAGAGCAAAAAATAGAAATGTCTTTTAACTTTCTTCAAAAAATTGTCACCGATTGGCTTAAATTTGATGAATCGCAGTATAAAAAGATCATCCTTTATATCGATATAGATAAGGAAGTTTTTCAATATGAGGGATTTAAAGAATTGTCGCCAGAAGATGAAAAATTACTTAAATAAAATTAAAATATATATTTTGATATTGGCTGGAAATGGAAAAAATTTACAGGAAACCAAGGTTACTATGACCAAGCATTCTATGCCTGGTTTCTAACGTTAGGCAATGCGTTTTAGTTATCCCAGTTTTGAATTGTTTTGCCAGCAACGTAAGCGCTTGCCGCCGCGGCTGCTCCTATTGCAAGATATCGTATGTATTTTTTAATAAGTTCTTTTAAGGTTACTATAGTAATTATTTTATACAGCTCTGTGTGAGATTTTCCTATTTCGTATTGGTACTTTATCCAAAGTTCTACCATGATTTTTTTAGGAAACTCAGTTGTATAAAAATTATAGTTCGAACTTTTATAATTAGTAAAAAAACTAGAAAATTTACCCTCTTCTATTTTCTTTTTACCCTCGTCATATTGTTTTACAAAATCTTTATCAAATTGATGTAACAGTGCGTCAAATGTTTTTAGCGCGTCACAGAGCACCGCTTTTCTGGTGTTAGTCGATTGGCGTATTTCTGTCCGCAATTCCTGTGAGATGCTTTCTATAATAAACGCGACTACTCCGTAAGTTTCTTTATACGTTTCTTGCATATTTTTTATATAGAGAGTCATAGCTTTTTGGTTAAGTGCTCGAGGTACATTTTTTAAATCATTTTGAAGCTGGTGCAGTACTCGATTTGTAGTAAAGGGGTCGAATTCTAGGTCTTTCCAATCTTGCCAGCTCTTGCGCGCAATAAACGCCATAACTTTTTCTAAGGGCGGGATGGTATATTTTTTAAGTATCGCCACTGTCTTATTTGGTTTTTGTGTGCTTTGTTCTGAAGTTTTTTTGAAGGGCATTTCTTCTAATAATACATCACGAGCAGTATTACAATCTCGCATTATATTGCCGCTTGCTGGATTTATATCGGGGTGAAACTTTTTAGCAAGTTCTCTATGTCTTGCCGTTATTTCATGATGACTTGCTTGTTCAGAAATTCCCAAGATAGCAGCGGCCTCTTTTCTACTCATTTGGGAATATTCACGCATCTTAAAATTTGGTTGTAGGCTGGTAGATTTTTGACTGGCTTGAAGCGCTACTTGTATCACAGGGGAGAGACGCATTGCTTGTTGCTTTAATGAGTTTATGCTGCGGGCCATGCTTTTTAATGGTGTAGCGCTCTGTGTAAGCATAAAGAGTGCAAGAAGTAAGTTTTTGTTATGGGAGAAGCTCATTGCTAAATAGTTACTTTAATTATTTTTGTGGTTTTTCTTATTTTATATATAATAAATCAATTTAATAAGATTAGCCAATAATTATCCTGAGCTTTGAGCTTTTTTGAGGCTCTTTTTTCCATTTTAATGAAAAAGGTTCCCCAGTAATCAAGATTACTATGACCAAGCATCCTATGCCAGGTTCTTGACGCTGGGTTAAGTATTGTGTGGGACTGAAAAATATTGAATAACCTATTCATGTATGTTATTCTTGCAAGTAAGAATCGTAAGAATTTTTATGAAAAAGGGCTCTCTTATGAAAATAGTTAAAGTCACAAGTAAGTTCCAAACAACCATTCCCGCTGAAGTACGTGATCAGCTAAACTTGAAAATTGGTGATTCAGTGATTTTTGAGATAATTGAGGGTGTTGTTGTGTTAAAGAAGATAAATTCGCTTGATAAAACTTATTTAAAAGCTGTTGCTCAGACGTTGTCTGAATGGGATTCAGAAGAAGACGAAAGGGCGTATCGTGATTTACAAAAGCTTTGATGTCGTTATTGTCCCTTTTCCTTTTGTCGATTCTTTGCAAACAAAAATACGGCCAGCGCTTGTGCTATCTGACATTGAATTCAATAAAGAAGGGTCTGTCATTTTGGCAATGATAAGTTCTGCAATGCATAATTCTAGAGTGCATGACCATATTATTACAGATTTAATTTCGACAAAATTGCCGTCTGCTTCATTAATCCGTATGAAGTTTTTTACCTTAGACAATCGTCTAATCCATAAAAAAATCGGCCGATTGGGAAAAATTGACCAAGAGGGTTTTAAAAAAATATTCCAGAAGGTATGCAATTTAAGCGTGACTGAGTAAGGCCATTTGCGACGGATCTTGGAATAGTTCTTGTGTGTGTAATACGCGCCTGCAATTGTTGCTTTAAGAAAAAGAAAGGGCCCCTTAATCGGGGCCCCATTAATTACTTATTAAAGATAAAATTAATCGATGCCAAGTTCATCAAGTTGAGCCTGAGTTAATTCCGGCATTTTTTCGATTTCTTCTTCGCTTAGTTGTTTAACTGTTTGCTTTAATTCGTTTTCAACGCTCTTTATTTCCTTTTCTTCTGCAGGACTTAGAGATTGATTTAAATTATTTTTTTCTTGAGCAAGTAATTCTAACGTTTGTTCCGTTAAATTTTTTAGTTCGAGTGCCGGTTTTTTAGGTTGCGTAGCAAGATAGGTTAAGCCTGCGCCTGCCCCTACTACGGCTGTACCCTTACCAATTGTGTATAATGCGTCGATTTTTTCAGAATTAGTCCATTTTCTAGGAGCAGGAACATTCGTAGGGTTGTTAAAAGCCTTTTTTAATGTAAATTTAGCAGCAAGCATATTATTTTCGTAATCCCTTAAAGCCTCTCTTTTTGAACCCTTATCACTTAAAAGAAGCGATTTTGTATAGGATTTCGCCGCCCTTGCAAGGAACTTTGACGTCCCTTTCAGTCTTTCAAGTGTAGTCATTCTCGTATACTGAGCATTGATATTCGATGCTACAAGGCATAAGGTGAATATAAATAGTATTTTTTTCATTTTATCTCCTATTTTTTATTTATATGTATGGGCATAAAACACCCTTATTTCTATCTATTCTAATTGTAAAACACCCCCCCTCAAGTCAATAGTTTAAATGCAGTTTTGAAATATTAATAATAGCGGCCGATGGTTTTTATAGCGAGGATGCTTCTTCAGATCATTGTTTTGTGTGATTTTTGAAATGTGGTGTCGGAAGGCTCGTTGTTATTCAAAATATGAGCCCTTTTAACCTCATTTTTAATGAAAAGTATTGTTTTTTATTAAAAATAACCATAAATCTATCACGATTATTCCCCTAGAAAAGGCGCTCAGAGAATTGGTGCGCATGGGGGGACTATTTTTGCAAGTTGGATTATTTTAGCGTATAATTATACCTTACATGAAATCTCTTTTTTAATTTCGCTATAAAAGGATACGTATGAGCAATTCACACGATCATAACGGTCACAATCATTCAGAACATAACCACTCAAAGCACGCCCATGACGGGCATATTGGTTCATTGCGCCAAGAGCTTATGTGCCATTTTCCCTACGCCGCCTTTTCGCTTGCGCTGGGCTTTACGGTTTTAAGCTTGATTCATCTTTTGACCGGCACTGGTTATCACAACAGTCATGAGCTGTCAGAGTCATACCATATTCTTTTTCATTCGTTTCATTATTTGCACTTAATTTTTGCTGTTACCGGCACCTGTATTATGTTTTTTCGTTTTTCAAAGAATGTTATTGCAGGAATTTTAGTTTCTCTTATCGCACCAGCTATTTTCTGTACCCTTTCTGATGTTGCTTTGCCAGCACTTGCAGGGAACCTGCTGGGGGTAAGCATGCCCGGTGCATGTCTGTTTTACGAGTCTTCCCGATTTGATCAATTTACTCCCTTTTATGTTGGTGGGTTTATTAAATGGCTGGATGATTAGATCCCATGATGAAAGCAGCTTAGGCTTTATCTCCCTGGCGTCTCATTTTATACATATTCTTATCAGTTCACTTGCATCGCTTTTTTACATGGTTTCTTATGGATTTACCTATTGGCACAATATGATGGGCATATTACTCATCTTTTTATTGGTTGCCGTAGTAATTCCTTGTACACTATCAGATATTGTGGTACCCATGTATTTTGCTCGACGCAAGGCGAAACGTAAATGAGAAGCATTCAATTAAAAAATATTACTAAAAGCTATCAAGGCGATGTTATTCTTGAAAACCTCAGTTTAACCATCCCTGAAGGAAAGTTTTTTGCCCTTTTAGGACCCAGTGGTTGCGGAAAAACAACCATTTTGAGGCTTATTGCTGGTTTTGAAACCGTTGATAGCGGCGCTATTTATTTGGGCGATGAAAATATAACGCATAAGCCTATTAACCAACGGCGGGTTAATACCGTTTTTCAAAATTATGCACTATTTCCTCATATGACGGTTTTTGAAAATGTTGCATACGGTCGTTACTGGTAAAAGGTGTTCATACTGATGAAATAAATGAACGTGTTATTAAAGTTCTCCGTCTGTGCATATGGAAGCCCATGTTCATAAATAATAAAAAATCTTTCTGGTGGGCAGCAGCAACGCGTTGCCCTTGCTCGCGCGATCATTAATGAGCCGGAAGTACTTTTGCTTGATGAGCCATTAGCAGCACTTGATATTCGTTTGCGCGAAAAAGTGCTTATTGAGCTTATTGAGTTGCAAGACAAACTTAAAACAACCTTTATTTATGTTACACACGACCAATCTGAGGCGCTTACGGTTGCTGATCAAATGGCGATTATGAGTAATGGTGGTTTGGTTGAACAGATAGGCACCCCTAAAGAAATTTATGAATTCCCTGCAAAGTTCTTTTGTGGCGCAATTTGTGGGCAATACTAATATTTTTGAGCGGAACTCTATCAGGAGCATTGATGGCAGCCTTCTATAGATATTCCCAATTTGGGGACATTTTCTAGTCGTTTATACCACGTAAAAAAGAGTGGATGGTGCCAGGAAATTCTATTGTCATGAGTATTCGTCCAGAAAAGTTTTTTATTACTAAAAAAGAAATGAGTGGCTTTTCACATCGCCTTAAAGGAATTGTTGAGTCGATGGTCTATCATGGCAGATCTACACAATATAATATTCGTTTAGAAAATCAACAGCTGATACAGGTGTTTGAGCAAAATGAAGAACATTTTCCTCAACAGGTAATCGACTATGATAATGAACTCTATTTATACTGGCAAAAAGAAAACGTAGTAATTGTTGAAAGATAAAACCCTTCGACTACGCTCAGGCAGAGCGGGTTGGGTAGCAATTGTTGAAAGATAATGATGGTAAAATGGCTCACAAGCTTACGTAAAGAGGTCCCCTTTGTTGTGGGGGTTCCTGCCCTGGTTTGGCAGGTACTCTTTTTATTGTCCCGCTTATCTGTATCATAGGTTTGGCCTTTATGGGCAAGCCCTTTGAATATTTTTTACCATTTATCGACCCCGTATACGGCGCGGTTATCATGCGCTCTTTGGTAATGGCAATTTCAAACAGTAGTATCTGCTTATGTATAGCCTATCCTCTAACTTACTTTTTGGCATTCAAAGCCGGGCGCCTACGAATACCCGGATTATTTTTACTGATTGTGCCCTTTTGGACCAATTTTTTACTGCATATATATGCATGGTTTTTTGTTCTTGAAAAAAATGGTTTTTTAAATACTGTTCTTTTAAAAATTGGCATTATAACAACTCCGTTAGATCTTTTAAATTCATGGTTTGCCGTTATGATCATGATGGTCTATTACTATATGCCATTTATGATTTTGCCCCTTTACACGCAATTTGAAAAATTTGATAAGCGACTTTTTGAGGCGTCACTCGATTTGGGTGCAAGCTGGCTACAGACTATCTGGTATGTGCTGATACCTGCAACCATGCCTGGAATTATATCAGGTTTTTTTCTTGTCTTTGTACCCTCATTTGGCGAATTTGCCATTCCTGAACTAATGGGCGGCGATAAGTTTTTGTGTGTTGGATCGTTAGTTTCGTACTGTGTCTTGGGCGCAGAAACGGCATCATATGGCGCTGCGTTTACTGTGATAAGTTCCTGTGTATTAATCGGCACCAGCGTTATCATATATATGATACTTTCACGATCAATTAAGGGACGTTCATGAAAAAATTATTTGTTGCTGCAGCAGTTGCGGCAGTCTACCTCTTTTTTTATATCCCCATCATTGTTCTTATTGCATTTTCTTTTAACAGCGCTGCATTTCCATCGCCGTGGACATCATTTACTTTTGCATGGTATCACGAACTTTTTAACACGCCTTATGTGTGGTATGCCTTTTTTAATTCATGCATTATTGCTATCTGCGCAACAGGCATGAGTATTATATTGTCGCTTGCGTTGGTTTATTTTCGTATGTTTAGACGGAGAGCTTCAAACCTTGAATCCCTTTTTTCTCTTTTTTATCTTAATCTTATTGTCCCGGAAGTAGTTTTGGGTGTTGGGTTGCTTACGTTTTTTGTTTTATGCGGTGTGCCATTAGGTATTGTTACATTAATTGTTGCACATACTGTTTTGGGACTTGGCTTTGCTGTGCCCTTAATACACGGTCGCTTTGACGAATTGGATGTACGCCTTATTGAAGCGTCTTTAGATTTGGGAGCAACGGTTCATCAAACATTTTTTTCTATTATTGTGCCATTGCTTCGACCAACCATTATTGCAGCAGCCCTTTTAATTTTTATTATTTCTTTTGATGATTTTGTATTATCATATTTCTGTGCCGGTACATCGGTACAGACACTTTCATTGTATCTTCTTTCTATGTTGCGTACGGGTATTTCACCGATGATGAATGCACTGTCAACATTATTATTTATATTAAGTAGTTTGCTCGTCCTACTTTTTTGTTGGACATCATTTTCAGGCGATTCTGAGGCACGTATATGAATCAGTCAAAATTTTTTCTTCGTGGTGCCATTGCGCTCCTGTGGGTTATTATTTTTATGGGTATACTCTATACTACTCAGTTTTATGAGATGTTCAGACCACAAAAAAGTATCACTATTGCAGCATGGGGTGATATTTTTGACCCGGCGTTGCTTGCAGAGTTTCAAAAAAAAAGCGGCATTAAAATTAATTTAAGCTACTATTCTTCAAATGAAGAGCTGTTAGTTAAATTGAAAAAGACTGGCGGTAAGGGATTTGATCTCATTGTTCCTTCAGATTATGCTGTACAACTTTTGCGCGAGCAGAATTTACTCAAAAAACTTGATACATCAAAACTTAACTTTATTAACGATCTTAATCCAGTGCTTCTTGGTCACTCGTTTGATCCACATAATGAATATTCTATACCGTGGTTATGGGAGCTTTTTGGCGTCGGTATCGATGCAGATTTTTTTTCTCTTGAGCAACGGCGTAACCCATGGAATATTATCTTTGATAATGCATCCCATGACTATACAATTACGATGGTTAACGATCCGCTTGAAATGGTTATGCTTGCATCACTCTATATAGGTAATAACGCAGAAAAACTAAATGCAAAAGAGCTTTGTGCTATTGAGGAACTTCTGTCAAAACAAAAAAAATACGTTAAAGCGTATGTTGATTTTCGTGCTGATTATTTTCTTGCAACACGTAATTGTGCAGCAGTTGTTTCTTCAAGTTCGTATATCTTGCGTGCTCAAAAACAGTTTCCGCATATTGCCTTTCTTGTGCCACAAAAAACTTTTGTAACTATCGAAAACTGTGCGCTCTCTGTTGCAACGCAGCACGAAGAAAGCGTTTATGCGCTTCTGAATTTTCTCTACCAACCAGAAAATGTACGTGCCCATTGTGAACAATTTGCGCTCTTTCCCGGAACGGTTTCTGCACTAAAAATGCTTGCAGATAATTCTCAGCAAAAACTGTTAGCAAGTATAACTGCCCAAGAATTTTCGAAACTGTTATTTTTCAAAAAACAGATTGATCAGATTGATTTAATTAAGATTTGGGCTATCGTAAAATCATAGATAAGCTCTTTTATTGACAGAACCAAAACCTATTTATCATACTCAGTTCCTGAGTAAAAATATTATTTTTTTTCTTAAAAAGGATACGTATGATAGATAAAATTTTATTGGGCTTTTACCGTGCCTTGGCAGCATTTATGCTCATAGCGTGCATCCAGGTGCATGCACTTCCCACGTATTGGACGGGTGGCAATCAAACAGCAGATGTTCACATAACTACGGCTAATCCTTTATTTATATCTAACACGAATTATTTAGCTAATCCAATAAATATTATTAATGATGGCGGTACGGCAAATGTTACGATAACTGCAGACGCTGTTATTACCTCATCTCAGGAACTATATTTTTATGTTGGGCCAAGTGAGACAACTCAAGTTAATGTCCAAAATGATTTACTTTTTAGCGGCAGCGCCGGACAAAACTTACTCGTTACACTCAGCGGCGGTGGTGAGCTGATTTTCTATATATCTGGTGGTAAAACATTAAGTTTTAGTGGAACAAGTACTACAAGTGGCGGCACTATTTTCCTCAATGATATTACGGGCGGCACCCCAACTCAAAACGTAATATTTCAACCAGCAACGTCAATTTTAACACAAAATGCAATTGTTGAAGTTGGTGCAAATTCGGCTATCAGTTTTGTAGGGAATTCAAGTTCACAACTGGGGCAGATCGTATTTGATGCAGCAACAAGCTTGGCAAGCACAGGACGCTTTATTTTGCAAATCGATGATGGTGCTTCAGTGCTGAATGAGGCTGCGTATCTTGCTCCCGGATATATTCCAACATTAAGTAATATTCAGTTTAATCTCGGTTCTGGTTATGGTACAACATCGTTTATCCTTGAAAGTCCAGGTGTAAATCAATATAGTGGTTTGTTAATTGTCAATGGCAACACTCAGTGGTCGGGGCTAGTTAATAATCCTTTTTGTGAATTAATGCCTACAACGACAAATTCTATTAGACAGGGTTTTATCTTAGGTGCTGGTTCTACCCTAACTGTTCAAGAAGGCGCTTATATAGACTATGTTGTTACAGTGACAAATGTGACACTAACGCCAAATATTCCCAATAATGTCTTGAATGTTCCGTGCCAAAGATTCTTAACTCGGGTCATTAAAGATCGTAACCCAGCGGCGTTAATTATTGATGGTAATCCTGACAACTCTGATCCAGTAACTATTAATATGCAAGCAAACTCAGCAATTTATTTTAGATCAGGCGTAGACTGTCAAGGTAATTCGAGTGAATTTGATGCAAATGATACAACCATTTCTTTTACAATAAATCCTGCCAATAATTTTAATCAATATGGTTCTGAGGGTACCTATCTATTAGATGTTGAAGGACCATTAATTGTTAATGGCGATTCTGATGCTGGTCAAACATTAGGTACGGCACTCCAAATTCTATCATGGCAAGTTACTGCAACAGGTGGTTCGGTGTTAATAAATCAATCTGATACAAATTTTCCGTTGCGTACCTTTGCTCAAGATGGCAACGGCAACTATTTGCAATATGGCAGCGGATGCTTTTTTATAAATAATAAAGTGCAACTAAATCAGATGCATCTACAGCATACTGATGAAATTCATCCTATATATGAAGATAATGTAGGTGGACAATCGGCATCATCTTATATAGGCGGTGATCGCTTAAATATCTGCTTGCCTACAAACCCATTATGCCCATGCGCTTCAAGTCTTGTGGTGCCAGCAATTCAGTTTTATAATTCGTTCTTTGATTTACACACCAGTGCTGCTTTAACAGGGTTAAGCATACAAGTTGTCAATGATGAGCCATTTGATACTGACAATAATAGTTCACAATTTGTTTTCTATGGCAACGGTCGTTGCATAGATAATGGAACAGGCAGAAGTTTAATTATTGGATCAGAGGTCGGTTCAGAGGCATCTGATTGGCAAACAATTATAAGTCGAGACGGCCAGCTTGATATTATGCAAACAAACTCTTTGGCTAACCCGATAATCGATTTAACCTTGAGCGTTTCATATAATAATTACAAAATTACGCCAAATATTTCTGGCAGCATCTATGGTCAATTAGGTGTTAATACGATATTTCTGGGACATGCAAGTAACATTTCCATCGGTACGCAAGAGGCTAACTTTGGCGGCACAGCTATTCCATCAGTTTTCATCGGCGGTGAGTTCTTTTCATTCATGACGCAAGGGGGCGATTTGAATAGCCCAGAATCAAGCGGCTCAACCAATCAAGGCGGCATGTTTGTCGATTATAACGGCTTGATAAGTGCCGGAAATAACCGTGCAAATTTTGGCATGATGGTTATAAAAACATCAAATGGTGAAATCGATTTACCTGCTAATCAGGTATTTTTTGACCCAACAGTAGGTATAGAGCAGGGACAACTGAATCTAAATGACCCGTCGCAGTTGATCATTGTTCAGCCAGGCGTAACATTTTCAGATTACACCATAGATTGGCAAAATTTGATGAAAGATTATTGTAATACTTATGGTCAAGCGCTCTTTGTACCCTATGAACCGACAACGTCACCTTTTGTTCCTGCAACTCTTTATCCTGTTATACCGGCTAACCTCAATGGCTTGCCAACGGTATATGGTTCTGTCGATCAGTTACAAATTTTAAATTCACGTCTTGGAGACCAAGTTCACCTTTTAATAGATGGCTCATATGAAGGCATGGTGCGTGAATTTGTATTCTTACCAGGAAGCGCGTCTGCTAATGCCCCTGTTGGTGTACTTGTGGTACAAAATAATGCGCTTATTGGTCTTGGTACGGCATCACGCAATGTTGATTCATTAAGTGCGTCTGTGGTGCTGGGCATTAACGGTGTTATTCTTATGCCAAATGGTGATGCAACCGTTCGATTGAATGTTAACACCTTAATTAATAATTACTGCCATATTGTTACGGGCACGGCATTCGGTACAACTTCAGCTGTGGGAAACCGTCTTTTAATTGATTCTGTTATTCCAACAGAATTGCGTATTAAATCAGATGGTGTTTTAGATCTCACACAATTTACTGCTACAACGCAAACGTTAGCTATTACGGGCCAAGTCAATATGGTTCTCGAGCCAGGTGCAACGGTGCTTCTTGGTGGCGGCAATCTCATCTTTGAAGGCGATTCACGCTGTTATTGTGAGCCAGATACATCAACAGTATTTACTGATACATCAGTTGCTTCAACAGACTCAATGCGTGTTAGATTCTGTGGGCCTGGTAATGTTACCTTTAAAGAAAATGCACAGTTTGTTGTTCCACGTGGTGCGTTAGTGGGTATAGAAAGTTCTAGTTACACCGATGCTACAAATCAATCATGGGCGCTAACAGATAATGCACAATTTTCTATAGGTTCAGCTTCTGAATATGGCGGCGGCTTTCAAATAGGTGACACCGCCCCTTCATCTGGTGCGCCAACTATTGATTTCTCACTTCTGTTAACCGGTGTTGGTGCAACGCTTGATCTTAATAGTCAGGGCTTTTTAGGTCTTGGTGTTGGCATAGTGGACAAACCACAATCAGCGCCTAATACCTGGCTTGTGGGGCAATTGTATAACGTAAACAGTATTATTATGACGTTGTCTCAGGGAACGTTCCTGAATAATCAGATATATTCAGGCGACAATAAACTTGCAGGTCTTCTTGCTATTGCAAGTTCAATTAGTGCCTCTACACCACCATTATATTCATTCAGCTATGATCGAGTGAACGCCGATATTTTAGGTGGTGGCAATATGGTTATACTGGCAGCGGTTCCCTCTGGACCTGCTATTGTGCCCTTGGTGCAAGATGTTGCGGGTTTAACAAACCCAGATATTATTGCAGGTATTATGTCATCTAAAGCTGCGCTGCTGGACTATCCAAAAGATATTCTTACACCAACTATGGTTAATACCTATGGCCTTAATTTCTTTAACTATCTGAGCATGTCGCCATTTCAAGCACAACAAGCAAGAACGGCTACTATTTTTAGAAGTGCGCTTGGTCAAGCAACCATCGGTTTTGTTTATACTACTGCCGGCGTAAATACTATTCAGAGACAGTTGGCTGGAAATATAAAAGGATTAAATGGCACCTATGTAAATCCTAATAATTCGTTAGCGATAGGTGCCGTGGGAATTGATATTGATCCTGCAGCTGTGCAAGCACCGGCATTGTCACAAATTAATCCACAACAATAATCAGAAGGAATAGAGTATGAATAAGAAGATGTTACTCATAGTCAGCATGGTGCTTGCAGGAGCAGGCACTATCTATGCTTGGCAGGAAACACGAACACCATTGAGTTTGTTTGAAGGGTACATGCACTATCCCCTTGATCGAGACAGAAATTTAGGAGACAGCAACGTCGATGTGCATTACTGGAGTGGCGCATATACACGATTTGCTACCCAAGCATACGGCAATAAGTGTACCAATAATACCTCCTGCACCGCTGGCAATACAACTACTATTATTACGACTACTAACGGCCAGATCACGTTACCCAATGCCTGTTGCACAAGTTGCGGCCCAACAGATAAAGAATCACTTGCGTCACTGTATTTTGGTAAATCAACATTCACCTTTGAGCAAGCATTTAATAATGCATTTATAATACCTGGCTCGGTTATTAACCCTTTTGTTATTCTTACTCCCGTTACCTTTAACCTTGATTATCGTGAACAGGGTGTCTGGTTTGGTGCAACATTCAGCGGCCGTTTTGGTTGTGACAGGCAATGGAATACGGGCGTGAGAGTTCGTGCGCCGTATCGTGATATCAAAGTTGAGCCACTGGGAGGAAACCCCATAACGACTGCTGCAGTATCAGAAACTACCTCAAATCTTGATAATCTTTTTCAGCAACGCCAAGAATCTATTAATGTCGGCACAAAAGGTGCTACCCAAAATACCTTTGCCGCACGTTTGGATTTACTTGATGTGCTTAATCGCGTTAGTTTTAACGTTAATGGTAACCCGGTACCGCTTGTGGTATACCCGGCAACTGATATTCAAATTGCCAGTCAAGCTATAGGTGGGGTTACCTCTTCTAATCCCCCAACTGCTAATGCGCCATTCGTTTCTGTTATAGAAAGTTCTAATGGCATGCTACCGACATCGGTTCGCTGGGCAGACATCCCAGCAAATGGTGCGACAGTTCTTGCAGGTGATGGTTCTGGGTTGAGTAACTTACAACGTGGTCGCGTTGCAAGCGATATCTCGTATGCAGCGTTGTCGGGAAACCCCGTTGCAACCTCAAAACTCTATGTAGTTCCCAATGTTGGTGATGTTGGCGACCCTGATCAAGCAAGCGTACTTCCGGGTGCACAGACTATTTTTACTAATATTACCGCAGCTATGCAGTCGATTGGTGCAAATGGCAGTTCACTTGTAGATTTTGTTAATCAAGTTGGCTTAAATCCATTTTATGGTAGTACCAGTGGCTTTGGGGATTTGAACTTTGAGTTGTTTCTTGGGCATGATTGGAAAGATTGGGGTTATCTAGAAGGGCGCATATGGGTTACTGCACCAACCGGTATTAAGGTTCAAAATCCATTAAATATTCTTAAATTTCCAACGGGTAATAATGGCCACCCCGAAATCGGGCTTGGTATTGCCGGCGGCATTGAAAAATTGCGCTATTTTGCTTTTAATTTCGATGCTTATTATATTTGGGTTACGCCTGCCAATAATAATGTCGCAGCGCCATTTGCCGGCTCAATGGTCAAAAATATTGGCCCATGCGTGCCAGGAAAAACCTCATGGACCTATGGCATTATCGATCTTAATATGAACATTGTTAATCCATATTGTGAATGCATGGGTGTTATGTTTGGCTACCAAGCCTATATTAAAAGCCGTGATAAGCTAACGCTATGTGTTAATGAAACTATGGATTGGGCAGGAAATATAGCACCTCTTGATCCGTGTGTTTATACGGCAAACACTGATAGAGTTGCAAATAGAATTCGCACAGAAACATTCTTTAGTGGTGAATGTATCACGACATTTTTAGGCTTTGAAGCGACCGTTTCAGGAAAAAATATTCCTGCCGAGGTTGATATTCATATCGGCTTAGATGTCTATTTTTAATTGATCATTTTTATCGTATACTAAAAGAGCCCCTGGATAGCATTACATTCCACTGGGGCTCTTTTTTATCACTATAGGTTTATTATGCAAAAATTTTATGTAACAACACCAATTTATTATGTTAATGCTCGCCCACATCTGGGGTCTCTTTATTCAACTCTGCTTGCAGATGTTGCAGCACGTTATAATAAACTTCATAATAAAAAAGTATTTTTTTTAACTGGCACTGACGAGCACGGCCAAAAAATTGCACAGTCTGCAGCAGCGGTAGGTAAGCAGCCAAAAGAATTTGTTGATAGTTTTATTGCGCCCTTTAAAGATGCCTGGAAACTGTATGATATCGATTATACAAAATTTATTCGCACAACAGACGCAGACCACGTACACGCGGTTCAAGCCTGGATTAAGCGTTTGATTGAAAAAGGTGATATCTACAAATCACATTATGCTGGTTATTATTGTGTTTCGTGCGAAACCTTTGTCACAGACAAAGACATGCCGCATGGTATAACAGAAAACATCCCTCTTTGCCCAACCTGTGGCCGCACAACAGAGTATGTTTCTGAAGAGTCGTACTTTTTTAAACTCTCATCATATCAAGAAAAATTATTACAATTTTATAAAGATAATCCTGATTTTATTACGCCACGCGAACGCACGGCAGAAGTTATTGCTTTTGTCCAAGCGGGCCTTAAAGATCTTTCGATTTCTCGTACCACAATTTCGTGGGGGATTCCATTTCCGGGTGATAATCATCATGTCACCTATGTTTGGGCAGACGCATTAAATAATTATATCACTGGTGTTGGGTATGGTGTTCCGGGAAAAGAAAAAGAGTTTAATTTCTGGTGGCCTGCTGATTTACAGGTGCTTGGTAAAGATATTGTTCGTTTCCATGCCGTTTTTTGGCCGGCATTTTTAATGGCCAGTGATCTGCAGATGCCCAAAAAATTATTAGTGCATGGCTGGATTAAAATCGGTGAGCATAAAATGTCAAAATCACGCGGTAACGTTGTTGATCCGATAGAACTTGCTGCTACCTATGGAGTTGACCAAGTACGCTACTATTTAGTGCGTCACCTTGCCATTACACAAGATTCTCCGTTTACCTATAGTGAACTTGAACAGCGCATAAATTCAGATTTAGCACATGATCTGGGCAATTTACTTAACCGCACCATAACACTCGCGTTAAAATATAAGGTAGCTGTTATTACGCCACCGCAAGCTTGGTCTGCAGAATCTACTGATTTATACCAGGCGGGTAAAAATATCATCACGCGTTATATGCAAGAAATGGAAGCAGGGTATATGAACCGTGCGTATGCTATAGTATGGGAATATGTTCACCTGGTGAATAAATATTTTCATAATCAGCAGCCCTGGAAATTAGTCCGTTATGACGAACCACTGGCATCAACAGATCAGGCAAAATTTTCAGAAGTTATTTCAGCAACATGCCACGCATTATATACTATCGCGTATCTGTCTTGGCCATTAATGCCCAAAAAAATGGAATTATTGCTCGCTCAGCTTGGCAAAAAGATAGAACATGAAAAAGATATCTTTGCACACTTACTCGCGCAACCATGGGCTGATACGTTCACGCTCACCCAAGGCGAAATATTATTTAAAAAGATCGAACTTAAAGAAGAACCAATTATGACAGAAGAAGTAAAAACAATACCAACTAGTACGCCCACTATTACGATCGATGATTTTGCTAAAGTTGAATTACGCGTTGGAACTATTGAAGATGTTCAGGTATTAGAAAAATCTGACAAGCTCTATGTACTCAAAGTAAATTTTGGTGACCATGGTGTTCGTCAAATATTGTCTGGTATTAGAAAGCATTTTACACCTGAACAGATTCTCAACAGGCAGGGTGTTTTTGTCTTTAATTTAGCGCCACGTAAAATGATGGGGCTTGAATCCCAGGGCATGATGCTTTTTGCAAAAGATAGACAAGAACAGTTGATTTTGATCGCGCCCGAAAACTCAGTACCCAACGGTACACAGTTGTCATAAGAGATTTATTCTTCGCGAGCCCTTTTTTTTGAATCTGTAGGCTCATTCTCAATAAGAGTTGCACCAACCGATTGATTTTTGCCGTCCTTCTGAAATGTCAGAATGAGACTATTATTCTTGTCAGCTGTGCAAGAGAGGTCAGTTAGGGGTCTGTTGGTTAAGAAAATGTGGGCAGCATTTTGATTTTTTGTTAAATCAAATAAGAGTATTTTTGAATGAGTCGAAAGTACCAAATTGTCACGATTGGTAAAGCTTGAACCGATAATTTTTTCCTCTTGGACAGATATTTTTTTCTTGCAATACCCTGTTGGCTGAAATTCCCATAGTAAGACGCTATCGTCAGCAGCTGCTGACACAACCCAGGTACCATTTGAAGAAATATCGAGCAATCGTGGTTTTTGGCAAAATCGATGTTGTAGGGTGTGTCGACCGATCATTTGTGTATTATTTGTAGTGTTATTAATAGAGAAGATGTAGATATTTGTTGGGTCTTGGGCAATAATTTTATTGCCAAGATCATTAATACATATTTGTGACAAATTTTGGCCGTGTGTTTCTGTTAGAGCTATCTTTTCTCCCGTTACCAGATTTGCAACAACAAGAGCCCGCCATAAGGGTGACTCTGTTGGTGCATCCCAAGCGCATACCGTGGCTTGCCTATTAATGCCAAAAGCCTGAGTAAGATAAAGCTCATTACCGAACTTAACTGTGTAGTTTTTAGTGTCTCGATCAAAGGTAACCTTATGTCTTTCTTTGTTCAAGCTTTGGACGTGTCGTGGAAAAAGGTCCCTAAGTGAAAGCTTTTCATGTAGTTGTTGTTCGGTAAGTGGTCCGCTTACTTCGATTTCAAAAGTCTGAATTGTGCCTGCAGTTATTAAGCAACAGCAATATAAAAACGTAGGTAATAGTTTCATTTTTTCCAAAATAATTTATAGGTACATGATATAGAATAATTAATTTTTAAAGAAAATATAGTCTATAAGTACAAGCGTTATGTAGCAAAAGTTTCTGGATTGCAGTAGGTGTTTAAACGTTTAATCCAGCCGTTTAAAAATTTCATGCGGTTATATTCAGGGGCCGAATTTTGTACGAGTTTTACCAATATTTTTATTGCAGAAAGAGTAAATGCCTGATTAACCGTATCTTTTGTTAGACCATCGGGCATATCAAGAAGTACTTGCAATAAACCCCAACGGTGGCCGTTACTCTGTTCTTTTGGGTCTATACCACTGCCTTTAAAATTGAGGTAATCGATAAGAGTATAGGTACCAAGTAGTGTTGACCGCATAAGTTTATAATTACGCATAAGTTTGGGCCGTTCCCGTTTTGGTGCCTGTTGTAAAATGCGGGGCCATTGCCCATCAAGCCGTTCGATCATGAATTCTGTTTGAGGTTCTATAGTAACAGAAAGCAGGTGCCTGAGACTGTTTAATTTTTTGTAATCTTTTAAAAATTCATCACGGCTTTTCCATGGCGCACCGCTATTTTTTGCCTTTTGTAACCAGTGTGGCAATTTGACGCCATTTTTTTCTAAATAGTTGCATAGCAGCGGAAATTGTTCAGTAAAAATTTCTTCTTGCCCTTCTAGAAACCAGATATTATGGCCGATGCCTAATGACGGGAACGATTCATTTTTGTTCCAATGAACAAGAAGTTCCGTTCGTTGGCCGCTTTCATTTTTCCAAATCTGCATACCAATTTTTTTGGTATCTGCGTGGCTTAAGCAATATATGAGCTTTGATGGTAATATTACTAAGTTTATTATAATAATTGTGTATTTTTTCATCGTCGATTGCCCTCATTTTCTTCGCCACCCGTTATTTAATATTAGCAATAAAAGTATGCTGTTTGTCAATGGTTGAGCAAAAAAGTAGCAATTCTTTTTCGGTATACGTTATAGTTTGTAAAAAACTATTTTGGTGAAGGAAATAGATGAAGCTCTGTAGCATTCTTATAATTTTTTTGATTGTAACTGATTTTTTATATGCCCCTACGCCGTCTTTTTTGGCATCTCAGGATAGCCCGCCAATATATGTACAAGACTTATCGTTAGATGAAAAAATTGGCCAGCTCTTGATGGTTCGTTGCGCCCAAGACACGCAAGCCGAAGATATTTTACGCATCATTGAAACGTGTCATGTTGGCGGCGTTTTTTTCTTAGCTCCCAAATCGATCGGGCAACAAATTGAATACACCAATCAATTTCAAAAGCGTTCAAAGTTGCCTCTCTTAAGTGGCCAAGATTTAGAATGGGGTTTGCGTATGCGGCACCCGCAAGTAGAAAAATTTCCCTATGCATTAACGCTAGGTGCCATGCCTGACAACCAAGCGGAACTTATTAATGGCATGGGTAAACGTGTGGCACACCATGCGCGTAGATTAGGGGTTCATATTACCGCGGCTCCAGTGCTTGACTGTAATACCAATCCCAAAAACCCTATTATAGGCTACAGATCATTTGGCGCAACACCAGAAAGAGTTATCAAAAAAGCTCTACCTTATATGTATGGTTTGCAAACAGGCAGAACGTTAAGTTGCGCTAAGCATTTTCCAGGGCATGGGGACACCACCACCGACAGTCATCATGATCTAACAAGGTGTGATAAAACGCTTTTAGAATTGCAGTCTGTCGAACTAGAACCTTTTGCGCGGGCAATAAACTCGGGCGTTGATATGGTCATGTTAGGCCATCTTATTGTTCCAGCACTTGACGATACAGGTAAGCCCGCTTCGTTATCGCCATCAATCGTTAAGGGGTACCTAAAAAAGAATCTTGGCTTTAATGGTTTGGCTATTACTGATGCTTTAGACATGGGTGCGATAGTAAAGGCTTACGATTCGGTAGATGCAGCTGTTAAAGCATTTCAGGCTGGTAACGATATTATCTTATTCCCCGGTAACATAAAAGATTCTCATGCAGCACTTAAAAAACTGGTATCTGCCGATCAAGAATATCAGCAGCAGTTAGATGCTTCTGTAGAAAAAATTTTACGTGCTAAGCAGTGGCTTGGTTTGTTTGATAATCGTTATACCCAGCCCATCGAACATCCAGAACGTGATATTCTGTCAGAAGCTGATTATGCGCTTAAGCAAGAACTGTATCAACATGCGATCACGTTAGTGCATGGGGAAATAAATACTGCCTCAGAAAAAACGATAGTTCATCTAGGAGAATCAGTTGGTATGGATTCGTTCGATCGACTTTGTACCAATGCACGCGTTTATTCGTTGCAAGAAGCTCTTAGCTGTGGCGATCTTAACAACCTTATCATAACGTTTGCTACAACAGCGCGGGGCGTCTATGACAAGATTTGCCCTGAGCAGCTGCAACAACTTCTGGATAATAATCCAGCTCATGCAACGCTTGTTCTGTTTGGCAACCCACATGTGCTTTTTGACTTACCAGAAGTCCCTACGCTTATAGTTGCTTATGAAACAGACCCTGAAGCTCAAAAGGCCGCCGCTCGTGTCATACAGGGGAATATTATTCCGGTAGGTGTTTTGCCTTAAGTATAAGCCTTTTTGTGCAAAACTGTTGATTTTACTTTGCCTTTTTTGTTACCCTGAAAAGTAAGTAATAGTAATCAAAATATAATCATAAAAAGGTGAGTTATGTGCTGGAACTGCAACAATAAAGAAAAAAACGCATTAAAAGAGAAGCTTTTTAATAAAATAAGTAGCTTAAAATCGCAAAATGGCTGTTCATGTGACAATTGTCCATGTAATCAGGAAGAAGAAGCTTATGAGCAAGAAGGTTGCCAAGAAGGCTCATGTGAAAACTCTTGTGAAGGTGATTCATGCGAAAGTTTAGATGATCATTTAGATGCTCTTGAAGAGCTTTTAGATAATTCAAAAACTGCTATTTCACAGATTCAAGATATGGTTGAAGAAATCGAAGAAAGTCTTGAAGATATAAAAGAAGCTATCGGCCAGACCGAAGAAGATCTTGAAAACGCAGAAGAAATTATTGATAACTTACGTTAATAATAATTTTTATTTTAAAACTAAATAAAGGGCCCGGAAAATTTCCGGGCCTTTTTTTATTATTCACTCTTTGAGTATCCGCACTCTTTATCCGGGCAGGTAAGCGTGACCGTTCCATCTTTATTAACGCGTTTTAGTAAGTACGGCTGTTTCTTGCACTGTGGGCAGGTAACCTGTTCAATTTCGCCAGAAATACTAAATTTACATTTCGGGTAATTTTTACAGCCCCAGAACTTTTTGCCTTTCCACGACCGTTCAATAACTTCGCCGCCGTCACTTGGGCAGGGGAATTTTGCTTTGACCGTATGGATGTATTTACATTCAGGGTAGCCAGAGCAGGCGATAAATGGTCCGTATCTACCAACCATGGCACGCAACGGTTTGCCGCATTGTGGACAGGCCTCTTCAAGCAATTTTGGCGCTTGCGCAGATATGAGCTTAATAACGCCAGCTTCGTCTCGATCAAAATTGCTGGTAAATTTACATTCAGGGTAGCCCAAACAGCCAACAAATGAACCTGTTTTACCAAATCGAATAGCAAGTTTATGTTTTTTACATTCTGGGCAGGTAATATCGGTAATTTCTACCTGTTTACCTTTTTCGCCACGGAATTTTTCAAGATCCTCCGAAAAGGGTGCATAAAATTCAAAGATAAGCGTATTACGCTTCATAGAACCTTGAGCTATCTTATCAAGATCCTCTTCCATTACGGCGGTAAATTGCGTCGACATAATTTTTGGAAGATTTTCAGTGAGTATCTTGGTAACTGCCATGCCCAGTTCTGTAGGAATAAATTTCTTTTTAGTATCAAGCGATGTATACGAACGTGCTTGGATAGTTTTCATAATAGTTGCATAGGTACTTGGACGGCCAATGCCCTCTTTTTCTAGCTCTTTAACTAATGATGCTTCAGTAAAGCGTGCAGGCGGTTGGGTAAAATGCTGTTTAGGGGTAACTTTATCAAGACCGACTGTAGCTTTTTCAGTAAGCCCTTTTGGAATAATAATTTTTTCCGGGTCTTGGGTATCACCATTTTCAGTATTTTGCTCTTCTGGTTTTCTGTATACATGTAAAAAACCATCAAATAGTAATGTTGAACCGATTACTTTAAATACCAGGCCGTTATCTCCGGCGATAGTAACTGCGCGCTGTGCATATTGTCCGGTTCATTTGGCAGGCAACAAAGCGTTTCCATATAAGATCATAGAGCTTTGCTTCGTCTGTTCTAAGCATATTTTTTTACAAATTCAGGTGACATTTCTACCGAAATAGGGCGATATCGCTTCGTGGGCATCTTGGCCGCCACTTTGGCGTATATTAATGATTTGCCGGTACATAATCTGCGCCGCAATCATCTTTAATCAGGGTGCGCACTTCTTTAATGGCACTATCTGCAATACGGGGCGAGTCAGTACGCATATAGGTTATTAACGCGACAGGCGTTGAATTGTCGTCGCAACGGAATACCTTCATAGAGCTTTTGCGCAATTTGCATTGTTTTTTCACTGAAAAGCCAAGATTATTATAGGCAGCCTGTTGTAAGGTACTGGTTATAAAGGGCGCGCCTGCCGAGCGTGACCGGGCAGAATCTTTAATAGAATCTATAAGATAGGTGCCCTTGTTGGCTTTATCAACGAGCGCCTGGGCAGTTTTCTCATCTTTAATGTCAGCCTTTTTTTTATGTATTTGGCTGAGTTGCGCGGTGAATTTCTGTTTTTCATAATCAAAGGTACCGTGAATAGACCAGTATTCTTCTGGTTTAAAGTTTCTGATTGCCTCTTCGCGGTCACAGATAAGCTTAAGTGCTACAGATTGTACGCGGCCGGCTGAAAGGCCTTTACTTATTTTGCGCCATAAAATGGGTGAAACTTCGTAACCCACAAGACGATCTAAAATGCGGCGGGCCTGTTGAGCACCGACCTTATTTTCATCGATAGCGCCGGGATGTTTTATAGCATTTTCAATAGCGGTTTTGGTGATCTCGTTAAACGTAATACGATGAATAATGCTTGGGTCTTTAATAACTTTTTCAATTTCGCCTGCGATATGCCAGGCAATAATTTCACCCTCTCTATCAGGATCGGGTGCAAGGTATATCTCATCTGCCGTACGTGCGGCCTTACAGATATCGGCAATAATCTTTTCTTTTTTATCAAGAACCGTGTAGGTAAGGTCTATTGAGCCGTCACCTTTATCAGATGGTCTTATATCAATACCCAGCTCTTTTGGGGGTAAATCTTTTACATGGCCCAACGTGCTTAAGATAGTAAACTCTTTCCCGAGAAACTTGGAGATAGTCTTAATCTTTGCCGGTGATTCTACAATAAGTAATTTTTTCATAAGTCTTACTTTTTCTTTAATTATTGTTATCTACTTTACCTTATCATAAGGAAATAAATTACAAAAAGTCAAATATTTATTGATATCTATCGTAATGGTAGGGTATGATAGTAAGTAATAAAGTACTAAATGTAAAGATAAGGGTTGTGCTATGAAGAAATTATGGATAACTGGCGTTAGTTTGTCAATTTTTCTTGGGATTCAATTTTTGCAAGCAGATGTAGCTGGTCAAGAATCGTAAGGGCCAAACCGAGGCAAGGGTACTTGCTTGGACAACTAAAAAGATGCTAATGGCTTTAAATATTTAAGTTTCATACCTACAACAAGTGGGCTGTGGAGAAATTTGTTGCGTACCAAAATCCCGGTGATACGGCCGGTTCAAAAGTTGGTTGGCCAACCAGACTTATATGTCAAATTAGTAAATGTTGATAAACCAGAAAACGCTTTTTACCTAGGAGGCGGGACCTTTGAAAATCAGCGCGGGTTCCAATTTGGCAAAGATTCTAAAGTGGCTTGTTATGGTTGCCAGCCAAAAAGTGGACCTACCAGTAATTTACCTGTTAATTGTTCTCCAAATGATGGCGACCCTGCAAAAAGGGCTGCGTGCTGGCAAGGTTTTGATGCCCTAGATTGTAGCAGACAACAAAACTGTACTAATGTAGTTGATATTACTGAATGTTATTCTCAAAATGTTGGTATTATCTCTTCGACTCAACCAAACGATTTAAAATTATGCGATAGTGCACGTTCGGGTCTTAATCTGGGTGTTGGTTCTAATTCAGAACTTGCAAAATCAGAGGCCACCGCTCAACGGGGCCAGGGCACGGGAGCAAAGGCTGGTTCTGAAAATCTCTCAGCACAAACAGGTCTTGCTGCGCCGGCCGCTTAGTAGCGTATCTTGCTAACAACTATTGCTTGCCTGAGTAGTATGCAGATAAACTTTTAAATAAGTTTATTTACATAAAAAGTATACTCTATGGCATGTGAAAAAATTCTTTTACTCTGGCAGCAATCTTGGTACGCATTCAGACGCACCCCTATAATCATGTGGTTAGGATTAATTCTTCTGCATCTGCAACGTTATTACTATGCGTTGCTGACATCGTATGCCTTTTTTATACCCATTTGTTATCTAGCAGCAGCTTATTTTTTCAGAAATAACCTTGTTGGTATCGTTTCTACGTTACTTATACTTTCATGTATCATCTATTTAATGCGGCCGACAGTTGGGCTTAAAACATGTGGTTATCTGTGGCACTATTGCACGCTGGAAAACATAACAAGCGTTTTGGCAGTAACTTTTGTCTATCTGCTAAGTGCAGCCTTACTGCCAAAATTTTTTTTGGGGTTAATTTTCTTAGCAGCTCTATGCTCTTTCTCTTTTGTATATGATGCAGCCGGTTCTATACCGGATAAAGTTGGGTATGCCTTGGCCCGTACAGGATATTTTTTTCTCTACAAAGCGCCCATTATGATTATTTTTTTTCTTCTATCAACAGCAAGTGCGTATAGTAATTTTGTGCTTGTGGGAATAATGTTTAATATATTTTTTTTGTATCCCCTATTAGCTGCATTGGTTATGGTGGTGTATATAAGTGCATTGCACGACACATATGAGCTCTATTATGCTGAATAACATTCTTATTTATCTACGTTCTATTGTTTCATATATCTTATTTTCGTTGTTGATGGCAACCTTTGGGCTGCTTCTTTTGATAGTTCTTTTGTTGACCCCAAGAGCGTATATTCAAAAAAACTTTTTAATATATTGGTTGCTTGCATTATTATTTCGTGGGTTTATGTACGCTTCGTTCATATCAGTTAAAATTATTAAACAATCCGACGCATATCCATACCCTGCATTATATATAGCAAATCATCAATCTGCTGCCGACATTGCACTGCTTGGTTATTTACAGGGTATACATCCACATTTTTGGTTTTATTGGGACCATTTTTCCAGAACGCCTCTATTTTCTATTTTTACTACACGATTAGGTTTGGGCATCACGCAAGATAATCCACGTCACGATGCACGAACGCTGTTGCGCGGTATTGTGTTGATGCGTGACATGCGCTGTAACGCCGTTATTTTCCCGGAAGGTAGCCGTTTTAATGATGGCACTGTTCATGATTTTGAATCCGGTTTTGTTCTTCTTGCACGCAAGGCAGAAGTGCCGGTTATTCCTGTTTATATTCATAATATGGGTAATGCCTATCCGCCTCATTCTTTTTTAATATATCGCTACCCGGTTACTGTTTATGTGGGCGAGCCGTTATGTATAGGCTCTGATGAATCAGATAGTGATTTTTGTACACGAGTTCACCGTTGGTTTGATAAAAATAATCTAAAGTAGTAGAATAGCCCATATCAAAAAAAATAGTATTTGTGGCAAATCATCATAAGGATAGGTGTGAGTTCCCCCCGTAATGGCTACATTCTTGTCGCGGCCGCTGTTCTTGGGAGCATAATGCTTCTATTGACGGGGCTTTTAATTGTTGAGTATCGCTTTTTTGTACGACAGCTTGATGAGCTGACTCAGCTCAAGCAGGAGTATGATAACTACCTGCTGTTATTTAAGCGCATGATACTACAAGAAGAGAATCAAGACTCAGACAAAGAAGAGCCTGATAGTTCTGAAAAAAAAAAATAAATGATCTACCGCTTGATAGTTTTCTTTTAGTAAATCGCGATCCAGATTATTTACAAAAGGCTGCGCAATCGTTAAGTAAAGAATATCAACTTGAAGATGCAGTAACGCGTATATATAAAAATGATACTGCCTCAAAACCAACCGTTACCCAAAAAGTATCGGGAAAAAAGGGTCGCAGAAGACGCAGTAAAAAATCTCTGAGACAATTAACCCTGACGCGTGAATTTGGTGGTGAAGCACAAGATATTGCTCATGAAATGTCTTTTGCCTGGCCCATGGCAAAAAAAACATTCTGGCTAAGCTATGGCTTTGGCCCACGTAAACATCCAAGCGGCAAGTGGGAATATCACCGTGGAATCGATCTGGCTGCGCCAACAGGAACACCGGTTGCAGCAGCAGCTGCAGGAGTTGTTGTGCAGGCTGGTTACGCTGGTGGATATGGGAACACCGTTGTTATCGCGCATAATAAAAAATTTGCAACACGGTATGCCCACCTTTCAAAAATTTTAGTTACCCAGGGTGAAGAACTTGCACAAGGCGATATTCTTGGTAAAGTAGGAGCTACAGGGAATGTGCGTGGTAAAAATGGCTCGCATCTTCATTTTGAGATTATGGTCTATGGAAAACGAGTTAATCCATTTTATTTTTTATCGTAAAGGTTATTAAACAATGAGAGCTATTTCTTCTTATTTTCCCAAAACGTATAAACGTCATATTGATGAAACGGTGAGTATTATAAATGCATTAGTAATTATATTTCTCATTCGTACATTTATTTTTGGGCTCTATCAGGTGCCATCAGGCTCAATGGAGCCAACGTTACTAGTTGGTGAGTCACTTGTTTCAGATAAATTAACTATCTGGTTTACGCCGATACAGCGAGGTGAAGTGATTGCCTTTAATCAGCCAACCTATGAATATTCAGAAAACCCGGTTTTAAATCTCTTTGAACGGTATGTTTTGGGCATATTCTGGGGTCCTCAAAATTGGACCAAACGGGTTATTGGCATTCCAGGAGACCATGTACAGGGACGCATAGAAGATGGTAAAACGGTCGTTTATATCAATGGCGAAAAGCTTAACGAGCCCTATGTAAATACCTATCCATTAGCTCGTCGATTAAAAATTGGTACCTGGGCAACATTTAATCCCTATAACAGAGCTGAACATGCAAATATTAAGCTTATTAGTTATGATCCTTCTAAATCACCAGAAGATCAGCCATTCTACAAGACTTCGGCAGATAAATTGTTAAAACATAATGGTGAAATAGTTCTTACGCATTCAGGCACACCGCAAGACCGTGGCATAGATGTATACGATCTTGTGCTTAAAGATGGCCAATATTGGTGCATGGGCGACAACCGCTTAGGTAGTTCAGATTGTCGTGAAGTTGGTATAGTTGATGGAAAATTAATTCATGGCCGTGTAATTTTTAGGTTATTCTCATTTGATGACCCAGAAAATTCGTGGATGATTATTTCTCTTTTGAAAAACCCTATAAGCTTTTGGAGTAAAATCCGCTGGGACCGTTGTTTCCAATGGATTAAATAAAAAAACGATAAAGGAATTCGTATGAAATTTTTCAATGTACTGGCACTGACAGCAAGCATTTTAATTTTACCCGGTTGTTTTTGGAATAATACTCCTGAAACAAAAACTGTTTCTGAAGAACCAGTATCGCTCCATGTCGTTAATGTTCTTTCAAAAGATATGTATGACGATGCACATATCAAAGGTTCTGTACATATGGATCTTGATGATTTAGATATGTATGCTGAAAAATGGAACAAAGAGACGCCTCTCGTCTTTTATTGTTCTAACTATCAATGTTCTGCTAGTGGCCATGCTGCAAAAGTGTTTAAAAAAGCTGGCTTTAAGCATGTCTATGCCTATGAAGGTGGCGCTGCTGAATGGTCCCAACTTGGTTTTCCCATGGAGGGCAGTCGTACTGAAGAAATCTCTAGTTATTTAAATCAGCCTGCAGGGACTCAGCAAGAGGGTCAACATGACTTTGATATCATAACTGCTGCTGAGTTAAAAGATATGATGATTAAGGCAGGCTTACTCTAATTAAAAGTGTACTATAATTATAAATTTGATATATTTGGAACAGATAAGGCGGCATAGCCAAGTGGTAAGGCATGGGACTGCAAATCCTTGATCCCCGGTTCGAATCCGGGTGCCGCCTCCATCCTGCGCTCCTGCTGAGCTCCGGGTGGCAGGCCAGCCTTTTGTGGCTCATAAAAACATAGTAGTGCAAATCTTTTTAGCCTTTTTTATCTAAAAAAGCCTATAGTTAATTGATTTATCTACAAAGCTGGGTAAACTATTACTATATTTTTGATATAGTTGAGCCGGGGTGGTCCTTCGACTACGCTCAGGATAAACTTTACCACGTAACGTGAAGTAAGTTGATATAGTTGAGCCGGGGTGGCGAAATGGTAGACGCAAAGGACTTAAAATCCTTCGAGGGTTTCCTCGTGCCGGTTCGAGTCCGGCCCCCGGCACCATCCTGCACTCTTGCGCAGCCCGAGATGGCAGGCCGTATTGCGTTTCTCTTCTTTTTATTTATAAAATATCTTTGTCCTTGGTACTATAAGAATTATTATCTATATACCAAAGAAACACCGTGAATAATAAGATCTTCATAATTTTTTTTATTATCCTATCATCTTTTAATGTGCTTGCAGAATCCCATTATCATTGCAACTTAGTGCGATTTAGCCAGGAACTTTTGGTTGATGGAAAGTTCACCGCAGAGAGTTTGAAAAAATTTTTAGTGTCGGCCTATAACGAACGAAAAATTACTGACCCCGCTTTTGCTGTCGGAGACTGTTTAGTGGTCAAAGACCTTACCGGACAGGGTGGCGTATTGACCGGTCAGCTTTTTCTGGTAAAAAGCTTTCAGGGACAAACAGAGCGTGAGTTTATTGTTAAAGAACTCATTGCTGGCGAAAATGAAATATCAGATCTCATCCAGGTAGCGCATTACCAACCGGTGCACCCCTATATTTGGCCGAAATCTGTTAAAGATTTTCCCATCATTTACTTACCCATTGCCTATCTATATTACAGTGCTGACGATAAAGACTATTATTTTTCCTTAATGCCAAAAGCACAGGGCCAAGAATTCTTCAACCTTATGAACTCTTATGTTGCCAACCCTTGCCAAGAACATACAATGCATCTGCATAAAGCGTATGCCGCCTTAGGCAGAACGTTGGCCCATTTTCATAGCCATTTTATGCAACCTGATAACCATTCACTTAAGGGGCTTACCATTACGCATGGTGACCTGCATGCGCGCAATATTTTTTATGACCTAGAAAATGATACTATCTCTTGGATAGATAATCAGTCCATGAGGGCATCTATACACGAACGTCAATCGTTGTTTGTTGATATGCATGAGGCATTGTGTAAACATTTACATGATTATGACTGGCTTGGATTTGATAAAAATATACGTGATAACCCACAAAGCTGGATAGATTCTTTTTACCCAGGGTTCTTTGATAATTATCTCAGAGAATATGGCCCAGAGAAAAAAAAACATGCTCAGGAGCTCCAAGAAATTTTGCTGAGTATTGAAGATGAGCGATTACGAAATTTGTGCATTTCGGCTATTAATTTTGATTGATATAATCAGCATATTCAACTAGCCCCATTAAAAAGCTTGACAATTTTTGCCGATTTTTTCACTATACAGAATAGTGTTAGTTCTTTACGCAAAATTTAAGTGTACAGATTAAAAAAAAATTAAGGAAAAGTTATGAACAAAGCAAAACTTATTGAACACATGTCAAAAATGACAAAAATGCAAAAAAGTGAATGTAAAAGAGCACTTGAAGCATTAATTAAATCTGTTGGCCAAAGCCTTAAAGGCGGCAAATCAGTAGTTCTTACTGGTTTTGGAACATTCTCTGTTATGAAACGTAAAAGCAGAATGGGCGTAAATCCAGCAACGGGTAAAAAAATGACTATCGCTGCAAAAAAAGTAGCTAAATTTAAGCCAGGCAAAGCTCTTAAAGAGTTAGTAGCTGCTTAAAAAATGATGCTAACAGTAAGCTCATAAGTAAAAAAGACGTCGTGGTATCCACGACGTCTTTTTTTAGCGCATCAAATGATGTATACTACAAAAAATTATTATATTACTTTTTAAGGAGCATAAGTATGGATATGAATTCAGCTGACATGGCAACATCTTCAGTTGCTGTCGAAACACCGGTAGCACCCATGGAAAACGTAACTTCATCACAAGGATGGCTTGATGTTATTAAAGAACGTTTTAATAGCCAAGAACCGTGGGCAATTGAGTTAGTTATTTTCGGATTGGGTGGTTTTGTAGCAGGCTTTTTACTCAAAAACTTTGGTAGAATAGCCTTGATACTTTTGGCAATCGCCGTGGTTTCAATTCTTGGTCTCCATTATACCCATCTGTATGATATGCCCTTTGAAAAGCTCCAAGCCTTACTTGGCATTTCTGATGTAAATACCTTACAAGATATTATCACCATGAAAATTGCATGGGCTAAAGATCATCCAGTTGCTATTGTTTCAGGAGTAGTAGGTCTTCTTGTTGGGTGGAAAGTTGGCTGATTTTGTTGATACAACATTTTCTGCAGTAACCTTTATAGATGATCTTTTGAATGCGGCCCTTTCAGAAAAAGCTTCTGATGTCCATGTTGAGTCAACGCAACAGGGAATCAAGGTCCGTTTTCGTACTGATGGTATGCTACACACCGTGCGTGAAGTCACCCATGCCGACGCTTACCATGTCATTGCCCGGCTCAAGGTACTTGCACATCTTGATGTGAGTGAACGGCGGCTTGCACAAGACGGTAAATTTTCTTTTGTAGTGCCACATGCGTCGGTTGACATGCGTGTGGCAACTTTTCCAAGTCTGTATGGTGAGCATGTTGTTATACGAATACTTGACCGCTCACATGATTATTTTAATGTTGAAACATTAGGTTTTTTTGCTGACATGAGCCAACAGTTCACCCGGCTCATCGAGCTTTCTCATGGCCTTGTTTTGGTCACCGGGCCAACCGGTTCAGGTAAAACAACCACCTTATACAGCGCTCTTAATCTTATTAATCATCAAGAAAAACATATTATTACCTTAGAAGAGCCGATAGAATATTCTTTTGATGGGATCACCCAAGCACAGATTCGCCCGGAGATCGGGTTCACCTTTGCAACGGCTTTGCGTTCGGTATTGCGCCAAGACCCAGACATTATTCTTGTAGGTGAAATACGTGACTATGAAACTGCAGAAATCGCTATTCAGGCAGCCCTTACCGGCCATCTTGTAGTAAGCACGTTGCATACCACCGATGCCCCATCAGCAATTATTCGTTTAATTGACATGGGTGTTCGTTCATTTTTAATTAATGCTACCGTAACCGGTGTTCTTGCACAACGGCTGGTGCGAAAACTATGCACAGAATGCCGTTATGAAACTGAGGTTCCTACTGAGTATCAAAGTGCCGCCAAACGATACGGCATTCCACTAGAGTGCGTCTGGAGTGCAGACGGATGTGCAGTGTGCAACGATACGGGTTATCGTGGACGCATCGGCATCTTTGAGCTTCTGTTAGTAAGTGATGAGATGAAAGAGATTATTACGCGACGGCCATCATATACGCAGTTGTATGAAGCTGCGGTTAAAAGTGGCATGCGGACATTAATGCATGACGGTCTTCTTAAGGTCGCTCAAGGCCTAACATCAATTACAGAACTTGCCCGCGTACTTGGGTAAGTTTTATGCAGTTTTTGCATAAAACGATTTAAAATCTTCGTAGAGGGTGCGCGCAAGTTCGTCCATGATCATAATAGGATCAATTTCTTGAGCATCAGCTTTCTCACCCGCGCCGTCAACAGGAAATCTTTTTTGATCCAAAATGCGTTGTGCTACTTTTGTTTGACGAAGGGTATAGGGCGCGTTTGATAGTGCTAAGAATGAACCATCTTCTGGGGCTATTTGTGCAAAGTAGATAAGCGTATCGTCTGTGTTAGGGCGTACTAAGGTGCCGTCGGCTTTCTGGACCATCGGTGCATTAACAAGAATCATCTTGCTATTTTTAAAGCCAGCATTATGAAATAAATGGACCATCATTTCTGCTTCAGTTGTTACCTCTGCCGGTAGGTTCTCTTTTTCTTTTTCTTGTAATGGTCGTGAGCCGCCTAATAAAACAATATATTTAAATGTATAGCCTTCATCAATGAGTTTTTTAAGATAGTTCATGCGGTAGGCTACACGCTCTTTGAGCGCACCCATTAAACCGGCATAAGTATAATCATTTTTTTTGGGTTTTATTTCGTCGATCATACCAAGTTGTTTGAGCTCTTGTATAATCGTTGAGCTGTTTTGTTGTATATCTTTGTGAACAGGGTTTGGTGCTTGTGCATCCCAGCGTTCACCTGTGCGTAAAAGATTTTTCTGGGCAAACGCATTGGCTTCTTGTAATGTTGTTATCCGTTCATTGAGTAATGCAAAAATATTTTTTGTCGGAGCCGTAAGTTGTCCAAGCTCATGAAAGGGCTCGATATGCGCTTTGGCTTGAAACGGGTGGTGCATTACCATTAATGCAATGCTTAAAAATGCTAAAATTGTTGTTGGAATAGCAAGCTTTTTATTCATGAAAATTTCCCTTAGTACTTGGACAGGCTCAGTGTGAAACGGCTGTCTTTAACTATGCATTATATGATAAAACGTATATTTTACGTGGTTCATTCTACTCGTGCGCGCACGGTAGCCATATTCTTTTAAAAAATCAAAACTTAATGGCTGTATTTTATAATGCCGGATATCCCGCAGTTGTGCAACTTTTTTTGAGCCGATCAGATGATGTGTTGATAATGAAAGAAGATTTTTATCCGTATGCTCAAAATTCATGGTAATAGTATGAAACCCCGGAACAAGGTCCAATGACTCAATACTTTTTATACATGCCGGATAAAGTACCAATACAGGCATCGGTGAAAAGTGGTTCAGTGCCTTGCGGATCGAAGATCGTTTACGAAAGTGGCTTGGTAGGGTATACGTAGTGCAACAAAAAAAACTTTCGTGACTAAAAACATACGGGTTATTATGAACCGATAGACAAACATCCAGAACCCGTGGACCCTTTTTATCATGCATTGGCAGCGGTATAGCAAGCTCTTGTAAACTTCGTACACAATAGTGTTGCGGTGTTGAGATAATATCAAGATTTTGTACTTTATCCCCACACGAATAAAGATTGATAATGGTCCCAAACATCGATGAACTTATCATCGGCTGCATTTTTTCTTTATATAAAGGCGTTGCACATAAAATGGCTGTGTCTATATACAGTTGCTGATGCGGATACTGTTTTTGTATAGTGGGCAGGTGCGCAATAAGTTGCCCGCCATGGCTATGTGCATAAAGCTCAAATTTTATGCGGGCGTTGGGGTACTGTTGCTGCAAATTATTTTTTATTGCAAGTAAACTTTCATACAGATAACCGGACTCTTTATTCCGCTTGCGTTCACTTAATGCTCCAGACCAACCAAAGGTATAATAGTGGTATGCGCCTTGGCGGTTACTGACACAGCGGTCGGTACGTTCGAATGTGCGTATAATCGTGATAGCGGCTTTTTCATCGGTTAATGGATGTGAAAGAGGCACCATAATCTGATTGGTGATATCGGTAATGCCTAAATCTAACACAACGTCAGAATGGTGTAAAAAAGGGTGCTTGCGTGCTGATGCCATTGCCCGTTCGATCAGCGAGTTTTCACTATATTGATCGCGCCAGCTTGCTGGAATATCGATAAAAAAACAGCCTGCAAGTACGGTGCCATGAATAAAAACACGTGCAGTAACAAGGGTATGTGTTGGGTCTACTGGTATTGAGAGTTCAGGCGCAGGTTGTAGAGCGGCAACAACTTTACTAAGCACCATAATAAGAAAAAAAAGAGAAATTTTGAGTACGCGCTTCATAACAAACCTAACAATAACGCGCAAACCAACGCGTCCAGACCAACCACTATAAATTGTATAATAGAATTAATGGGGTGTCAAAAATAACTTATGTTTTTTGAAGAAATAAGTGGTAGAAATGTAAGTTACCTATCCTGCGTGTCACCCCCGATAACTCTTGCAGAGGGCTTTACGCTCAAAACTAGCTCGATACAGCACGTCGTGCAACATCTCGCGTCGACCCGGCGTTGCCGGGTTTGACAGTTGAGGCTAACTTGATGATAGTATAGACGGTCTGTAATTTATCCGCAGCTATTAGCCAGAATACGCTCTTTTTGTTACGCTAATAGTATAAAAATATTATATAATTAACGCAGCTTTTCTATGGTTTCTTTAAAGAATTTCTCTGTTTCAGCCCAAACTGTCCCTATTGTTCATGGTATCACTCATGATTTTATCAATGGTCAACTGGTGATCATCTCAGGTGATAATGGCTCAGGTAAAAGTACTCTGGCCTGTTCACTCATGGGCCTTTCTGGATATACCTGCAGTGGTGAAATACTACTTGATGGCGTTGATATTTCTGGTTGGTCTGTTGAAAAACGTGCCCAAGCAGGTATATTTCTTGGATTTCAGCACCCCATAGAAGTTCCTGGTCTGCCGATTAAAACGTTTTTGCACTATGCATACAGGTCCTGTAATCCCCAAACTGCACTGAGTGTTGAAGATATTAATCAAAAAATAGAAAAAGCTTTCGAGCTTGTCCGGTTGCCAGCAGATTATATCGACCGCAATGTGCATGAAGGCTTTTCTGGCGGGCAAAAAAAGCGCTTTGAGCTAGTGCAAATGCTCGTTCTGGAGCCACGCATTATTATTCTTGATGAGCCAGATTCTGGCCTAGATACTCAAGGTGTTTCTGCGTTAATTAACGTTATTAAAGAATATCGGGCTACCCATCAAGATGCTATTTTTATACTTATTACGCATAATACTCAATTGCCACAGCAGCTCAATGCAGACCATACGGTAACCATGTCGGCAGGTAAGCTGCTATGACCCTTAATGGCGCCTGTCTTACAGCAGAGCTTGTTAAAAATATTTCACATGAAAAAAAAGAACCCGCATGGATGCTGGCCTTTCGCCAAGGGGCTCTGGAACGGTTTCATGAGAAAAAAATCCCCAGCTGGGCTGCAGACCTGCGTGGTCTGGATTTATCTGATATCACCATGTATGTTAAGCCGTTGGTCAGTGAAAAGCGTTCATGGCAAGATATCCCACAAGATATAAAAACCACCTTTGAGACCCTGGGAATTCCCCAAGCAGAACAAAAATTTCTTGCCGGTGTCGGCGCACAATTTGAATCTGAAGTTATTTATAAAAGTTTAAAACAGGAATGGGCAGACAAGGGTGTACTATTCTGTTCCATGGAAAGCGCCGTACGTGACCACCCAGAACTGGTTAAAAAATATTTTTCTACCGTTATTCCACCAGATGATAATATTTTTGCAGCGCTCAATTCTGCTTTTTGGTCAGGCGGTAGCTTTGTCTATGTGCCACCACAGGTGCAGGTAACCATGCCACTACAGGCTTATTTTAGAATTAATCAACAGCAGATGGGTCAGTTTGAACGAACACTGATTATTGCAGATGTTGGTTCTTCGGTTCACTATGTTGAAGGCTGCAGTGCGCCGATCTATTCACGCGCCTCATTGCACAGTGCTGTGGTTGAAATTGTTGCGCTTGAAAATGCGCAGGTGCAATATACTACCATCCAAAACTGGGCACCCAATGTCTATAACTTGGTCACCAAGCGTGCCGTTGCCTACCGTAATGCACGGGTATCGTGGGTTGATGGCAACTTTGGCAGCGCCGTTACTATGAAATATCCCTGCGTTGTTCTTAAAGAACCGGGTGCACAGGGACAAGTATTGTCACTTGCTGTTGCAGGTGCGCATCAGCACCAAGATGCCGGTGCTAAAATGATTCATCTTGCTCCGTATACCAGCTCAACTATTGTCTCGAAATCTATTTCACAAAAAGGTGGTCGCGCGTCATATCGCGGACTTGTTAAAGTCGTACCATCTGCGCATCATGTAAAATCACGCGTACAGTGCGATGCATTATTACTTGATGATTATTCACGTTCAGACACCTACCCCACCGTGACAGTTGCCACGCATGATGCTGATATCGGCCATGAGGCCTCTGTTAGCAAAATTTCAGACGCGCAACTTGAATACCTTTGCAGTCGTGGGCTCACCCGTCAACAGGCTTTGGGCCTTGTTATGACCGGCTTTGTTAGTGCTTTTGTTGAACAGCTGCCTATGGAATATGCTGTTGAAATTAATCGCTTAATCTCTGCAACCATGGAAGGCTCAATTGGATAAGATAGTCGATAGAATTATTTTACGTAATATCTCTGGCGTGCACGAATTTTTTGTAACGCATGATATGCAGATCACTATTTTTTTAAACACTATTTTGGCAACCGAACTAGAAATTCGTGTGATATGCAACACGCCCGGCACCCATGCAGCTATTGGCATTATACATAGTCAGAAAGCTCATGACACTCTTAAGCTCACCACGCTTCAACAACATCAGGCGCCACACACCAGCAGCACGGTTACCGTGAAAGGGGTTTTGTATGACCATGCAACCGTTAATTACGCCGGCAAAATTTACGTAAGTCCAGACGCCCGTCACACCAAAGCAGAACAAAAAAGTCATATGCTGTTGCTCAGCTCAACGGCTCATGCCCAAGCAGTGCCAGCATTAGAAGTTTTAACAAACGATGTCCAGTGCAAGCATGGCAGCGCGATTGCGGGTATCAACCCGAACGTGCTTGAATACGTGGCCTCACGCGGTATATCCCCTGCAGATGCGCAAGATATCTTAGTGCAAAGTTTTTTTCTTTGTATGTTAGAAGACAAAACGGCAGAAGAATTTTTCAAATAAACTTATGGATTCGGTACGGCTTGGTCATCATGATCTTCGCGGGATTTATATTGATTTATCGCGTCAGCTGTTCTTGGCGATAATAGATCAAGTTGATCTTCTCTATACACTTCAACCAGATGGTTAGCATAAATTTCAACTCTGCCAAAATCGTTAGGATCACGCTGAGTGCATGCAATTATTCCCGTTTCATTTACTTGAGTCACACCAAGAGTTTTAAACGATGTTGCATCTTGCCCTCGCGCTATGACTACAACATGGTTTGGGTTTTCTGGGTTATAATCACAATTGACTTGACAAAAACTTGCTCTAACTTTGCCTTTTAAATAAATCTTTTTTACAGGCTCAGCAAAATCAGCAAGAAAAATTTCGGGGCCTTGTGGTCTTGGGCTTTTAGGAGAGGTCAAAGGGAGTGGTGAAGCCTGTCTTATCGAAAAATCGTCAAAACCAGTTTCACGCGTGGGCGATCCGATATCGCTCAACGTCGGTGAAGCTGCTTGCCCTTGGTCGGAATCGCTTTTAGAGCTTGGGCTGACTACCGATGGTGCTTTCGCCGGAGACTGACCAATAAATAAGCCACTTAGGCGTTTTAAAAGCTGTTTACGAGCATCTTTGTGTGTAGGTTTTTTTTCGTCCATTCCATGCAGACTTGATATCAGCACTAAGCTCAATAAGAGTGGATATTTTGTCATTGGCGTATCCCTTTTTTCATCATTTTTTGTGACTGTCTGACTAAGCCTTATTCTATGAATGTCGTACGAATAAAACAAGACTTTTTGCGTAAGTAGAAAATATTTTTTCTTAACACTCGGTTAATTGTTCTGCTAACTGAATTTTTCCGTCACCATAAAAAATATTAGGAGTCTCGCCCGCGGTGTAGATATTTACCTTTACATCAATGTCTGAACTTACCCTGATGGTAAGAACCCCACCTTGACGCTCTTCCATGAGATTAAAAAAAGAGGCAGTTTCTTTAACTTCATGTTCTACGGTAATCATATCACGTGCCATTTTGTGTGGCGCTTTAGTAACAAGAAGCGATCCTAAAAAATGGGCAACTCGTATTTCTTGAATCGTCTTGGGATATGTTTTTGTACCACGATTGAAACCGTCGTCTGGTGTATTGTCTGCTGAATGCACAGCCATCTCCATGCCATGAGCGTAACTCATCATCACCAACAACGCACCTAGAAGATATTTGAACATACTCTTTCCCTTCATAAATAGGATTTATACAAGTAATATTAAGAACCCGCTACTTGCGCGGGAACCAATCATATAAGGCAGGCTCGCCAGCCAAAGAATATTTCCCAGTTTTGATTTTATTAAATAAATATTCTCGCCATTCTTTATCATCAATACGGTCGAAATCTTTGTATAATTTCCAAAGCGGGTCAGATACTTCAACTTTGTCTTCTGATATTATTATAGCTACTAAATGTTTGGCATCTTCAAGTATACTAAAATAATATTCAGCTTCTTGTATATTAGCACAAGCGCTGATCTTTAATAAAATATCTTCGATATGCTTTGGCAAATGTAAAAGCATATGCTCTTTCTTTACTGAAATATTTTCTGCCTCAATTTCTTTTATTAATTTTTTTATTCTTTCCATAACAATCACTATCGCATCTTTCTTATTGGCTGCAAATGCCATACTTCTTTATTCGCTGGATTATAAACTAACTCCCAGTCAACCGTTTCATATATAAAAAATCCTAGCTTTTCGGTATCTGGGCAAATAAGTTTTCCTTAATAATAATGCTAAGATCCCAACAATCTATTTTTGTTTCAGAAATGCCTACTGAAACAAAACAACATTCAAAATCCGCTATTTCCATATGTACTTCATAGTAGCTAAGCTTCAAAGCTTATATATTCTGGATAGTTATTATCACGATAGGCTTTCATTGCCTTTACCAACACTCGAACCAGCATGTTTTGAAAAACTTTATCTTGCATGTTTTCATCAATATAAGGTCTCTCCAAGTCTATAGAAAAATCAGGAATTTTATTGATATTATCTTTATGCACATGAAGCAATTTTTTGTGATTCTCAATACCAATAAAAAAAGCCAACGGGCCATGTGCTGTTTCAGTCATAGCATGGTAGTAATGAATGCTATTTGCAAAATTAACTTTTTTTATTTCAATATATAACGCCATCTTTTTAATACCTTGCAGTTTCAAGCTTTGCTTCATGTTTAGGTTTTTTAATTTCAGAATTATAAGGCCTCTGCAAGTCTATAGAAAAATCAGGAATTTTATTGACGTTATCTTTATGCACATAAGGCAGTTTCTTAACACTCTGGCAATTGTTGAGCGAAATTAATTATTTTGCCACAATAAAAAACTTTTGGTGATGCACCTGCGGTCTAGATGTTTAAATGTACCTGTTGGTCTGACTCTGTCTGCATGCCATGAGCGTAGCTGATCACCAAAAACGTACCTATAAGATATTTGAACATACTCTTTCCCTTCATAAATAGGATTTATATACGTAATATTAAGAACTCGCTACTTGCGTGGGAACCAATCATATAAAGCAGGCTCGCCAGCCAAAGAATATTTCCCAGTTTTGATTTTATTAAATAAATATTCTCGCCATTCTTTATCATCAATACGGTCGAAATCTTTGTATAATTTCCAAAGAGTATCGGGTACGTCTATTTTGTCTTCTGATATTATTATAGAGATTTGACCTTGAACTTCTTCTAAAATACTAAAATAATGATCTGCTTGTCTTATATTTGTACAAACGCTGATCTTTAATAAAATATCTTCGATGTGCTCTGGCAACTGTAAAAGCGCCAGTTCATTTTTTTCAGGCATAACTTCTATTCGAATTTCTTTGATTAATTGTTTTATTTTTTCCAAAAGAACTCCGTGTTTTTTTTAAGCCCTTGCAAATGCCATACATCTTTACCTATATTGCATATAGTCTATCACTTGCTGAAAATAGTTCACTCGGCTAAGCTTTAATGTATGGATAGTTCACTCATAAAACAAGATTTTCCGTTACTGCGCAACTCAAGCATCGTCTATTTAGACTCAGCCGCAACATCACAAAAGCCTGATGCTGTCGTAACCGCGCTTACCGATTTCTACCAAACCAGTAACGCACCGGTTCATCGTGGCATATACGCATTAGCAGAATCGGCAACCCAGCAGTATGAAGCTGCTCGCCGCGCTGTTGCAGCGTTTATTAATGCAGAGCCACAAGAAATTGTCTTTACTTCAGGAACTACCGATAGTATTAATATGGTCGCCCACGGCTGGGCCGCCTTTAATTTAAAAGCTGGCGACGAGATTGTTTTGCCAGAATCTGAGCATCACAGTAATCTCTTACCATGGCAGCAACTGAGTATAACACATGGTGTTGTGATTAAATACGTGTCACTTACCAGTGATTTTAAATTAGATATTGAAGATTTTTTAAAGAAAATTACCCCCAAGACAAAATTGGTCACGTGTGCACTCAGCTCACATATTTTTGGCTCTATGCCACAAGAATATCTTCAGGCAATCTGCGCCAAAGCGCACGAAGTTGGTGCACGGGTGTTGCTTGATGCAGCCCAAGCTATCGGCCACATGCCGATTGATATGCAGCTACTTGGCGTAGACTTTTTAGCTTTTTCGGGCCATAAACTTTTTGCCCCCACAGGCATTGGTATACTGTATAGTAATAAAAAAATATTTTCGCAGCTGGGTGTTTACCGTACCGGTGGCGGCATGGTGCACAGTGTACAGCTTGGTTCAAACCAGCTTGACTGTATGGACTGGAAAGAGATGCCCTATAGACTAGAAGCGGGTACTCCGCCCATTGCACAAGCAGTTGGGTTGCATGCGGCAATAGATTATTTTAAGCAAAAGATACATTATACAAAACTTTCTGAACATGAAAAAATGCTCACCAGTGCGCTTAAGGAGCATTTAAAAAAACATGATGATATCGTTATTATGCAACCTGAATATGCCAACGCGGTACCTAACCATCTTGTCTCTTTTTACAGTAAAAAATTTCACGCGCATGATATTGCCGCTTGGCTTGGTCAGCATACTATTGCCGTGCGTGCCGGCCACCATTGCTCACAGCCGATTCATGAACGGTTTGGCATTGCAGCCTCTGTGCGTGCAAGTTTTCACGCGTATACCACTGTGCATGACATTGACGCTTTTGGTAAAGCACTTCATGCTCTATATACATAACTAGATAGATTTTTTTTGGAGAATTATACCCTATGAAACAGGATATCGTATTAACCGGTGACCGGCCAACAGGGCCATTACATCTGGGCCATTATCTAGGCTCATTAAAAAATAGAGTACACTACCAAGATACCTACAAGCAGTATGTTATCATTGCAGATGTCCAGGCCTTAACAGACAATTACGAACATCCGCATAAAGTGCACGACAATGTCTTTGAGGTCGCCTGTGATTATTTAGCAGTTGGTATTGACCCGGCAAAAACTACTATCTTTATTCAATCACAAATTCCCGAAATCGCCGATTTAACGATGTACTATTTAAACTTGGTTACCATAAGTCGCTTGCGCAGAAACCCAACAGTTAAAGCAGAAATCGACCAAAAAGGTTATGGCGACGCTATTCCCGCAGGCTTTTTTATGTACCCCGTCAGCCAGGCTGCCGATATCACCTGTGTAAAAGCAACCGTTGTACCCGTCGGTGAAGACCAGTTGCCTATGATCGAACAGACCAACGAAATTGTGCGAGCCTTTAATAGAATCTATAAAAAAGAAGTGCTGGTTGAAGCGCGTGCTATTGTTCCTGAAGTTGCTCGTTTAGTTGGTACAGACGGTAAATCAAAAATGAGTAAATCTCTAGGGAACGCCATTTATCTTTCTGATTCTGCAGACACTATTGCACAAAAAGTTAAGGGCATGTACACCGACCCAAATCATCTTAAAGTTTCTGACCCGGGCAAAGTTGAAGGCAACACCGTGTTTACCTATCTTGATATCTTTGATCCAAGCAAAGACGAAGTTGCTGAGCTAAAAAGACAGTACCAAGCGGGTGGACTTGGTGACATGGTTTTGAAAAAACGGCTTACAGAAATTCTGACTACATTTATCGACCCGATCAGAAGCCGTCGAGAAAAGTTCCATAACGATAAAAGTTATGTAATGGATATCTTGAAAAAGGGCACCGCCGCAACGCGCGAAGTTACGGCCAAAACACTTGCTGAAGTTCATGACGTTATGTGCTTAAAGTATTAGCTAAAAAAGAGTTTTGCAAGCTCAACAGCTTCATAATGATAATCAGTAATATGTATTGATCTGTATTGAAGTGATGGGTACAATTTCCGCACGGAGTATTTGCAGGCAAGGTTATGCGGCATGTCGGCAAATTCAATAACAAAGATACGCCCCGGCTGCTGATAGGTGCCTTTAGGGAAGTACCAGGTAACATGTTCTTTCATACTGGTGGGAATGTTGGCGTTTGCATGTGCTTTTTTCAGAATATGGTGTGCCATCTTTGGCGTGAAATAATACTCTTTTCGATACAAAATTGTGCCATACCGGTTCATAATATTTTGAATAAAGCTCTCTTTGCCTTGGGCAATCGGCCAGACAATAGCAACAAAAGCATTTTGGTGTTTGAGGCAATAGTTATACGCTTCTTGGTCACTACGCAGCAGGTAGCCACTGACCAGTGTGCTTGAAGAATAAATAAGTAATGGTAGTAATTTAATACTATATCTCATGAAACAAGTTCCCCCGAAACAGGTTTCCCCGAACTTATTGCGTCCCTATCTAATCTGTTTATAGCATATATAAGAATAATTTCTCAAGTAAAAGATTAAGGCCCTGGAATTGCAGGGCCTTTTTTCATAGCTAGGGTAAATGAAGATGATGTGTCTTGGTATGCTTTATTGCAAGGGCGCTGAGCGCTGTGTAATGACTTGCGGTGAAGCTTATAACATTATTTTTTTCATACAACTTTGAAAGGGCCACTTCTAAAAAGTCAGACCCCTTTTGAGCGTTGGTGCTCGTGAACGGTTCGTCTAGCAATACGCAGCTTAATCCGGGATTTTCTGTTATAGTGTTGAGTATTTTTTCTATGCGTGCGCATTCAGCATAAAAACGTGACGTGCCCGCGGCGATATCGTCCTGGATAAAGCGGTAGGTACAGATATGTGAAAAGGGGGTTATTTCAAACTCTTGCGCCGGTGCAATGCCAAATGTTTGTGCAAAAATAAGCGCATGGCCTATACCATTAATATAGGTCGATTTTCCTGAGCCATTTTCGCCGGTTATAAAGGTGTGTAGATAGTCCTGATCATTATCCCAATTTCTTGATTGCTCTGCCGGGATAAAAAGATGGCGTAAATTTTTTGCATGAATATGTGGTTTTGTTGAAGTGCTATATTCCACAAAGCACCATGGCGCATCAACTGTTTGTTTTTTTATCATAGTTGCTGCTGCTATATAAAGTTCAATTTCGCCCAGAGCATTAATCAGATTCTCAAATTCTTGGTGTGTTTGCATATACAGATTATATGCTGCAAGAATACCTCCAATATGGCTGAAAAACGACGCTTGTCCAGTAAATGTTGATTGGTTAAGCAACTTTAAAAGATCTTGCGCGGCTAATGAGCACTCGGGAGACCTACTAAAAAATTTTTCAAGTTCGTGATAGGGCGCAAAGCCTAAGGTGTCTGCATGATGACTTTTTAAAAGTTCATACAGCACCCGTGCCGTTTTAGTATATTCGGCCAGGTGAATCATCTGTTGCTGAAGAATTTTGATTGTTGCTGCTCGTTGATTAATGTTACGCCCCATATCAATAAATGCAGGTATATGTACGGCTAAAAGTGCTGCATGGAAACGATAATATTGAAAACGGGTTGCGTTTGGTGGCAGGTGATTGTGTCCGCACGTGCTCGCCGCGTGATCATCAAGATCATCAAGATCATCAGCAGCTGGTGTAGCGGGTGCAAAGTTGGTAAAGCCAGAGTGTAACATAAGATACTCTCCCATCGGAAAGCACAGTCCTGCTATATGCAGGAGATAACCAATATCAAGTGCATAGGGTGATGTATTAAATCGTTTTAAACTGTCCCAAGAAAAATATACCTGCTTTAAAGCTTCTAACGATAGTTTTTCTTTTTCGATAGCTAATGCATCTTCGTGGAGTGGCAATCTATTACGTAGTTCTTCAAGGTCGGTGTGTAGCGTCTCTTGCTCGAGAAAAAAATGAATAACTGCCTGTCTTTGTCTGAGTGTTTTTGTAGATGCAGTTGGGTGCAAAAGAAATGGTTCAGCTGCCCTTTTTCCGGCTGTAGTTACGGTTGGAATTGTTTTAGCCAAAGAATTTCTATCTGTTTCAGATAAAAGGTCCAGATCATGCTGAGTAAAGGTATCGATAATTACCTGGTCTTGTTCGACATTACATAAAAGGTTACAAAGAGACAATGAACATAATAATGTTATTGTTATAAGATAGTTCATGGAAGGTTCCTTTAAGACTTTTAAATTTTTTTTCAATTGAATCGAGCAATCAGTGCAAGCAATATGGACAAGAGGTAGGTCTGCAGAGCGTCAGAGATAATGATTGCTTAAAGAAGCATTATACTGGAATATCTTCAAACAGTAAATTGAATTATGCTAATCTGGTTTTGGAAAAGTGTATTATCTTTTACAAGGGGGACTCGTATGGAACTGCATCATAAAAGATCGTTGATTGTTCTTGTTTCGAGTGCGTTATTAACTGGGTTATTCTTTTTAACCTGGTATCAGTTCAGAAACCAAGCCCGTATTATTATCAATCAAGTTATCGCCGATGATATAAATCGATTGCAGATGATATTCGACCGCATAGACCGTGAATGCGGAATTCTTTCTTTTGATCATGAAAAAAATTATATCGATTTTTTAACGGTAAAAAGCTTTGTAAGCTCAGAGGTTGGTCCTATGAATCTTGTTTGGCCAGAAAAATGGGCCGGCCCGTATGTGCAAGATAACCCGACCATTCAATCTAAAAAATATGAAATTCTTAAGACAAAAAAAGGCTATTATATTCTGCCCGGAACTGGCGTGCAGCTTTCAAACGGCATGGTCATGGGCAAAGATATTGTTATTACACCAGAAACCGATATTGAAGAGCTGATAAACGCTGAGCATGGGTTATTCTATAACGGAAAAGCTTTAATCGCTCCGGTTATGGTACATAAAAAAACATTAGTTGCTGATATTGAACAGGACGACGAGTAATTATAGTTCTTGCAAAAAATCAGCAGAGATTTTTTTACTTTTTGCGCCAAACTGCACTGTTGCAAAGAGGGTATCTTCACCCCGTTCTTCAAGCTCTTTAATAGTGCCGATGCCATACGTAGCATGGCGTACACGTTGATTTATCCGTAAGCGCGCAGGCTCAGAAATCTCTTGCGAGCTTTCTTCGAGCTCTTGGTCAAAAGCAAACTCAGGGATCACCAATTTTGGTTGTGCCGCGTGCCCCACCTCCGCTCGTGGTGTGCCAAGCTTCAGCGCAGTCAAATCAGTGCGTTTCGCACCATTCATGGCGGAGCCTAAGTACCAGTCGCGTAAATAATTTTGGATATCGATAATGTTCCATTGTGAACAATCGATGTTTCCAATCCAGTCAGGCAGTTCATGCACAAAGCGTGACGTGCGTTGGTCTGTCATGGTGCCAAAAACATAACGGTAACGAACATGCGTAAGTAATAACCGTTCCCGTGCGCGGGTTATGCCGACGTATAATAAGCGGCGTTCTTCTTCAACCGTTTCGTTGGCAAAAGTTGCATGCGCACTGGGTAAAATATTTTCCTCAAGCCCCGTTAAAATAACGGTATCAAACTCAAGCCCTTTTGCAGCATGCAGTGTCATGAGTGATATATAATCATGCGTGGTTTCATCAATGATATGTTCTTGCAGCAGGGCCACTTCTTCTAAAAAACGTTCTAGAGTAAAGCCCTCTTGCGTAGCAGTTTCTTGGCGCGAAAATGAGGCAATAGCATTAAGTAACTCTTTTACGTTGCCGATCTTTGCTTGTGCATCTTCTTGGGCAAAATGTTCTTGTAAGTATTCAAGATATGTTGTTTTTTCAATAAAATAGTCTGCAACTTTTTGTGCAGTGTCATTACGCGTAAAGCCATGAAAGAGATTAATAAACGAACGAACAGACTCTGCTTTTAAACCAGAGACAACTTTTTCAGTAAGCATATGTTGTAGAATCTGAAAGCCATTTAGAAAGGGCTGTTGGTCCCACAACTCAATTAATGTTTCAATAAATTTGTCCCCAAGGCCCCGGGAGGGCACATTGATAATGCGCGTGAGAGAAATGCGGTCAAAGGGGTTAACCACCAGACGCATGTAAGCAAGCAGATCTTTAATTTCTTGGCGGTCATAGAATTTTACGCCACCGATAATTTTATACGGAATCGAGCCACGAATAAGTGCTTCTTCAAGCGCGCGTGATTGATAATGTGACCGATATAACAATGCAATCGACTGCCCACTATTTTTTTTGATATGCATCGATGCTAGTTTGGCAACTACGTCACCTTCCTGGTAGCTTGAAGCACACTGTATCCGCCTGATGCGGTCGTTGCCGTTCTTTTTTGACCATAATTTTTTGGGGTTACGGGTACTATTATTTTCAATAATAGCATTTGCCGTATCTAAAATTGGCTGTACAGAACGGTAATTTTGCGCAATGGTGATAGTTGTTGTTTGAGGAAAGTCACGTTTAAAATAAACAATGTTTTGAATTGTTGCGCCGCGCCAGGAATAAATAGATTGGTCCTCGTCGCCGACAACACACAATGAATCGATACAAAACTGTTTGGCATCGTCTTGGGTTATCTGTTGCAGCAGCGCATGCTGCACTAAATTAGTGTCTTGATATTCATCAACCAGCACGTGGCGTACTTTGTTTTGAAAATCTTTTTTAAATTCTGCGTTCGTTCTAAAAAGTTTTAATACTTCCAAAAGTAAATCATCAAAATCAAGGCAATGGGCGTTTGTTTTTTCACGTTCATACACGTTACACAGCTCTTCTAATAAGGGATCGGAGATCCCTAATAAACTATTTTTATGCTGTGATATCGCACCGGCTAATGCTTTAACTGTTACTTTTTTTACCAGGCCGTACTTATTAATTATAGCCTTGAGCATTTTTTCTTTGTCGTCTTCGTCAAGAATACTAAACTCTGGGTGCGCTATATGGTGGCGATAGATTTTTAATAACCGCAAACAATATGAATGGAACGTGCCGACATAAGGAAGTTGATATCCAGGTAAAAAATGGGCGATACGTTCTTTCATCTCACGTGCAGCCTTGTTAGTAAACGTAAGGGCTACAATCGAGTAAGGGGTGACGTTGTGCATGAGCATAAGGTTTGTCATGCGTGCGGTAATCACGCGCGTCTTGCCCGAACCTGCTCCGGCACACACAAGCAATACGCCATCTTTTTGTGCTACCGCCTGTTGCTGTTCTGGATTTAATTGCGTTTCGAAAAATGTTTGGAAATTGGTGTGTGTGTTCATAGTTAAATCAGTTTACCGTAATAATATTATTGCGGCAAAATAATTATACGTTGATTTATTAATAAACTTTTGTAGGCTTAATATACTATTTTTTCAATAATTATCTTTATATATATTAGGGCAAAATGCGTAGAACTTTACAGATAACTTTATCTATACTTATTTTTGTTTCATTAATAAATAGCCTTCACGCGCGCGTCGACATATCATCTTGGAGTCATTATAAAATTATTGGTTATATTGTGAAAGCCTTAAGTAAGCCAGTAACAAAAGGGCTGTTGGTTGATTCAAGGCCATTAACTATATCAAATCGATTACTACTGTATGGCCCTCCAGGCAATGGAAAGACCACATTAGCCCGGGAGATAGCAGTTGCCGCACAGTGTGAATTCGTTCATATACGAGCATCATCGATAGTGACCAAGTATCAGGGCAGTGGCTCTGAAAATATGCAAAAAGAGTTGATGAAAGCATTTGATAAAATTCTTGAAGGTGATCGCCCTGTCGTTATATTTATAGATGAAGTTGATGCCATAGCTGCGACGGGGAATGGGGAATCATCGCGGCTTGAATATACTAATGCGGCTCAAGAATTGTGGCAATATCTAGATACCTGTAAGAATGATCCGCGTGTTTTTATAATTTGTGCCACTAACCAGTATGAAAAATTAAATTTGGCTTTTGTGAGTCGTTTTCCAGAGCGGCAGAGATTAAAAATTGATCAACCAGATAAGGAAATCAGGAAAACTGTTTTATTAGGCCTCATGGAAAGATATGATTTTACATTATATGACCGTATTGTAGATGATTTGGCACAGCATAGTAATGGCATGAGTATTCGTGAATTAGAAAATTTTATTTATGAGCTTAAAGTAAGCTTTGAATTTGAAGCAATATTATCTGATAAAGAGGTGATAGAAAAGATAAAAGATTACCCGCGTGGATATAAAGACCCCAATGAGATATCTAAAAAGCCTTCCAAAAGGGATATCTACGATAAAATTCACATGCTTTCTGCGATTGTTTCTATGGTGAATAATGGAAGAATAATCGCAAAAGAATTTGGATTTATATAACTCCGACGGACTTTTTGTGTATAATTTTTTTGAGTTCTTCAATTATTTGCTCAAAAAGTTTTTCATCATTTTGTGCGATTTGCAAGTCAACCGATAGGTTATCATATTTTTGCTTTTGTAGATTTCTTTCTTCCACAATCTTAATCGGAAAAATATGGCATTGCAATTCAATTGGTGTGTAAATATCTCTCATCCTTTTATCAATTTCAAAAAATATTTTTTTTTGGCGTTCTATATCACTAAAAAGCATATTTTTACACAAAATTAATCTTGTTTTCTCATTTTCGTATTTTTTCAATATTTTTTTACAATCTTCTAATGTTTTTTGTTGCAGGCAGTTGATTGCACTTTCAAAGTATATCCTATTCAGCGTATCTATTTTTTGTGCATTTATTTCTAATTTTTTAAGTGCAAGTTTAATTTCAGCTTCTTTGACCATAAAATCAACTTTTACCATAACGTTTCGACGTTGGGCGTAACTTATCCACAAAATCATTTCTATGAATTTATCTATATTAATATGAAGCTTATCATCTAGGGAATTGATAAGAAATTCATTTTTAATAGATTCAAATTCCTCAGTGCGAATTTTATATTTCAAAAATAAATTTTGCAATTTTTCTGCTTCGTTAATAATGGTATCTTTTAACGAATCATTTTCATTTTGGCGATCTTTTATTAAATTTTCATTATAAAAATTAATATTTAATAAATCGCTAATAGTGAGATTATCAATCTCTTCTAAATATTCCTTTTCGTAATTACAGAAATCAGAATGAAATGACGCAACTAATAAATCTGCATTTGCAACAAAGCCAAGATTGAATTTAATTGCTTCTAAAGAATCGCTTTTGCTCACGGGAATGCTTACCATGTCGAAATATTCGAACCAATTTTCTTTAAAATAATTTACATCCTGAGCAACTATATTTTTTATTATGACTAGAGATGATAAAATCATTAATGAGATTTTAATAATCTTGTTAGTTGATTGCTTGAGGTTCACAAGATTCCTTTTAATATGAAAGAATAGACTTAATTTTTATTTGAGCAAAAATTATGAATAGCCCAAGCGATTACAATAATTTTCAAAACTTTCTGCTTTTTCCGCTCGTGCCTTCTGTTCTATTATTTTTTTTGTTTCATTAATTATTTTCTCATAATTTATTTTATCGTTTTCAGCTGTTCGCAATTTCGCGCATAATTCAATGTTTTCATTTAATAATCGATTTTTTTTTGAGGTATCTTGCCCTTGTTGAAACATATCTTCCAGGCCGTGATCATAGTGTTTATTTTCGATTTGCTCTAAGCTTTTTTTGTTAAGAGTTAAATCATTGAGAAACTTACTCTCATTCTCCATTATTTTTGCGTTTATTTCTTCTAGGGTTTTTAATGATTTTTTACATTCCTCTGAGGATACTTTTTGTGTGAGATTGATTATTTTTTCAAAATGTTTTTTATTAATTTCTTCTACTTTTTGTTTATTTGCTTGTAGCGTTATGTTTACAGATTCGATGTTTTTTTCATTGATTATTAAATCTAACTTTGTCATAACAATACGCCGCTGGAAGTAGCTTATCCATAAAATCATTTGAATATATTTCAATACAGGTGATAAATATTTTGCATCAGCATTTTTATAGTTTGTGATGAAATCATCCTTAATGAGATCAAATTCTTCAGCTGAAAGTCCATGTAATTTATACAGCTCTTTTAGTTGATCTTCTTGATTAAGAAGTTGGAGTTCTAATATATTTTTTTTAGCTTGATCATTTTGAATTTTATTTTCATCACTAATAATATCGCACATGATGGATTGTTTATCCCTGTTATGATTTTTTTCCAGCATTTCGGCTAAAGCGTTATTAAACCAATCATCGAACTCGGTTTCAATTAAAGCAAGTATTTGATCAAAATGTGCTACAACGCCAAGATTGAATCTTATTGTCTCTAAAGAATAACCTTCGTTTACTACAATATTCTCCATATCCAAAAAGTTAGACCAGTTTTCATTAAAATATTGTAAATCTTCAGCCGGAATATTTCTTACGATAACCATTAGAAAAAATATTATTATTTTTTTAATGTTTTTAAGTAATTGTCTATTCTTTACGAAATCCTTTTTAAATTTTTTTTGCATAACAGCTTTTCGAATTTTTCAAATTTTTTTTAACGGTGCTTTTATAGATGATCATCCTGTTGCAATTTGTATTGTTTGTTCAAAAGGTTTATTTTCCCTAGTTCTTTTCATTAACTGCACTTTTGCATGTCTTATTTCCTTTGAATCCAACATCAAAAAATATTTATCAGTTGTATCTCCATTTAATGAAAACTCCTCAGTTTTTTTATTGAATTTACAATAAGCAAATACTTTTTTTATTTTAGCATCTTGCTTACCTTTTTCATTAATGAAAATTTCGCCATAGATTTGAGTTTCAATTTTATATTCAACATAAACATCATTTTCTATTAATTTATTCATGATAAAATACATAAGGTTCCTATGAATCCAACACCAAAAAATATTTATCAGTTGTATCTCCATTTTTTGCATTCTATTAACATATCATGCGTAGCTAAATCAAAATCCAATGGATCATTTTTATTAATCGCGCTGATCATATGATTTAATTGTGTTTCAAAAAAGATGAAAATATTTTTTTTATTCGTGGTTTAATAATTATATTATTTTCTTAGGTTGAAGGCAGTAGACAAATCAAACTTTGAAAGTTGTTCAGAAACAGTGCCTATAAATCTTCTAACATCTTGCGGATTCAATAAGGGTGAATTGGGGATATCGCCCTCTGCAGGGTCAAAACCATCTGCGCCGACTGAGTTTATTTCTCTTCTGGCTTCAAGTCTTTTTTCTGTCGCATCTAAAGTTTTAATGCTTGCAGTTGCTTGTTGTATCTCAAGAACCGTTTGCTCTAAATTTTTTATTTGTTGAGCTTCTTTTTTTCTCAATTCATGTCGCTGGTTTTCTAGATCAGTTTTTTGTTTTCTGAGCATATCTAGAAGTGCTTCTACTTGTTCCAAATGAGCTTTATAGAGGCTTGCATCTGCCCATTCTTGTGATCCGGGCGAAAAAGTTTTTTCAGGTGATTCATCTGAATCCATTGCATATGCTTTTGAAATGATCGATAGTGTGGTCAAAAAGATGATGAGCTTGTATGTTTTCACGTTTGTCCCTGTGCACATTGTGGCTTAAATACATGGTGATACAATAAGAGGCGCAAAAAGCGCCTCTTAGTATGATAATGAAAATGAGCTTTTTTTGCTACTTTTTATTTAGAACTTGACCCGCTGGAATCGGCAGTAGACATTAAGCCAAAAAGCCATGCTAAAGCTGAAGGTGTCGCTGCAGTTTGCGCTCCATCGCTTTGTTTTACTACCACTGTTGTCGCATTACAGATTGCATCAATCTCATCTTGTGGAACGCCGTTTTGTTGCAATTCCTCTATAAGCGCAGCTTTTTGATCTTCAAGTTTTCTGGTTGCCTGCATACGGCTTTCGAGTGAATCGCTTCGCTCGCGGGTGAATTTAACTTTTTCTGAAGTTTCTCGCTCTGCTGTTAATTTTGCATCTAATGCAGCTTCAAATTCACGTTTTGCGGTTTCAAATTGTTCTAGTGCTTGTCTTGCTAATTCACTTTTAGTTGCTGAATTTTCAAGGGCATCTTGTTCTGCAGCTTTAATTGCGTTTAAAGCCTGTTGCTTGCTCATAATTTCTTTACGCGCAGCATCGACTTTTGGACTTAAACTTTGAACAGACTTTTTCAGTTTTTCAACCAGAGCCGCTTGTTGGCGGATGAGCCTTTCTTGATGGGCCGCCTGTTCAGCCTCAAATTCTTGTCTTTGGCGACGTTTTTTTTCAGCCTGCCTTTTAATTTTGTCTGCTTTTTGTGTTATAAGCACGGTTTTAGTAAGATCTTCAACCTCATCATCACTGGTGACAATAGCTACATCTGTATCAAAATCTAATTCAGGAAATTGATCAGGAGCTTGGGCTGTTGCAAGAGCAACAACTGCACCAGCAACCTGTTCTTGACTTGCGCCGAGCCTGTCAGCAGCATCGGCTATTTGACCCTGTGTAGCGGCCAAAACGGTTTTGTCTTCTTTGAGTAGCTTTTGATAATAGTTTAGCAGGCTTCGCGCCTTTTGCTGCATCTGCGTAATTCTCGCTGAGGTCCATCGCTTGGAGAGTAAGTTCGAGACATGCCTGTGCAAGTAAGTAGTGCCAGCGCTAGATATTTTTTCATAAATTCTCCCTAATAAGTAGTACGGTTTATTTTGGGATAGAATTGCCTTCTATCCCAGGAAATCTACTATATGGGAAATTTAAATTCAAGGATTTTGTGATGGTAAGTTCTTTTTCCACTCAACCAAAAATGTTTTAAGGGGATCAAGACCATGTTCTGTGGTAGCAGATACGAGTATATGTGGTTGATAATTTCTAAACAAAAAGTCTGACATGTCAGGGTTAGGCAGTTTGTCGACTTTATTAAAGACATAAACCATTGGCTTATCACTTGCGCCTAATTCTTCAAGAACATCATGCACAACGGTGATATGTTCCTGCCAATTTTTATCTGAAGCGTCGATTACTTGGAGCAACAGATGGGCATGTTGTAATTCAGAAAGGGTAGATTTAAATGCCTCAATAAGTTTATGTGGTAGCTGTTGAATAAAACCGACCGTGTCAGAAATTAATCCAACTTTTTTCTTTTCAATAAAAAGTTCACGCGTAGTTGTATCAAGCGTTGCAAACAGTTTGTCTTGCGCAAGCACCGAACTTTTGGTGAGCGCATTAAGAATGGTCGATTTACCAGCGTTGGTGTACCCAATTAAGCACATAAGGGGCAGTTCAGAACCAATTCTTTGTTTACGTTGAGTTTCACGGACTTTTTGAAGTTTTTCTAAATCACGGCGCAACTTGAGCATAAGATGTTCAATATGCTGTGTCTCTTTTTCTTTTTGCGTTTCACCAGGGCCACGGGTACCGATACGGCCACCTTGTTGTGACATATACAGCCCGCGTCCGGTTAAGCGCGATTTTTGGTGCTGTAACATAGCAAGGCCAACCTGGGTTTTCCCCTCTGCTGACTGTGCACCTTTTTCAAAAATTTCTAAGATAAGGTCTGTTCGATCAAAAACATGGCACTGGAGTATACGGCTTAAGTTACGTTCCTGTTGGGGGGAAAGCGCGTCAGAAAATATGACCTCTTGGATTTCCTCTTTTTTGACTAATTCAAGAACATCTTCAAGCTTACCCAGGGTTAAAAAGTTTGCCGAGTCGATGCTGCGTAATTTGATCGTGATGAAATGTTCAGTGCTGACACCATTAGATGCCGCAAGATTTTTAAATTCTTGGTAATATGATTCAATGTCAGAAATAGGGTTAAAAGGCGAGTGGATGCCAATTAACAACGTTTTTGGTTGTTCAATAGGAATAATTGATGCCGGTTTGGTCATTACCGTTTACTCATTTTTAGGGTATAATACTATAAATATATACTATAAGTTTAGCGGTCATAGAGAAGTTTTACAAATTTATTAGAAGTTTAATGGCGTTGAAGGACCTGTATGTTTGGCTCATTAACAGAAAAATTTTCTGCTTTATTCTCACGATTTTCTTCATCAAAAGTGTCTCAGCAAACGGTTGATGATGCTATGCAGATGGTTAAAAATACCCTGCTTGAAGCCGATGTGCCGTTTGATGTTGTTACCCATTTTGTTCAGCACGTGCAGCAGGACCTAATCGGTAAAAAAGTCTTTTCTTCATTAAAGCCAGCTGAGTTGGTGATGAAGTCGGTGCATGAACGTATTGTTCAGCTTTTGGGGGGCAAACAGAGTGCTACCACATTCTCGTTCCAGATACCCAGCGTTATTGTCATGGCCGGGCTCCAGGGTTCTGGTAAAACGACTACGCTTGCAAAATTGGCCCATCTGATTCAAAAAGATGCCGCAAAGCGGAATAAAAAAAGAAAAATAGTGGTTTGCTCAGTTGATTATTATCGTCCTGCAGCTCGTGAACAGCTTGAAGTGTTAGCAAAAAATATTGGGGTTGATTACTACACCCCAGAAGCAACTGATCCGGTAACGGCAGCACAGCAGGCTGTTCAGTATGCCCAAAAAAATCAGTATGAGTACTGTTTTATCGATACAGCAGGGCGCCTGCATGTTGACCAAGAGCTTTTGGGTGAGCTTTCTGGGATTATTAAACGTGTTAAGCCAACCTATACTTTTTTAGTCATTGACGGCATGATCGGTCAGGAATCGTTGCGTGTTGCCCAAGCGTTTGAAGCGATTATTAATGCAACCGGCGTCATTTTAAGCAAAATGGATGGGGATACCCGCGGTGGCGCTGCATTTGCCTGTTATTATATGGTTAAAAAACCGGTAATTTTTATGGGTACGGGTGAAAAAGTTGACGATTTAGAATATTTCAACCCAGAACGTATTGCCAACCGCATTATTGGCCTTGGTGATATGCATACGCTTATTGAAAAGGCTGAAGAAAAAATTAAGGTGTCAGACCAGCAAGATCTTCAAAAAGCTTTTAATAGTGGCAAGCTCACGTTACAGGATTTTGCAAAACAGTTGGATATGATGAGTTCTTTAGGGAGCTTATCGTCACTTATGAAATATATTCCGGGGATTCCGGGGATAAAGGTCGAGCCGGCTCAACTTGAAAAGGGTGAGCGGGAAATGAAAAAATTTAAGGCGATTATCAGTTCGATGACGCTTAAAGAGCGACTTAATGCACGTATCATCAATGAACCACGCCGGAAACGGATTGCTGCAGGTTCAGGGACTACGCCGCAAGATATCACCTTATTGTTAGAAAGATTTGAACAAAGTCAGCAATTTGTTAAAATCTTAAAGAGAAGACCCCATTTTTAAGGGGATGTAATTATGTTGAAAGGTTTACATGGCAGTTAAAATTAGACTTTCTCGTATCGGGAAAAAAAATGCTCCGTTTTATCGTATCGTCGCAATCGATGAGCGTAAAAAACGTGATGGTGCATCACTTGAAATTTTAGGGACATATAACCCTCGTTCAGGTCAGTTTATTCAGTTTCACGAAGAACGCATTCAACATTGGATCGGTCTTGGTGCACAGGAAACAGATGCAGTAAAGAAATTACACAAAGCATTTAAAAAAAATCAAACTGAAGTAGCAAAAGCACCCGTAGCAGAAGCTGCGCACCACGTTGCTTAATAACGGTAAAGTTGTTATATGATTCGTTTATTTATTGAGTCTGTTGTTAAAGGGCTTGTCGACAACGCATCTGCTGTTTCAGTACAGGAAATGCCCGTTGATAACAGCCCTACTGTTGTTATTCAAATCAAGGTTGCAGGAAGCGATATCGCTCGTGTTATCGGCAGTGAAGGACGTGTTTTTAGAGCACTCCGGACCGCGTCTAACCTTCTTGCTCCTGGCCACATTAAAGAGATCGTCGTCGACGTCGCTGCTTAATTATGAAAATCTCTGTTGTTACGCTTTTCCTGACCTGTATAAGCCATTCTTTTCGACAAGTTTGGTCAAGCGTGCTCAGGATATGCGTATCATAGATACCGATCTGTATGATCTTTTTGCGTATGCTGACCCTAAACAGCGCATCGATGGTCCAACCTTTGGTCATGGCGCTGGCATGGTTATCAAGCCTGAGATTATAGAGCGGGCTGTTACAGATATTGAAAAGCAGCATGGTTCTGCCTACAAAATCTTCTTTTCGCCGCGCGGCAAAAAACTTAATCAAAAATCGTTACATGCGCTTTATGAACGTATGCGTGCTCAAGAAAAAGAGCATATAATGCTTCTGCCTGCGCGTTATGAGGGTATGGACGCACGCATTGAAGATGAATACGCTGATGAGATTATCTCGATCGGTGATTTTGTCTTAATGGGTGGTGATCTGCCGGCAATGGTTTTTCTTGAAGGGTTGCTTCGGTTGGTTCCTGCAATAGTAGGCAAATCAGAATCGGTTGAGCTTGATTCTTTTTCAGGGCCGTTCGTTGATTACCCAGAATATACCGCCCCGGTAGAATGGAAGGGCCGTCAGGTACCTGAGCTGCTCCGTTCGGGCAACCACAAAGCTATCGCCGATTGGCGCCAGCAAGAGGTTGCGCGTGAGTCTGTGTTGCACCATTTTGATTGGGTACGTGCCTATCCAGATTTTAGTCCCGAGCAGGAACGGTTAGTTCAAAAGAATATACCCCATCACTATGTCGTTCTTATGCATAGCGACGTTCTTGTCTCAGAAGATAAAGTTACTACAAAAGTTGGCACAACATCAGTTACTTCGCTTGATATTCATGATATAGCCCGTTCAGCGTTAACGTATGGTTTAAAAAATTATTTTATTGTTACGCCACTTGCAGACCAAAAAGCTATTGTAAAGACGCTTTTAGGCTTCTGGCAAGAGGGTCCTGGGATTTCTTACAATAACTATCGCCATGACGCGCTCAACCATGTTATAGTAGAAAATAACCTTGAAAATGTTATTGAACAGATCACTCAGCGTGAACAAAAGACTCCCCTTTTAATTGCAACAGGGGCAAAAAATGATGCTCACCCTGGGACGATTACTTTTTTTGACCAAGAAAAGGTCTGGTCTTGCGATCGGCCTGTTGTAATTATTCTTGGTACAGGAAGAGGCCTAACCCCTGAGCTGATTGCACGATGCGACTATCGCTTGGTGCCGCTCGAGGGCTTTTCGCCCTTTAACCATCTTTCGGTACGTTCTGCTGCTGCCGTGATATTTGATAGATGGTTGGGTAAAAATAAGAAGACAGAATGAAATTTTTTTAGTATAGTAATTAGGTAAAAAGTTATAATTAAGGACTATTATGAAATCACCAAAATATACCAGAGAAACAATTAAAGAGCTTGGCCAGTATGATCGCGGCTTTCCAAAGTTCCAAGTTGGCGACTGCATCGAAGTTGCATTAAAAATTAAAGAGGGCGATAAAGAACGTCTTCAAATGTTTGAAGGTGATGTTATTGCTATGCATAAAAGCGGCGTTTCTTCAACATTTACTATTCGTAGAATCGGTGCTAATGGCATCTCTATCGAACGTATTTTGCCATTCTTATTCACCTGCAATAGATTCAATCAAATATGTTCACCAAGGTGATGTACGTCGTTCAAAATTATATTATATGAGAACACGTATCGGTAAAGCTGCGCGCGTTAAAGAAAAAGTTCTTACCAAAGAGCAAAAAAATGCAGCTCAAGCTCAAAAAGCAGCCGCTAAGTAAGTGGTTTTCGCTTTGTTGTATCATACTGTTGCCTGCTTGTTATAAGAAATTAAGTAATCATGCAGTCCATTATTATGATCAGCAACCTGAGCTGTCTAACGAAGCGCATCTTACAGATATCCCATTTCCTATTCAAGTAACCGCCCATGCACTCAGTGGTTCCAGCCCTGATTGCACAGGACTTACGTTTATAAGCACCTTTGAGCTACGTGATCTGGTTAAGTTTTATCAATTTGAGATGGAACGGCTTGGTTGGAAAGAATTACACCTTTTTAGTGTCGAGTCTGAAGTGCTTCTGGTTTTTGAGAAACCTCAAAAATTCTGTACCGTTTCGATTCGCCCGGATAACCGAGTTATTATATTTTTTGGTGCTCGGAAATAAAAATAGTTAAAGCCCTTTTTAAAAAGGGCTTTTTTTTTAAATAAATCAGCGGAGGGTTTCAGTGGTAAAAAGTAAAATATTTTTCGTATTCGTTTTTTTGAGTACGTTAAGTTTAGTAACGAGTTTCGTTCAGGCTGCGCAGGTAGTCGAGATAGAGAATCAAAGCTTTCAAGAATTACGGCTCTTTCTGCCTGCCGATGAGGAGAGGCAACCTATAATTCTGGAAAAGGCATTTGATAGTTACACGTCGATGTGTGCAGATATTCGTCTTGCTAAATTATATGCAACTCAGGCTGACGCTGTCGGTGGCATACGTCTGCCGGGGCTTCAGACGTCACGGCATCTTTATTTATTGCTTTTGAATAAGCAAGAAATGGATGACGGCAGTGTTAAACATATTATTCGAGTATATGACTGCCCAACTAGGAAAAAGAATGAGCGACTACTTCTGACCCAATTAAAACCTGTCTGCATGCTTAAAGAAGACAAAGATGAATTTTCAATTATTATTGGTGAAAATGGCGCTATAAGGCCGGTAAAAAAATTAATAAAAAAGCCCAGGTGAAGAAAACCTGGGCTTTTTTATTAGAAAAAATTAAAATTGAACGCGCATAAAAAAAACTTTTGCAAGAAGAAGTAACTTTTTTCATAATATTACCCCTTTGCCATCTAGGCGTCGAATTCGAGCGCCAATTGACAAATATAAAATTATATTTAAACTTACTAGTAGTGTAGATTTAACTATAACAATGGGGTATTTAACGATGAAAAAGATATTTCTTATTATCTGCGCATGGTTAAGCGCTATAAGCACGCTCAGCGCCATTTTGCCAGGGTTGCCCCACACGACCGATATGGCTACGCTCAAACAGATGTTTGAAAAGAAAAAAGAAGATATTGCCCCTAAGCTTGAACAACTCAAGGCCCTTGTAGATCAGTATCATATGCAGGATGTTTTTGCTGAAGATTTTGGACATATCAAGCTCTATCTCAGTTTTAATGACCAAAGCAATGGCACACATGATGATCTTATAAAAAAATATCAGCTTGCTATTGGTATGTTGCAGTGGTACTCGCTGCAGGTGTCAGCTTGGTTGCACGCTCTTCAACGTGATGGCCAAGATTTTTATATCAGCTATTTAAAATAAGTTACTAAATTTAATGGAGTTATCTATGACAAAAAAACTATTTTCTTTCCTAGGCATGGCGCTTTTTGTATCTGTATTGACAACATCGAAGCTTTTTTGTGAGCGACAAGAGCTTGATGGCAAAAATTATCGCGCATTACGTTCGCCTTTGATCTCTATTACAAACTTGAGTAATCAAATCGTGACGTTTGCCGGTACTGGCTATTGTGTAGATATTCCTGCAGCCCCAGAATGGAACTTTTTATATAACTATTTTTGTCCCCTTAACGGGTATACTACTACGGCTACGATTGAATTCAGCGCCGTGGTTCCTGACCCTATAAAAAAAGGAATTCATCAATTTGCGACTATCAAAACATTAAACGGTACCTATACCTTAATTTATGATGCACACACTAACACGTTGGCATTATATGATAGCCGTCAAGCATTTGTATCTTCTATAGTAGTTTTTGAAGGTATCACTGAAGAACTTGAACATTACAAAGCTGCGTATTTAGATATAAATAAGGGTTGTGTTTATCGACTTAAAAAAACGTACAATCTAATTGTTAATTCTGACGGCACGGTTACATTAGCATCTGTAAGTAGCGGCATAGCACTTATAGAGTTTGAAAAAGATACACGTATACATTTTAATGAACGTTATCAGGCCTCAGTATAAAAAAAATACACAAAAAAAGCCCCCGATTTATTTCAGGGGCTTTTTTTATATCTCTATTTCTCTTAAATTATCAAGACCATGAAAATTCGGATCTCTTTTATTGAGTTTCTGAAATTAAGCATCTGCCCATTACGTAGGCGTATTGGTGGGGTTGTTGTCGATTTTTTAGATTGTGCCATGATTATAATTAGATAGTTCAAGTAATTGTTTTAGTTAACATAAGGATATATTTCATGATATACAAAAAATCTATACTAACTATTGCAGCTTTTATAGGCACAGGCAACGTTTTTGGCTATTCCCATGAAGAATTGAAAAAAGACTCTTTAAGGCTCCTTGATATTGAAATGCAAGAAAAAGCAGGCGTTGAAGTAGACTTCTGGGCGGCTGAAGAAGAGATTTGTCAAAAATGGGCCACTGCACCGTACCAAGAATTAGACAAAATTATTAATAGAAATGATCGAAAAGTTTTTGATTTTCTCCAAGAAACTTTAACATTTAAAAAAGAACGGGATGCTAAAGAAGATTTATGGAAGCTTTTTACACAAGCAGTTAATAATCCTGAAATAGCTATCAATGCAAATCCAATTGTGATGGCCTGGGTTGAAGAAATAAAAAAGCCAACCTCAAATTCTCAGAACTTTGCTTATTCACATGAAGATGAAGCGCGGAAGTTAGATAACAAAGTTATATATGAGTTTGTTAAACTTTTCAGCAAGCTAAAAAAATCAAAAAAAGATCTTTTTAAGGCATTTATTCTGAAATCACAAAAAGATTTATTTTTTGGTCGTTTAGATTGTGTTGAAATTACAAGAGATCTGCTTTTATCCCAACGTAGAGCAGATATGGTAGATGCCCTAAATGATCAGCAACTTGCCTATTTAATTTTTAACTTCACCCTAGAAGATGCTCCTAGTATTGTAGATTGTTTGGTAGAGTTAATTCATTCATCATTATAATAATATCGTGCATTTTAATTTTAACTAAAAAAGCCCTCGAGATAATTGAGGGCTTTTTTGTTGCTTGGTTTTTAGAAGATATTATGCAGCGGTTGCAGCGCGGGCCACCTTGCTATGGGTGTTGCTTTTAAGGGCGCTATTTTCAGCCTTAAGCTTTTTAATTTCTTTTTTAAGCGTTAAGACTTCATCAGAAAGCTCTTCAACTTCATGCTCGAGCGCTTTATTGTCCCTTTTTAATTTACGCATCGCTGCAGAATCACCGTTGTCCTGTGGGGCTGGTGCTTGCTGCACCGGCACTTGAACCACTTCGGTACGTGTTTGGCGCGGCTGTGAAATTGCGTTGCCGAGTATGCTGCCGCCTAATGCGCCACCAAATGCACCCCAGCCAGCTGAACCGTTACCTGCGTGTAGCGTTGCGCATGATACAATTAATAGAACGTCCATTAAAACATTTTTGAACCTGTACATAGGGTCCCCCTTTTAGTAGAAAAGCGTATTCTCTCCTTGTAAGTATCATAAAATTTGGGGACAAAGTTCAATAATTATTACCGATCCATGAAAACAGTTACGTTAGCATAGAACTTTTGCGTAAGAAGTCCATCAAGGGCATCTATTTCTGAGATAAGTTCTCTTTCAAGAGAGCCAACAGCGTTGGTGTCTGAACTACTTTTTGCGTCTCTCAGTTTTTGCTCAATGTCTGCTATCACGTTTACAGCTTTTTCGATTGCTTTGTTGTCAGACGCATAGCTTTTGCTTGCTTGGGCTTGTTGCAAGATGTGGGCTATGCGCGCATCTTTTTGCCATTGTTGATGGTGAATAGTGGCTTCTTCAGCTACACATAAAAAAAAATAAGCACACAAAAAGACATTATGTAATAATTTTTTCATTAACAGCTCCATTTGATTTTTTCAATCTATCAAGCTTCTAAATTCTGTTCTTTTCGAGCAAGCCGCTGAGTAAGCTCCAAAACTCTCCAAATAGTTGTTGACGCGCGGGCCATGTGCTCTATCATGCTTACGTGACAGTTCATTTCCTCCTGACACGTTTAGGCTTAAAGCACTAATGAGCGATAAAGTAATTAATTTTATATTCATACACTCCCTTAATAATTAATTCTCTTCTTTTTGGATCTCTAGGTAATTAACCAATTTATTAATTTTACCGGCGCCTTGTAACAAAAGTACATCTCCATGATCTAGTCTATTACTTAAATTCTGCTTGATGGCGCTAAAGGTGTCATCAAGGGGGCAGTACGGAAATAGAAAGCGTAGGGTTTTTGGCCTTGAGCTCTGCAACAAAGCGCTCACTGGTAATATCAGCAATAGGGGCTTCACTTGCCGGATAGATATCAGTAATAATCAAATGATCGATCCTGTTTTTCTGTGAAAAAAGTTCGATAAAGTCGTTCCATAACCCGGCAGTTCGGCTATACCGGTGCGGTTGAAAGGCGACAACCAGTTTCCCTCTGTCCGTTTACGTGCAACGTTAAGCGTTTGTGCGATCTCGGTAGGGTGATGCCCATAATCATCAAAAACTAATGCCCCTTTATGAGTGCCCTTAAGGGTAAAGCGTCTGTCGATGCCCTTAAAATTAGCAAGCGCGCTTAAAATTGTTTGAAACGGGATATCCAGCTCCAGACAAACGGTAATAGCAGCAAGTGCATTTAAAAGATTGTGTCGGCCCGGCATGGTTAAATACAGAGCCCCAAGCGGTTGGCTTTCGCCACGTTTCCAGACCGTGCAGGTAGAGAAAGTTTTTTGTAGGGTGATATCTTGGCCAAAAATATCTGAGCTTGCCTTGAAGCCGTATCGGATTGTTTTAGTAGTTGTTAAGGGCAAGATAGCATCAATATGCTCGCTATCGTCACATAAAATGGCTTTGCCGTAGAAGGGGATATTTTCAAGAAATTTTTTAAAGGTATTTTTAATATCTTCAATGTCGCTATAGACGTCTATATGCTCAAGGTCGATATTGGTTACCACAGCGATAGTGGGGTAAAGGCGTAAGAGCGATTTATCGCTTTCGTCAGCCTCGGCAACCAGAAAATCACCTTTTCCAAAGCGCGCATTACTTGAAATGTTTTTTAAGTGTCCCCCAATAATAACGGTTGGATCAGTTTGTGCCTCGATAAGAATATGAGAAATCATAGACGTTGTAGTTGTTTTACCATGGGCACCTGCAATAGCAACACTATATTTTGTCCGCATCAGCTCAGCCAGCATCAGTGCCCGTGATATCGTGGGAATCCCTCGCTTTTGTGCAGCAAGAATTTCTGGATTGTCTGCCTTAATAGCAGACGAATAAACCAAAATATCGATCGACGGGTCATGGCATGCAGCAGTGTTATTGCCCGCATAGACCGAGCAGCCAAGGTGTGTAAGGTCATAGACACTTTTTTGCTCAAGGTCGTTATCGCAGCCAGAGATGTGGTATCCCTGACTTTTTAAAATCGTGGCGATGCCGCTCATGCCGATGCCACCGATGCCGATAAAATGGATATGATTTTTTTTCTTATACATGATTCAACGTTTTACGGGGTGTGCCTATCTGCCGTGCCCAAGCCATGCAGATAGGCGATAAAAAGATATTAAAGGAGCTCGCGTAACTTGAGTAATTTTTTCTGTAGCTGAATTATTTGCGTTGCAATATCTTCTGGAAGTTCAAGTGCGTGCTGTTTTTTACGGCGACCGTCTACAGGTTTTTCAGAGGCTTGTTCTTGTTCCATGGTTGTTATGCTGGAAGCGATAATATGTGCCTCATTAAGAACCTTTTGAGCGTTGTTTTTGTGCTCCTTAAGATACTTTTTAGCGCCAGATATGGTAAAGCCTTTACTGTATAAAAGGTCTTTAATGAGCTCAAATTTTTTGAGGTCTTTGTCATCATAAAAGCGTTGCCCGCCTTCAGATCTAAAGCCTTTTATACTGAACTCTTTTTCCCAAAAACGAATAACAAAACGTTCTACTTCTAGTTTTGTTGCAAGTTCGCCTATGCGAAATTTTTGCTTTGAAATTTTCATAAAGTGCTCCTTTTTAGCGTGTTCTTTTTATGCGCTTCATGCGCGTTACGTGCTAGCAGAATGTGGTTCTTCATGGTATCATATTTATAAATAACGTATATCATTTTTACCGGTAAAACCTCATGGATACAAAACAATTGTTTATTTCTCTTTCATTTGCTCTTATTACTACCATGCTGATCAATTATTTTATTATTGATCGATTCATTACTAAAGATACTCAAGAGATTAAATCTGGACAAGCTTTTCATGTAACTCTCCCAGAGCAGATGAATAAGCCTCTTGCAACTGAAGTTAATTTTTTAGATGAGGATAGAGCTCTTTTTACAAAAAATCAACCACAAATTACTCATATAGCGACTCCGTACTGCGATATAGCTTTTTCATCACAGGGCGCAACGATAGAGCGCAGTGATCTGTAAAAAAGTAAGTGGTCATGTTGAAAAGGCTCTTGAAATTATTACGCCCGGCGTTAACGGCACACCATACTCATTTCTTATTGCCTTTGATAAGCATACGCCCCTTAATTATCATCTGAAACATCAAGGGTATACCAATGGCGTGCACACGCTTACCTATGAGTCAGTAAGCTCACTGGGCAAAATAACTAAGCAATACAACGTGTACGATTCAAATTACACCATCGACATGGTTGTTACTATTGCGCCACATGCGCCGCTTGTGCCACGCATTATTTTCCCTGCGCCACAACTTGCTGGTGTAGAAAAAAATGCAACCTATGACCTTGCACTTATTAATAATCAAAAAATTCATTACAGCGCCTTAAAGTTTCAGAAATCAGCGATAAAGCATTTGCAATGCCAACATTATCAGGATGTGCAGACCGTTATTTTGTTAATGCCCTTATAAAGAGCCACCCTGCGTTTGCCCAACGTTCTTATTTTGTTACACACCAACAAGAAAATTCGACCCATACTTTCTTAGAATGCATTGTCGAAGGTCCTGAAATTACCGAACCGGTAAACTATACGTTGTCATGGTACTGTGGCCCTAAAGAGTTTGAAACACTTGAAAAAAGTGACGACCGTTTAACAGAACTTCTTGATTATGGCTGGTTCGCCTTGATTGCACGCCCGTTACTTGCAGCACTTAAATTCTTATATAATTTTGTTCATAATTTCGGTCTTGCGATTATTATTCTTACCATTTTAATGAATCTGCTCTTGCTGCCCTTTACCTCACGCGGCGAAAAATCGATGCAAAAAATGGGCGATTTTAGCAAAAAAATGCAATATTTCGAACAAAAATATAAGCATGACAAAGAGCGTCTTGCGCAAGAAAAAGCTGAGCTTATTCAAAAGCATGGCAGCTTTGATGCTATAGGTTGCTTATCATTTGCGCTACAAATGATATTTTTTATTGGATTAAATAAAGTGCTTACCTCATCGGTAGAGTTGTATCAGGCGCCGTTTTATGGTTGGATCACCGATCTTTCAGCAAAAGACCCTTATTATATTTTGCCGTTTTGCGTATTTCTGGGGATTGTTGTGCCGTTAGTATTTAAGGCATCTGGCAGCAAATCTGATGTTCGTCAAAGTGCACTTACTTTTGGTATCGCCTTATTGATCTGCGGTATTATGGCGAAACTTCTCTAGCGGGCTTGTGCTTTTTATTTTAACCAATATCGTAACCCGTGTTTGTGGTTACAGCGAAATGAAGAAGACGTCTTATGTTAATATATGAACGATCAGTTACCTACACTTACAAAATTATTAAAGCAGCTCCAGCAGGTGCCCTATTTAGCATCAAAAAATTTGTATCGCGTTGCGCACCATTTTTTACAGATGGATGCGCAGCGCTTGCGCAGTTTAATGCAACCTTGCAAGAGGCGCATGCGGGTCTTAAAAAGTGTGACATCTGTTGTGCTTGGCAAGAAAACAGGGCGGCTGCAGTTTTGCTGCTCGCCACGGCGGGATAAAGCACTAATATGTGTGGTTGAAACATGGTACGATTTGTATGCTATTGAAAAAACTGGCGGGTTCAAGGCGTTTACCATGTGTTAGGTGGAGCGATTTCGCCACTTGATGGCATTGCACCAGAAGATCTTTCGGTGCCGCAATTGGTAAGCACGTCTGGCCTCAGGTTGTACAGAATTATTTTTGCGTTAAATCAAACGCCAGAAGGCGAGGCGACAGTCGTCATATATTGCACGAAAAATTAATCTGGCTTATCCACGAACGAACTATTTAAAATTACTTGTTTATCTCGAGGTGTGCCGGTTGGTTCTTCATTAGAATCTGTTGATCGTGTCACCGTATTTAAAGCTTTAGCAGAAAGGCGTCTCTTTTGAAACAATCATCATATGGCGCAGGGGTGTTTTACGATCGTCGACGTAAAGAATTAGTCGATGCTTGTAAAACAGCAAAATCCAACATTAAAAAATGGCGCGATCATGTTGCTTGCAGGTTTTGAAGATGGCAAGCACACTTTTAGACAAGAGAGCTCATTTTATTACTATACGGGCTTAACTGAGCCAGGATTAGTATTAGTTATTGAATTTTCTGGTAAATCGCGCTTATTTATTCCTGCATATGCGACACCGCGTTCAGACTGGTTAGTCGAAGAAGTAGTTGCCACAAAAGAATGCGCCCAAAAATTTTCACTCAGTGACGTAACTTACTTAGGCAAACCACAGCGTGGTTACGAGCCAAATTTATTGGCGGGTGCTGAACAGTATGAAGAACTTGTCTGCTTATATTAAAAATATAATCAATGCTGGTGGTAACATCTGCATGCCCTACGCACATCACACACGCTCTATTTTATATCCTGTTTTTTTAATGCATATGCAGCAATTTGTTGCCTGCTTTCGTGAATCATGTGCATGATGTCAGTTACCTATGGCCGTACAACGGTCACATAAAAATAAATTTGAAATCGAAACTGATGTATAAAGCGGTTGAGTTAACCATGGTTGCTCAAGAAGCTGCGGCAACGGTTATTCAGCCTGGTGTAAAAGAATCGCTTATTAAAGCTGGCATCGAATATATCTTTGCGGAATCTGGTGGCACTCCTGCGTTTCCATCGATTGTTGCAGCAGGTAAAAATACTACTATACTCCATTATCATGGTGGTGATGTTGCTATTAAGCCCAACGAACTGGTAGTGGTTGATATTGGTGCAGAATACGATTACTATTGCGCAGATATTACACGTACCTACCCAGCATCTGGGACATTCACCAAGCGTCAACGTGAGGTGTATGAGGCCGTTCTTGCGACGCATGAATATATTGCAAGCATAGCTAAACCAGGCTTGTGGCTTAAAAACCCAGATAAACCGAAAGAATCGTTACACCATTTGGCAGTTGCGCATTTGGAAAAGAAAGGGCTTCGCCAAATACTTTAAACATGGCATTGGCCACTATTTAGGCCTGGATGTGCATGATGTGGGTGATTACACGTCGGCCGCTTGAAGAGGGCAATGTTTTTACTATTGAACCGGGCATTTATATTCCAGAAGAAAAAATCGGCATCAGAATAGAAGATGATTACTGGGTTGTTGCTGATGGCGTTGAATGCTTATGTGCGGAACTCCCGCGTGATGCTGAATCTATCCAAGAGATGGCGCGTGCGAGTCATTGATGATGAAGACGAAGATGAGAAGAAGATTACGAATAATATAGGTAAGAAAGTCCTGTTGTGAAAAAGTTACTCATAGTTTTAGCATCACTCATAGCGTCACCATTGTTTGCAGATGAACTTAATGAAAAGCAGAAAGAAGCTATCGTTACTGCTTACCAAGTCACGAGTGCAGGTGCAATGGTATATGGTGTTGGAAGACACTATTAAAAGATTGAAAAATCCTGAATCTCGTCAATTATATGATGCACTTGTTAGCACGTATCAATCATATTTACAGACGTTTGAGCCTAAAAAATCTGGAGTAAATCGATTCTTTAAAATGTCATGTTTCAAAGCAATCGAAAGCTGCCGCCAACTTGCTGTTCCTCTTGTAATAACATATTTTGGCACAAGAATGTTTATAGGTTCAATAATCTACAAACAACGAAAAAGTGCTGAACGTGAGCTGCTGAGGCGTTAGTGCGTCAAGAAGAGTTAGAGCGTAAATATGGATACAGAAAATAATCCTTAATGATCTGTTTATCTGAATTTTTATGCAAAAAAAGGGGCCGTGTTGGCCTCATGTTTTACTATTATTTTCTTTATCTGTTGAAGTTGCTGTTCAAACAATTGCGCTACAGTTTTCTTGAGATTCCGTAAATATCCTTGTGTCTTTTGCAAGCGCTTTTACTCGTATCTCAGCAATATTGGAAGTAAGCCACAGCGCTGAGCTCGAAGGCTTATTCGGCATATCTTCTGACGAAATGCCAGATAGTTTTAATTGGGCATATCGTTCTAAATCAACTCTGTCGCCGCACCCATCGTAAATGGTCTCTAATCTCTCATTATCGCCGCGAGCTTTACTATAAGAACGGGCTATGGCGTTAATAAAGCGGCATAGATCTGTGTCAGTTTTTTGTTGAGCCAAAGCCGCAAGAAAGACGTTTCTTGCAGGTGCTGTGCATCGCACACCGTAAGGCGCTTTAGACCCATAGACCACGTACTTGCGAAAGTCAGAAGCTACTTCTCGTCCTTTAGGTGAAAGTTGCACGCTGTTAGCTGATAATATTTCTAGCGTGTCATCATTTGGGCCAAAAAAAGATTTACTGCAGCAAACTGCTGTGGTTGTGGAAACGTTCTCTTGATGAATTCTTTATATGTTTTATGCTTTCCAAAACATGGTTCCTTACTTTTAAGTTCGAAGAATCCTTGTGCACCTACGGTGACAAACGTATTGTTTATTGCAGCTAATTCATCTGGAGATAGTTCTTTGCCGGCTTGACGCAGAATCTTTTCTAGTGCGGGGAAATTGGGATAACCGCCCACAGAATTTTCGAGCGCTCTAAAGCTGCTTTCAAAACAGACAATCTGTTGAAAAGCAGAAAGTGCAATAAGATAAAGTAAGTGTTTTTTCATGAAGATGTCCTTGCAAAATAAAGATTGTTTAAAAAAATAGCTCGATACAAGATACAATTTTTTTAAACAATCATCAATTTTTAGAGCAGTTTTTTGATACAATAATCGTTTTGAAAATAACATGAAATTTAATTTTGCCCGTTGGGCGCTGTCTATGCGTTACTGCTGTTTTCATTTCTACCGCTGCGCTTAATTAAAATAACACTGTCTATAAATTCATTATGTAATTTTGATGCGATATTTTTTGGAAAACCCTTTTCTTCAAATTCAGCTGCTGAAGGAAGCGTACTATTTACTATATGATCCAAAACAAAATCATTTAATTTAAGACCTTCTTTTTTAGCTTGTTCATTGTTATAACCATTGTTTTTTAACGTAGAGACGATTATATTAGCGAATTCCTTTTGTACAAGACCGATTGCTTTATCAAGATCAGCATCTGGTATAGGACCGTTTGTATCAAGATCATCAACTAGGAATCCTATTAAATCATTTATTGTGGGTGGAACCAAAACATGACTATCTGTTGCATCAAAACCTTTGACTTTCTCAACAGGTCTGTATGCGGATTTTCGTGGCATGCTGTGGCATTGGCTCGCACATAGTAATGCGAATAAAAGAAATTTAGTCTTCATAGTAAAATCAATCTGTTAAGGTTATACGATTTGAAAGTATAATTTTAACGTTTTTTTATGCGTATATCAATAAAATATCTTTAATATAAAAAGATTTTTAGTAAATAGTTTTAAGTGAGTTTACTTTTCTTTGGTGAAGAAAAATACCAGTACGTTCCTTTGGCAATAATTACCGGTTTTGAAAGCATACTGATATAAAATTTTTTATCATATGCTTGAACGGCTTTTTCAAAGGTAGGAAGCACGTTAAAAGCCCGTATTTTTGCCGTGTTTCCCTGCCTAATTGCTTGTAATGTTTCACCTAATGTTCTTACCGGTTCTTTTTTCGATTCGAGTAAGACCGGCAGATGCGTATCGACCCATTGAGTAAAAGAGAGGCTTGGAACTTTGCCATCTTTCAAAAGTGATTTTATTTCTTCAATAATTGCACGTTCTTTTTTACTGGCAAGCTCTTTTTGTTGTACCGTTGCTGTAGTGACACTGTTTTTTGCAAGCGTTGCGCATGAAATTTTTTGTGAAAATAAAAGTGAACTTGCCAGAGCTACAAGAATTTTTTTATTTTGCATTACTATCTCCACCAGAAATGAACCACTGTGTGCCTTTAACTAAAGCTCGAGCACTTTCATACCACGATAAAGAAAAATCGTTATGATGTTCTTTTACTGCGCCAATTATTGTTGGAACTGCCTGCGCGCCGTTAATGGATAAAATTTCACCGCTGTCGACTTTTTCTAAAAGTTCCCCGGCCTGCTTAACTTTTTCTTTTGGGGATCGCAAAAGAACGGGAAAGCGATTTTTTATCCAATGTCTAATAGAAACCTCAGGCACAGAGCCTTCTTTGAGTATGGTTTTAAATTCTGCAATAACAGACTCTTCCGAATGTACGGTCTCTAGTGGCTGTGTGTTTTCAGAACAGTATAATTTCAAACTTATAAAGAGCAGTATACTTGAAATTTTTTTTACCATTATGTACTCCATTAAAAACTATTTTTATAGTTTGATTGTAATAAATAATAATAATAGAAAACAATGGTTACGGTTTTTTGCTCGATATTCTTAGACCCTTCGACCAGACTTTCAGTCATCGCTCTGGGCAAGCGGTGAGGGTTACCGTTTTTTGCGCATGGTTGCGCGTAAAATAAGTAAACTTGTCGTCACAAAAAAAGCAGTAAATAAACTTATGCACAGGGTAAATAAATAAGAATATGTTGTGGGTAGTATGCTTATCACTAAAAATCCCGCAAGCGAGCCAAGTAATGCATTCGATGCATAGCTAACTTGGGTACGCACATGATCAAGATGGTAACAGCCGGCAGAAAAGGACGTCATGATCATGACGTCACTAATGGGTGAAAAGTGGCTACCTGCAACAGCGCCAGAAAAAAGCGCGCCAAGCAGCGGATACAGATTAGTTAAAAAAGTTGGCGAGCCAACAGCAATATTATAATACAGGGGAACCGTGATGGGTAGCATCAGCGCGATAGTTCCCCATACCGAGCCAGTTGAGGCCGATATAACGGTACATAACATAAAGATAATAGCGGGCAAAAAGGCAACAGAAAGATCTGCTGGTAACAGTGAAGCTAAGTAGCTACCCGTTTGCAAATCGTTTTTGAGCAACGTGCTTAATGTCCAGGCAAATAAAAGTATTAATAATGAATTTTTCATAAACATAAAACCATTATAGCATGCTATAAAAACATAATCTGTTTGTTGGGGGTTGTGGTAAAGAAATAATGCTGTGGTTAAACAGACGGCTAAAAAACTTGCTATAAAAAGTGACCAAAAGGGGTCAGCCTGTTGAAGCGTTAGCATAAAGGGGGCAGTGCCACCAAGAAGCTTACTATTGCCTGAATACAAGACAGCCGTAATAAAAGAGCCAATAAACGTAGCAATTGGGACAATAAAATCTAACAGTGTCCCCTTAAATTGTTCACCCACTCCTGCCTGCCCAAGGGGCACCTTGCCGCCATAAAGATTGCCCGTTTGTTCAGCTGTATGTTCAAAATCAGCCATGGCGCCATAAGAAAGTCCATAAGAAACAGTAACCCAGGCAGAAAAAACAATTAAAAGAGGATACAGAAGGTAGGGTATACAGGCAAGATAGACAAACAAAGGGTCGTCTTTAACCAACGATCCTACGTGGTCAACCGGTGATATACCAGAAGCTTGCATTTGTGCCAAAATAAAGGCAACCCAGCTGCTTGCAGGAACAAGCATACACAGTGGCCCGCTCATCGAATCGAGTAAAAAGGCAAGTTTAGCCCGAGCTATTTTGAAATGGTCGGTTACCGGGCGCATAATGGCGCCAACAGTAAGGTTGTTCACATAGTCATCGATAAAAAGGGTACTTGAAAGCATCAGTGACGTCTGCTGTGCCGCTCGGGCCGTTTTTATAAACTGTAATAAAAAGTTTGTATAGGCCCTGATGCCCCCCGAGTGGTTCATGAGCTGTATCAGTACCCCCAGAAGTATTAAAAAACTGAACGTATAGACATGGTCTAGGCAACTTCCGGTAATAAGTCCTGCAATATGGGTTTCTTCTATAATTCTTTGGATTGCAAGGCTGATGGTGGCAACCGGGGCAAAATGTGTGGCAATGGCAGTTGCCATTAAAACGCCTCCAGCAAGGGATAGGAGTACATTACGCGTTATGATAGTGACCACGATCACGGCAAGGGGTGGCAGCACGGTTAACCAAGAATATGACATAAAAACCCTTTTAGGATTTGACTGAAAGGCACATTTTTACTACAGTGAGTAATACCCACGTAAGTTTTTAAGCAGTATATCATAAAGTAGCATAAGTTTTTATAGGTATTTAATATGGACATGAATAAAACGTATTTTCTTCGCAGCGAAAAACACACCCCAACATGGCGTGTTATTGATGCTAAGGGCAAAGTTGTAGGCCGTCTTGCAACTGAAATTGCTGATATTCTGCGTGGCAAAGACACGGCTCAGTATACTCCGCATGCTGATTCAGGCGACTACGTAATTGTAGTTAATGCTGATAAAGTAGTTTTTACCGGTAATAAACTAAAAGGTAAAACCTATGAGTGGTACACCGGTTATATGGGCGGTCTTAAATCTCTTACTGCTGAACAGATGATGGCGCGCAAACCAGAAGAAGTTATTATGAAGGCCGTTAAAGGCATGCTTCCTAAAACTAAACTTGCTGATGCCGTTATTAAAAAATTAAAAGTATACGCTGGTGCGGAACATCCACACCAAGCACAAGTAGCTGCAAAAGTTGCTTAAGCTTCTTAAGAATATAAAAAAGCCTCGAATCAATCACGATTCGGGGCTTTTTTTATAGTTATTTGATAGTATTAATCTTCGCGTTTTCTTTTTTCGCGGCCAGAGTCTAATGCCACCTGTGCGCGGGTAAGGTCTTCAGGTAAAACATCAGCTGCTGGCTGTTCGGTTACTTTTTTGTAGAGCTCAAATGCGACCTGTTGTGGATTTGATACTGTCGGTGGCACCCCTTCACCACGCAGGTACATGCCGGCAAGGTTAACGCGTGCTCTGTTGCGTGTTGTGGCTTTGGTTTGCGCGGGGTCAGCAGCAATAATTTGTCCGTATATCTTTGCGGCTTTTTGAAAATCCGGTCCCTCTGCCTGGCCACCCTTGGGATAACCGTTGGGCAAAATCAAGGCGAATGTCATTAAATGTTAACATGCTTGGCTCAAGCGATTCTGGGTGCTTCTCTATAAACTCGTTGTAATTGCGTATGATACTGTTAAATGCATTGGCGATTCGTTGCGAATCATTACCACTTGCTGTGTAGCGTAAAAGTTGTGCTTTAAAGAGTATTTCAGGTAATACATCACGGGCATTTTGGAGAATATACTTTATAACTCTTAAACAAGCCTCTAGATCAGGCTTATTGTCTGGTACATTAACACCCTCATAAAGTTTACGCGCATAATCAAAAAGATATTCATAAACCAGCGCAAGGTCATCAATACATGTGTCCTTTTCTTGTTGATTCATATGGTTAAGCGCAATAAACATATCGTTATAAATTTCTGTTATTTTAGCCTTTTGATAAGTAAAGATATCGGGCTGGGCATTGGCCAATTTTGCGGCTAAAAAGGCTGCCCTAAAACGTTGTGCATCTGATGGCTTCAAGTCTGGTCTGAAAATTGCGTTGATGTTGTCCATGGCTGTGGTAAACTTTGATTCGTTAAACATTATTTCTGCAGATAATAAAAGCGCGTTCACAAGGTCACTTTTTTCTCTCTTTTCATCAGGCGCCCCTATAACCTTGTTCAAAAGCTTGACGGCTGACGTTATGGTACGTTCATACGTATCATCCTCTTCAAACCGTGCTTTTTCAAAAAGTAATTCTGCTTTGTGGAGCATAGCCTTAAAACGAAGCTGTTGGCTTATGGGTGCTGCCGTTCCGATGATATCATTGTAAAGATCGAGTGCCTTTTCAAAACGAGCTTGAGCAGTTCTTTCATCAGCGTACATATAGTCCGTTTTTTCGCGATCTGCCTCCTCAAGCAGGCTGGTAAACTCTTCTTGAGCATTAATTTCAGAAACGTCTAAGCAGAACAAAGCGCTTGTCTGGACAGCAAGGGCCAGAACGATACCGATTATAAAAAATATTTTTACTGCCTTCACCGGAACCCCTTTTTATTTTTTTATAGTTAATCTATTACTTTAATAGTATCTATAGATTATTTTTGAAATGATAGATTTTTCTGGTAATTAGTTTTAAAAAGGGGGGCAGATCTCTTGCCCCTTGAAGATAATTAAATGGTCGGTTGGCCCATTTCAGCAAGGCGCATGATAGCGGTAGTATTAAGGCCATGGGCATAATGGGTTGGTGCCTGTGCTATTTTTCTATAGATCTTTATGGCGTCCTTCTTTTTGCCAGCATCTCGTAACGCATCAGCTTTTTTTAAATCAGCATCTAATGCATTGGCCTTCTTGAGCATGCTTTCTTGGCTAAAGTGCCCATTGACAACCATCATCTGCATATATTTGGCTGCTTTGTGGCTAATTTCTGGATACCCCTTTTAATTCAGCAAGCCTTGAAAATGCATAATAGGCGTAGTCATATCTCTTTTTGTTATAGAGCTTTATAGCCCTTTTAAGTTCATAGGCATGGACTGCATGCATATCTTTGAACGTGGTCGTATTTTTTGAACTATTGTAAACTGGCGCAGCTTCACGCGCATTCAGCCCAGTAAGAGCTAAACAGATAACGTTGATTATGATTTTTTTCATAAAAATTCTTCATGTTGAAATGGTTTTTTACTCTCTTACTGTATCAAATAACGTTTTAAAAGCCAGGAATTTTTTCTTTAATTATTAAATATATTGATTTATGAGCTTTTAATTAATTATAATTAAAGTAATAGATTAAATAATTAATTGTAGTGGAGATAGTATAATGAAGAATTCTTTGTCTATGAATGCGCGCTTAGCGTTATTGAGTACACTTTTTACCCTCACATGTTTTACTCATTTTGAGGTTTCGGCTCTGGAACCAATGAATACGTATAAAGGGCAGGCGATTACTCCGCAAAATATTTTAGAGTTGGCGCCAAAAATTCCTGCAGAAATCGATAAAATGGCACAAGATTGGCTCCTACAAAGGCCGGATCTTTTATATGTCTTTTCAGGAGAAACTTATTATAATCTTATACCATTCTATAATAAAGCCCCTTTTGCTATTAATTTTGGCAATTTAGACGCGCAATCGAAGAGCTTTCTTGAATTAATGCGGATGGCGTTAGAGCGCGGTGGTATCAAATTTCCACCATCCGGGCAGGGCTATAGCGCTATGTTGCAGAACTTTACCTTGCCTATTAACCCAAAGTGGTACCTTAAAGTCAGTGGTTTTTTCAATCGCAGAGCAAACATACAACATGAGATGGGCAAAAATAATCGTGATCTAGAATTCCCACAAGAACTTTTAGAACAATTTATAACAAAATATGGCAAAGTAACGTACCAAACAATAAGCCGTTTAGCCTATTGGTTACGTGTTAAAGAGGCTATAGAAAGATTTAAGTTAGATCGTATTGGGTTATTGCAAAAATATCTTGTTCATATACCTGGAAGACCAACTGACGTTAATGATATGAACTATGTGATTATAGAAGAAAATGTAGCAGATTCTAAGTTTATGAATGAGACAGATATTTTAAAGGATCCAGAAGCCAAACGCCAATTTGATAAAGTTTATGAATATGCAAACATGTGGGATCCAACACCTCAGAACTATAAAGTTAAAGATAATAAAATATATTTTATTGATATAGAACAGGCTAATGCTCAGCCACCAAGCAATTTCTTTCTTAAAGATAAGAGTTAATAGAAGCTCTTGGGGATGAGCATATGAATCGCTTCAGGTCTATTAAAATCTTGGTTACAACGGCGATCATGCTTTCTTGCCCTCTTGGAGCAACATTGTCCGATATCGCTTGTAGTTTTACCTATAAGGGTCAGCTCATGACTGCGGACAACATTCTCAAGCTTTCACCAAAAGTTCCTGAAAAATTAAAGCGTCAAGTGCAAAGTTTTTTGAGATCAAAGCCTGATCTAATCGAACTTTTTTCTGGCCAGAGCTTTTATAAAAAATTGCCTGGGCATGACAAAGCGCCCTTTGCTTTTAATTTTAACCAGATCGATGCTTCTATGAAGGCTTATTTAGAAGATATGGCAATAAAAATAGCGCACGCAGATGCTGGAATTCAGATTCCATCAAGTGGGCCAGGAAGATATAATCGCGCACTTTCAAATTTCACAGTTTTTATGGGCCCAGACTGGGTTATCAAATCAAGTGGTTTTTTAAACCGTCGAGCAAATATTTTGCATGAAGTCGGCATGGACAACCGTGACCCTGAATTGCCACAGGAAAAGCTCGATGCCTTTATACAAGATTTCGGACCGAGAACCTATCAAACAATAAGCCGTATGCCCTATTGGCTCATGGTAAAAGAAGGTATTAAAAAATTTAAGCTTAATCGTATTAAGTTACCAAAAATGTATTTAGTTCACATTCCCGGCAGGCCAACGCAGGTAAGTGACAGTAACTATGTTATTGTTGAAGAAAATATCGGCGGCGTATTATCTGGTGGTGAACGCTACGTTACGCAGACTAAAATTATGAAAGACCCAGAAGTAAAGCGTCAGTATGAGATACTACAAAAATATGCGGCCTTGTGGGATAACAGCGCTGCAAATTATCATGTTAAAGGCGGTATACTGTACCCGGTCGATACAGAACAGCCAAATAACCAAAAGCCAAGCAATTTCTTTTGGAAACAGCAAGCGAAAATTTCATAACTCTTTTTTTTAACATTTTTAGAGTTAAAGATAGCGTCTAACCCGATTGTGTGGTATAAATAGAGCTGTTTTGTAAAAAATGTATAAAAAAAGAAAGTATCGTCTCATGAATAAACGTCTATTGATAGTATTACTAACAGCCTCACTTTTCACGATCAATTCAAAGGACTTAGAGCCGGATCTTCAGCGGCCGGTGGTTGAAGAGAGAAAACCAACAAAAATAGATTACGCGCTTTTTGCTTCGACTAATACGGTCAAGGGCGTTCCTATAACACCAGAAAATATCTTGGATATGGCTTCGAAAATGGCCCCCGCTGAATATGCATTTATTCAGGCGTGGTTGAAAATGCGGCCCGATATCGCGGCGCTCATGTCTTGCGCCGAGGCATTTGAAGGGGACAACCCGCCAATAATTCAGGATAACCAAGGCAGATTAGCTTATTACTTTGCAACGCAAAAAAGGCTGCAAGAAGCCGGCATTGAAAATTTAAGCAGATCAAGTAATGCCGTTTTTGAATTGGAACAGTTTGTTCTTAAGGCCTCTTCACTTGCCAATCGGCATAAAAATGTTGGTACGGGGATTTTTGGTATGCCGTATGGTGACAAGATCTCCCCAGAGCAATTAAAAGAGTTTAATGCAAAGCATGGTGGGCATACCTACCAAACCATCAGCAGGTTAGCTTATATACTGCGTGGAGCAGAGATCTGCGAACTTTTTGATCTTGATCGTATTGAACTTCCGGAAAAATATCTTGTTCATATTCCTGGCCGTCCGGATGTTGTTGCCGATACCAATTACATTATTGCTGAAGAAAAAGTAAGGCATATTATTGCCGATTTACAAGACCATCCATTGGCATTAGATCCAGAAGTTATTCGTCAGTTAACGATACTTATTGGTGGTACTGCATTATGGAATTTTGTCGGTTCACGCGGTAACATTTTTGTGATAAAAGATCCTGAAACAGGCAAGCTCAAGGTAAAACCTCACGATACAGAACAACCAAACGTCCATTCACCGGCTGATTTCTTTCATAAAAATGCGGCGGTACATTTTAGCAATGTGCGTCATGGCTGGAATGCTCTCAAAGACGAAATTATTACCAGCTATGCCGGAAAACTTACGTCACAAATCGATGCAACTCAGCTTGCCCCCGAGCAGAAAGAGTTTCTAAAAAGTCTTGTTGCAGAGCGTGTTGCAAAAATTCTTCATGAAAAAGACGAACTAGAAAAAAATATTTCTGCGCATTTTCCGCAAGAAAAAAAAGATTAATTAATAGTAAGGCCCCGAGTGTTTCGGGGCCTTGTTGTATATTTTCCTAACGATTTTATGCCTTTGGGATGATCTGGTAGCCCTTTTGTTAAAATAACTATTATTTGTTATTATTTTCATAATCAACTTATAATTACACAATAACTTAAGGTTAACATCATGAAAAGGATTAATTTTTTATATCTCATGCTTACCTTGCCGGCATGCGTATTTGCCGCTGATACAAATTCAGGAGCAGAGACAAGACAGATCAGAGTCCTAAGTCGGGAAAAAACAGATACGCTGTTAAAGTGTGTTGCTGAAACGTTGGAAGGTGCTGGAAAACGGGTAAAAGCTGTCGGTTACGATCCTAACCAGATTACTTGGGGATATGACGCATTCGTATATCCCTGTCTTGATGATAAGTATGTTCTTTGTTTAACGCCTGATACACAGCGTCTATGCATGAAAAATAAGGCCATCACTCCTGTTGAACATTTTATTCTTCGTCATGCGGCTCACACTGCCTGTCTAGGCCGCATCCCGGAAGAAGAAGTCGATCGGGTAAAAAATTATATTTCTGGGGTTGGGGTAGGTTCATTGATTGCTGGCACAGCCATAGGCCTGAGCGTAGGATCATTGCCTGTTGTTTATACAGGTGCGGCTCTTTCAACTGCGGCAATTCTTGGCAGATTAGGACTAGAATTTACTACGTGGCCTGAACACCGACTTGCTGCGCGTTCTGTGGCGCGGGCATGCGAACAATTTAAAGATGCTGAGCTGGTTACTGTCTATAAAGATTATAACGAAATGCACCCAAGGCCTTCAGATCTTTCTAAAGCTCCCCAAACGATTAAACTATTAAAAGCTCAAGTTGAAAAGAGACATGAAGTATAAAACAACTTAAAAAACAAGAAAATCCCCGGAATTCCCGGGCTTTTTTTTAGATCTAAGCTCTTATATAATTTGACCTGCTTGCCGCATCGCATTCAATCTTTGGTGAGCATCACCTGCTATGAGTGGTCCAGCATTATCTTTCAAAAATTGATAAACATTGGCGGCTTTTGTATATTTTCCATCATGTAAATCTCTATCGGCATTCTCAAGTTGTTGCTGTAATGACGCATGTGCAAGATATTCCGCCGGCTTGGTCTGGTTGGCATCTGGTAAATTTGACATGTCTTTTAGGCGTTTTATCGCTTCAACCTTTATACTTCTAGGCGCTGTATATTGGTCAGCTAAAATAGTTTCATATAGCATTCTTGCGCTATCAAATTTTCCTTGTTCCTTAAGTGCAGCAGCTTTATCAAGTTTATCTTCCCAATATTCGCGCCAGTTCATATAACCTGTTTTTAATCTCTTTAAAGGTTGAGTTTCTGATGCATTAAGGGCGCTTAAGCTTAAAAAGCCGACTAATGCTATTAATTTGTTCTTCATAATTAATCCTTTTTATTTTTATTGAACTGAATTACTTTCAATTTAGCATAAAATGAAGCTAGAAAGCAATGGTTTTTATTGAAAAAGCCCCGGAACTCCGGGGCTTTTTGAGTTTTAAGCGTTATAAACCAAGATAGGGTTTGGCAAGAACTAAGATGTCTTGAATAATAATTCGGGCGGGCAAGGGTGTTAAGAGCACTCAAATTGCAGGATGGTTGAAACTTGATATAATATAAAGTATATGTTTAAGTTATTGATATAAAAATAAGGTTTTTATGAAAAAATACATGTTATGTGCACTGGTTTCATCGTTGAGTCTTTCGGCTGAGTATAACGTCGACCGCGCGATTGAGATTATGAATGATATCGTTGATCGGGCACTAGAAGGCGTAAAGACTACCGGAAATCAAAATGCTTTTTGTGAAGTGCAAAAAAAGGCCGCACAAGATCTTTTAGAGCTGAGCGAGCAGATGACACAAGAGCAGATAAAAACTATTTTAGGTGATATTGAAAATGAGTTATTTTCTGAAGAAAATATCAAAACTGCTCGTTCATTTCATCAAAAAATTCGAGAAACGTTACTCAAGTTATCTGTTGCCAATAGCGATGAAGATCTTCTAAATATCTATGAAGAATTATTGCCGATCATTGCATCAGATATTCAAAGTGCCCGTATGTTCTTCAAAGTCTTTGCATACAAAAATGAGCTAACGTTAGAAGATCTTGTTGGTTTAAAAGCAGATGTTGCGCCATTTAAAACCACTATTACTATTTTTTATGCGCTTTTTAATGATCCATCAGGCAAGTTATTAGCTGCTGCGATGGCTGGCAGTCGCCATCCATTTTCTTTCAGCGACAAGCTTATTGAATTGTATATATAAATTTTTTTGTTAGATTTTAAAAAAAGGCCCTGAAAAGATTCAGGGCCTTTTTTATTACTCAATTTTATAAGCCAAGATAGGGTTTGGCAAGAACCAGAATATCCTGGATAGTTACCCAGGAAATAAGAACGAGTAAGAGTGCCCATGTGGCATACGCAATGCCATTCCTGATGCTTTCAGGTAACGCTCTGCCAATTATCGCTTCGATGGTATAAAAGAGGGCTTGGCCGCCGTCAAAGACTGGTAACGGAATAAGGTTCATAACCGCTAAGTTAACGGAGATAAAGGCTAAAAAGAGTAAAAAGACAATAAAGCCTTTTTCTGCACCCTTAACCATCTGGGTAATAACCATAACCGGTCCGCCGATTCCTTTAACAGATTTTTCTCTAAAAAGTTTGGTTAGGGCGTCGATAGTTGAAAAAATCCAGAAATTGGTTTGTTTAATTCCCATCTGAACAGCCTGCATAACGGTCGCAGCCTTAATAGGAAGATATTCAAAGGCAATCCCCAGACCTTTGTCGCTCAAGGTGACTGTAACGTCGCGTGTGGTTGAAATTTCAGGGGTTTCATGGTGTGTAATACGTAAGGTAACTTCTTTGCCATGGTGAGTGCTGAGGGTTTGCATAAGTTTGTGCATAAAGACCGGTAACGGGAGCTTGGTGAGCTCATAGAGCGTATCGCCAGCCTTAATGCCCTCGATAGTGTCTCCAACAACCAGGCCTGCCTGGGCTGCAGGAGAATTCTCAATAAGAGTCTCTATGTCAGATGTTGCGTTATTCGGGAATAAAAGAGGGGTTTTAGGGGCGCCAAGTATAAATGCAAGGGTTACGGCACCGTAGGCAAAGATTAAGTTAAATACGATACCACCTGCGATAATAAGCATTTTTTGGTAATACGGCTTAACCGCAAACGAATCAGGTGCGGTGCTTTTACTTTCTTTTTGTTCGCCTTGACCCGGTTCTTCAGAGCCTGCAATCTCAACATACCCACCAAAAGGCAGGGCAGAAAGTGTGAAGACCGTGTCGCCTAGTTTCTTTTTTAGTAATTGTGGACCAAAGCCGATTGAAAAAGAAGGGGTCTTTACCCCAAAGAGCTTGCAAAAAAGAAAGTGGCCTAGTTCGTGAAAGCCAACAAGAAACCCAAACCCTAAAGCACCGGTTAAGATAAAAGGTAGATACATAATAAGAGCAGAAAGTTGCATGAATACTCCTGATTGAGATATATAATAAATATTTTATGAGAATAAGCCTACCATAAAAATAGCACTTTTACACCCGACCGGGGTAGCTCCGGGAAGTCATCCATGAGCTTGTTAAAATTGACCACTTGAAAAAATTAGTAAAAAAGCTACAATTAAAGGAAGCGTCTACCTTAATTTACAGTAGAAAAATTATTAATTACACCGTTAAAACGTATGGATATATAGAACTATGCCTACAATTAATCAGCTTGTTCGCCAAGAGCGTGTTAAACCGCGCTATAAATCAAAAAGCCCTGCACTCAAGGGCAGTCCTCAGGCACGTGGCGTTTGTACTCGTGTGTTTACTCAAACACCGAAAAAACCAAACTCTGCATTACGTAAAGTTGCTCGTGTTAAGTTATCAACTGGCATCGAAGTAACCGCTTACATTGGTGGTGAAGGCCATAATCTTCAAGAACACTCCGTTGTCTTAGTACGCGGTGGTAGGGTAAAAGATTTACCTGGTGTTAAATATCATATCATACGTGGAGCGCTTGACTGTGCTGGTGTTGATAAACGCCGTCAAGGTCGTTCATTGTATGGTGCTAAACGTCCAAAAGCAAATAAAGTAAGGTATACAGTATGCCACGTCGTAAATCCGTAAATTTTATCAGAGAAATTGAACCAGATGCTCGTTATGGTTCACGAGATTGTTCAAAAGTTTATTAACATTGTTATGTGGCGTGGTAAGAAAAATGCCGCTCGTACTATTGTCTACGATGCATTAGATATTCTGACTAAAAAAAATTCAGGCGATCATGAAAAAGCATTACATATGTTTGCTCACGCGCTTGAACAAATTATCCCAGCAATTGAAGTTCGCCCACGTCGCGTTGGCGGAAGTGTTTATCAAATCCCTACAGAAGTAACTGCACACCGTGGCAGATCTTTGGCTATCCGTTGGCTTATTGCAGCTGCAGCAAGCCGTGCTGATAAAACTATGGGTGAACGTTTGGCTCATGAACTATTTGATGCATATGAAGGTCGTGGTAACGCCATGAAGAAAAAACTTGATGTGCATAAAATGGCAGAAGCCAACCGCGCATTTTCACACTTATCTTGGTAATGAAAGGGAAGTACGTTTATGAGTATCCCATTAGATAGATATAGAAATATAGGTATTGCAGCTCATATCGATGCAGGAAAGACAACGTTTACTGAGCGTATTCTTTTCTATACGGGTGTTTCTCATAAGATCGGTGAAGTTCATGAAGGTGAAACAACATCATGGACTGGATGGAGCAAGAAAATGAGCGTGGTATTACTATTACCTCAGCTGCTATATCTGCGCTTGGAAAAATTACCAAATCAACATTATTGATACTCCGGGCCACGTAGACTTTACCATTGAAGTTGGTACGATCGTTGCGTGTTCTTGATGGTGTTGTTGCGGTGTTTTGTGGTGTTGGCGGCGTTCAGCCACAATCTGAAACAGTGTGGCGTCAAGCAAATCGTTATAAGGTTCCACGTATTATCTTTGTTAACAAACTTAGATCGTATTGGCGCAGATTATTTCCGTGTCGTTAATGATATTAATAATAAATTACATGCAAATGCTGTTGCTATGCAGATTCCTGTTGGTCAATCTGAAAATTTTACGGGAATCATCGATGTTCTTACTCAAAAAGATGGCAACATTTAGTGGCGAGATGGGTAACATCCTTGCTTGGCCTGGATGTTCCTGAAGAATATAAAGCGCAGGTCGAAGAGCATTCGCAAAAATTGTTGAAAAAGCGGCAGAAGTTGATGATGCGCTTGCAGAAAAATTTCTTAACGAAGAGCCTATTACCATTGAAGAAATTAAGGCTGCTTTGCGTAAGGGAATTATTGATCGTAAAGTTGATTCCCGCTTTCTGTGGTACGGCATTTAAAAATAAAGGCGTTCAGCTTGCGCTTGATGCGGTTGTTGATTATTTACCATCGCCACTGGATATTCCACCAGTTTCTGGTATTGTTCCGCGATACTGATAAAGTTGAAGAACGTATAACTATCTCCAGAAGCGCCATTTTGCGGTTTGGCATTTAAAATTATGACCGATCCATTTGTTGGTGTTTTAAGTTTCGTTCGTGTTTATTCAGGGACGTTTAAATCTGGTTCATATGTCTATAATGCTACCAAAGGCGCTAAAGAGCGTGTAAGCCGTTTGGTTAAGAATGCATGCTAATAAGCGTGAAGAGATTCCTGAACTTCGTGCTGGTGATATTGGTGCGGTTGTTGGTTTAAAAGAAGCAATAACTGGTGATACATTGTGTGATGAAAGTCATCCAATTTTACTTGAAAAAATCGATATCCCAGATCCAGTTATTTCAGCGTCAGTTGAACCAAAACAAAAAGCTGATTATGAAAAAATGGGTGTTGGCTTACGTAAACTGATGCAAGAAGATCCATCATTCCAATTTTCTTTTAATAAAGAAACATCTCAAACGGTTATTCGTGGTATGGGTGAGTTTCATCTTGAGATTATTGTTGATCGCCTGAAACGTGAACATAAAGTTGAAGTTACTCAGGGTAAGCTACAAGTTGCATTTAAAGAAACTATCCAAAAACCTATTGAGGTTGAAGGTAAGTATATTAAGCAATCTGGTGGTAAAGGTCAATATGGTCACGTTTGGATTCTGTTTGAACCATTAGAGCGTGGTAAAGGGTATGAATTTGTAAACGGTGTTGTTGGTGGAACAATTCCTCGTGAATTTATTCCAGGGGTTGAAAAGGGTCTTGAAGACGCACATAATTCTGGTGTGTTAGGTGGATTCCCGGTAGTAGACTTTAAAGCAACGCTTAAAGATGGTTCTTATCATGATGTTGACTCTTCTGAGCTCGCGTTTAAAGTTGCTGCATCGTATGGCCTTTAAAGATGGTATGAAGAAAGCTGATCCATGTTTGCTTGAACCGATAATGCAGGTTGAAGTAGACACTCCAGAAGATTATATGGGTGACGTAATGGGAGATTTAAATTCCCGTCGTGGCCGTATATTGGGTATGGAAGGCAAAGGCGGTACTCAGGTTATCATGCAGAAGTTCCCTAGCAGAGATGTTTGGTTATGCAACGCAACTGCGTTCTATGACTAAAGGTCGTGCAAGTTATTCAATGGAATTCAAATGTTACCGAGAAGTTCCTAAATCGGCTCAAGAGCAGATTTTGAGTGCGAATAAGATATAGAAGTTATAGAGATACGAGTATTTAATTATATAGGTTGTTAGGAGATACTATGGCAAAAGGCGTTTTTGAACGTAAAAAGCCTCACTTGAACGTCGGAACGATTGGTCACGTTGACCATGGCAAAACGACATTGACCGCTGCTATTGCAACGACATTAGCAAGTAAAGGTCTTGCTGAAGCTAAACCATTTGATGAAATTGATAAAGCACCAGAAGAAAAAGCACGTGGTATTACTATTGCTATTTCACACATTGAATATGAAACAGCAAATCGTCACTACGCGCATATTGACTGTCCTGGTCACGCTGACTATGTTAAAAACATGATCACCGGTGCGGCACAGATGGATGGCGCGATCTTGGTGGTATCTGCAGCAGATGGTGCGATGCCTCAAACTCGTGAACATATTCTTCTTGCTAAAAACGTTGGTGTTCCATCACTTGTTGTCTTCTTGAACAAAGTTGACATGGTTGATGACACAGACATGGTTGACATGGTTGAAGAAGAAATTCGTGATCTTCTTGAAATATGACTTCCCAGGCGATAAAATCCCTATTATCCGCGGTTCTGCATTAAAAGCATTACAAGGCGATAAAGGTGAACTTGGTTCACAAGCAATCGATAAATTGATGGAAGCATTGGATACCTACATCCCAGCTCCTACACGTGAAGTTGACAAACCATTCTTGATGGCTGTTGAAGGCGTGTTCTCAATTGCTGGCCGTGGTACTGTTGCTACGGGTCCGTATTGAACGTGGTCGTATTAAAGTGGGTGAAGAGATCGAAATTATTGGTCTTGGATCACATGCTAAAACAACGGTTACTGGTATTGAAATGTTCCGTAAAACATTGGAACATGGTGAAGCTGGTGATAACGTTGGTATTCTTCTTCGTGGTACGAAAAAAGAAGAAATTGAACGTGGTATGGTTCTTGCTAAATCAGGTTCTGTTAAACCGCATAAAAAGTTCAAATGCCAAGTGTATGTTCTTTCTAAAGATGAAGGCGGACGCCACTCTCCATTCTTTAATGGTTACCGTCCACAATTCTACTTCAGAACGACAGACGTTACTGGTGTTGTAACACTTCCTGAAGGTCGTGAAATGGTTATGCCAGGCGATGACGTTAACTTGAGTGTTGAACTTATTACGCCTATTGCAATGGAAAAAGATGGACGCTTTGCAATTCGTGAAGGTGGCAGAACGGTTGGTTCCGGTGTTGTTACTGAGATTTTAGATTAATCGAATGGATAATGATTGATGAAAAAGCAAAAAATTCGTTTAACATTAAAATCTTACGATCATCATTTGCTTGATAAAGCGGTTAGACAAATTGTCTTGACGGTTAAACGGACAGGGTCGCATGTTGTGCAACCTGTTCCGCTTCCGAATCAATGGAAATTTTTTACCGTGTTGCGTTCACCGCATATCGATAAAAAATCTCGTGAGCAATTTGATATTACTACGCATCGTAGAATTTTAGATATTGTTTCACCGTCAGATCAGACGATGGATGCTCTTATGAAATTGAGCATATCTTCTGGTGTAGATGTGGAAATTAAATAAGTATGAAAGGTCATGTAATGATCAATGGTTTCTGGGGTACAAAAATTGGAATGACCCAGGTTTTTTCCGATGATCATAAAGTGGTGCCAGTAACTGTTATCGATCTAGCACGTTGGGTTGTAACGCAAGTCAAAACCGCACAAAAAGATGGATACAGCGCTGTGCAGCTTGGATGCGTGAAAAAGCGATTTGAATCGAGTGAGTTCGCATCTTCATGGATGGAAGAACCACAAAAATATTTTAGCGTACGCAAAGAAGTACGTTTGGCTGAAGATCTGACCAAGATCTTCAGATTGGTAGCGCTTTCAATATCAACGAATTTATCACTAAAGGTGATAATGTTGATGTAGTTGGTGTCTCCATCGGACGTGGTTTTCAGGGCGGCGTGAAACGACACGGCTTTACCGGCGGTGTTGCCAGTCATGGTAGCAAGCTTGGTCGTAAAGGGGGATCTCTTGGATTCATGAGAAGCCAGGGTCGTGTTATGAAAAATAAACGTATGCCAGGACATATGGGTGTAGACCGCTGCATGATTAAAAATCTTGAAGTTGTTCAAATTGAACCACAAGCGCGCATTGTGCTTGTTAAAGGTTCAGTCCCAGGAAAATCCGGGTCACTCGTTTATCTTAAAAAACGTGGGGATAATTAATGACGCAGGTAATTAAAACGGTACTTACACCAGCAGATTTAGAACTTTCAGCTCGTACTGAAACTACTGCCAATACTAAAGCCCTTGCACAGTATATTCGTGCATTGATGCAAAATTGGCGTCAAGGTACTGTAGCATGTAAGGATCGATCAGAAGTTTCTTTTTCCAACAAAAAACCGTGGAAACAAAAAGGAACAGGTCGTGCTCGTGCTGGAAGTCCACGTTCACCGCTTTGGCGTAAAGGTGGCGTAATTTTCGGGCCACAAGAACGTGTAAGAACGCTTAAAGTTACAAAAAACCACAAAAGAGAAGTTTTTGCAGATTTATTGTGGTCTAAACTTGAAGCTCAAAATGTAATTTCGTTGAATTGGTCGGCTGATGAAAGACCGAAAACAGCTTTAGCATATACTGCTTTAAAACAAGCAGGACTTGCAGATAAAAAAGTGGTGCTTTTCGTTTCAACGTATGATTTTATAACACAAGCATCATTTGCTAATATTCCAAATGTTTCGATGATCTTTTTTGATCAACCAAATGCGTTTACATTAGCGCATGGCGACCATTGGATGTTCTTAGCAAAAGATAGCGATTTATTTAAAGAAATGGTCGGCTTATGGAGTTAAGTATCTATAACATCATTAAGGGCCCACGCATATCTAATAAAGTGTATCGCCTTAACCAACAGTTTAATCAGTTGGTTCTTGAAGTACACCCACAGGCTAACAAGCCATTGATTGCACAGGCACTTAGAGAATTGTTTAACGTAACGGCTGATAAGATTCGTATTGTTGTGTCTAAAGGAAAATTCAAACGTTCTGGACGCCATGTATTTCAAGGCAAGACACGAAAAAAAGCGTATGTAACTCTTAAAGAAGGCCAATCAATTGATATTATGAATTGGACATCTTCTGATGCCGGTTCAGTTGAATCAGCAAAGGGTGGTGAATAATGGCTATTGTTACACGTAAACCTAGAAATGCTTCATTACGTTTTCAAACGTATTTAGACTCAAGTGATATTACCACATCAACACCAGAAAAATCTTTGGTGATTGGATTGCGTAAGCACGGCGGTCGAAATGCTTATGGAAGAATCACGGTCAGACATCGTGGTGGTGGCGCCCTTCAGAAATATCGTCTTATTGATTTCAAAAGAGATCAACATGATATTCCTGGTAAAGTTACTACCGTTGAATATGATCCGAACCGTAACGTAAGAATCGGACTTGTAGTCTATGCCAATGGTTCAAAAAGCTACATGCTCTTACCTCAAGATATAAAAGTTGGTTCAACGGTTATATCAGGTAAAGAAGTGGAAGCTAAAGTAGGAAATGCTTTACCATTACGTTCTATTCCAGTCGGTTTCATGGTTCATAATATTGAAATGACTCCTGGTACAGGTGGAAAACTTGCTCGAAGCGCTGGAACATCATGTCAGCTTATGGCTAAAGCGGATGATTATGCAACCGTAAAAATGCCATCTGGTGAAATTCGTATGATTCATCTCGATTGTTGGGCAACCATCGGTGTTCTTGGTAACGCTGATCAAAAGAATATTTCGATCGGTAAAGCTGGCAGAACACGTCGTAAAGGGATTCGTCCTACCGTTCGTGGTATGGCTATGAACCCGGTTGATCACCCACACGGTGGTGGTGAAGGTCGTTCTAAATCTGGATCACATCCAGTAAGTCCGACTGGTAAAGGTGCTAAAGGTACACGTACAAGAAAGCGTAAAAATCCGCTTATTTTGAAACGTAGAAGACCATAACAGGATTTAAAAGGTAAAATTTTATGACAAGATCCTCAAGAAAAGGTCCATTTGTTGCAAGTAGCTTACTTGAAAAAGTAAGCCGTCTTAAGCAAAGTGGCAAAAGAGAGGCAATTAAGACATGGTGCCGTTCGAGCACAGTACTTCCTGATTTTGTTGGGATTACTTTTGCCGTTCATGATGGCAAAAAACATGTTGCAGTGTATGTTACGGAAAATATGGTTGGCCATAAATTAGGTGAATTTGTGCCGACCAGAACATTCAGGTTGCATAGTGGTCAGCGTAAAGCCGCGGTTGCTGAAAAGAAGTAATTTATATACACTGATAAGTAAACATAATAAGGTATAAATAATGGAATTTACAGCAAAAGCACGTTATCTTTCGTATTCGCCCTATAAACTGCGTCCTCTAGTTGATGTCGTACGTGGCAAAAATGCCCTCTATGCCATTAATTGGTTGCGTACTTATCGCTCACAGCGTTCAGAAGTTGTGTCGAAGGTACTTGATTCAGTTCTTGCGAATGCAAAGAATCTTAAAAATATTGAACCGGAAAATCTCGTTATTAAAGAGATTTGCGTGGACCAAGGACCGATACATCGCTATTTTAAACCTGGCGCTCAAGGTCGAGCAAATCCTCAACGCAAGCGGTTATGTCATATGAAGATTGTTTTAGAATCTAAAGAGGCTTAGTGTGGGACAAAAGGTTAACCCAATAGGGTTTAGAATTGGCGTATATCGCGATTGGGATTCACGTTGGTTTGCACGTGATTCATATGCGAAATTCTTCTTTGAAGATTTGGCTGTTCGTAAGTATTTAGAAAAAATGCTTCCTGATGCTGATATTTCTAAAACGGAAATAGAAAAAACAGGGAGCAGCTTCAAAGTTGTTGTTCATGCCGCTCGTCCTGGTGTTGTAATCGGGAAAAAAGGGCAAGAAATTGATAACTTGCGTAGAGGCCTTGCTCAGCTTTTAAAACGAGACAATATCGAAGTTTCAGTACAAGAGATTAAAACTCCTGAACTTGATGCACATGTTGTAGCTAAAAAGATCGCTCAAGATCTTGAAAAGCGCGCAAGCTTTAAGAAAGTTATGAAAAAAGCAGCTTCTTCAGCATTAAGAAGTGGTGCTAAGGGTGTTAAAATTCGCGTTGCAGGACGTCTTGGTGGTGCAGAGATTGCACGTGATGAGTGGATCCGTATTGGATCAACCCCATTACATACCTTGCGTGCAGATATCGATTACGGAACTGCTCGAGCATTAACTACCTACGGTATCATTGGTGTTAAAGTTTGGATCTGTAAAGGCGAATACCCCGTAGTTTAAGGATATCTTATGTTAATGCCAAAAAAAATAAAATATAGAAAAGTTCAACGAGGGACTCGTAAAGGAAGATCCAAGGGCGCTCGTGATGTTATGTTTGGTGACTATGGCCTTCAGGCTCTTGAACCAGTATGGCTTACAGCTGCTCAAATTGAAGCAATGCGCGTAACTATTTCACGTAAGTTGAAAAAAGTTGGCAAAATGTTTCTACGTGTCTTTCCCGACAAACCTGTTTCTAAAAAGCCTGCTGAAACTCGTATGGGTAAAGGTAAGGGTAACGTTGAGTTTTGGGTAAGTGTTGTAAAACGTGATCGTATTGTTTGTGAAGTGTCTGGCTTGAGCGAAGCTGAAGCTAAAGATGTTCTTAAACAAGCGCAATATAAGCTTCCTATGAAGACTAAAATTGTTAAACGAGAAGCTGTTGTACAACCTGTAGCACCATCGGTAGCACAGCCGGTAATTGAACAAGTGGTAACAAATGAAAAACAATAAAGCGTTATCGCAAGAAATGAAAAACATGAATGCCGAGCAACTGCTTGTTGCTGTAGATGGTTTACGCCACGAGCTTTTTCAGCTTCGTCTTAAATCAACAACAGGACATGTAAAATCTTTTGCTTCTGACCAAAGAATGCTAAAAAGTGCGATTGCTCGTGGATTAACGTATTTAAATCAAAAAGAGCGCGATTTAGCGCGCGAAACACAAGCGTAAGACTATGGCAGAAAATACAGAAAAAAAATCGACAATACGTGGAAAAGTTGTATCTGCAAAGATGAACAAGACCATCGTGGTTGAAGTTGAAAGAACTTTCATGCACCCACGCCTTGCAAAGGTAATGCGTTCGATAAAAAAATATAAAGTTCACGACGAAGAACAACGTGCACGTCAAGGTGATAACGTTGATATCTACGAAGGGCGTCCTGTTTCTAAAACTAAGTATATGTACTTAGCAGATATCGTGAGCAAGTAAGGAAATTGTTATGTCTACTATTCAAAAAGAGACTTTTTTAGAAGTTGCTGACAATTCCGGTGCGAAATTAATGCAGGTATTTCATCTTGTAGGAAGTACTGGCTTAAAAGACGCTGGTCTTGGTGATATTGTTATCTGTGCAGTCAAGGAAGCAACTCCTGGCGCAACGGTAAAAAAGAAAGACAAAGTAACGGTTGTCATCGTTCGCACAGTAAAAGAACAACGTCGTGCAGATGGTAGTTATATCGCATTTGGTGAAAATGCAGGCGTAATTATTAAATCTGTTGATGATGCAACGCCAGTTGGTACACGTATCTTTGGCCCTATAGCACGTGAATTACGTACTAAGGGTAAAGATAAGTTTTCAAAAATATTGTCATTAGCACCTGAAGTTGTATAAGGATCAGCATGTTTCGTATTAAACAAAATGACACGGTGATAGTTACAACAGGTAAAGACAAAGGCAAAACAGGACAAGTTATTGAACTTGATCTTAAACATGACCGTGTAAAGGTTCGTGGTATTGCTATTGTTGTACGCCATGTTAAGGCTAAACGCCAAGGTGAAACTTCTTCTATTAAAAAAGAAGAAGGATATGTGCATATTTCTAATGTTATGCCGGTTGTTCCTTCAACAGGAAAAGCTACACGTGTTCAGATTAAACAATTAGAAAATGGACATAAAGAGCGTATTTCTACAGGTACGCACGAAGTCTTATAAGCGGGCAAATTATGATCAGATTAAAAGAAGAATATAATAAAAAAATACGCCCTGCATTACAAAAAGAACTTAATCTTAAAAATATCATGGAAGTTCCAAGAATTAATAAGATTGTAGTTAATGTGGGTGTTAAAGAAGCGGTAACTGATAGTAAAGAGTTACAAAAAGTTAAGAAAAAACTTTCTGTCATTACTAAGCAAGCACCTATCGAAACAATATGTAAGAAGTCTATCGCTGGTTTTAAAATCCGTGAGGGTATGAAACTTGGTGTGTGCGTTACATTGCGTAATAAGAAGATGTATGAGTTCCTTGATGAACTTATTAATATCGCTCTTCCACGCGTACGTGATTTTCAGGGTGTAACTAAAAAGCTTGATGGTCGTGGTAACTATAACCTCGGCGTTAAAGAGTGGATTATTTTCCCTGAAGCAGAAGATAATGGTGCTGATAAAACACACGGAATGAATATTACTATTCATACTTCTGCAATTAATGACGAGCAAGGATTTGCGCTCTTAAAGCAATTCGGTATGCCGTTTAAAAAGAAATAAGGTAACGTAAAGATATGGCAAGAAAAGCATTAGTTGTTAATAACAACAAAAAGAAAGAACTCGTTGCACGTTACGCAGAACAGCGTAAAAAACTTGTAGCCATTGTTCAAAGCCCAAAAACAACGTACGAAGAAAAACTGAAAGCGCAAAAACAACTAGCTCGTTTGCCTCGTAGTTCGAGTGCAACACGCATTAGAAATCGTTGCGAGCTTTCAGGTAGACCACGTGGTTATATTGGCTTTTTCAAGCTTTCACGTTTATGTTTTAGAGAATTTGCATCAAATGGCGTATTGCCAGGTGTAAAAAAAGCAAGTTGGTAACCTGGTTACCTTGGTAAACTGTTATAAGGATAGTCGATGTCGATTGATACAATTGGTAATTTTATAACCATTATTCGTAATGGCATCATGGCGTCATTGCCAGATGTTAAGGCACCCTATTCGAATCTCAAGTATCAAATAGCCTCAATCTTAAAAGATGAGGGTTTTATTTGTGACTTCGGAATCGAAGGCGATGGGGCCCACAAAAGTCTTAAGGTTGTGCTTAAATATGTTGATGGAGAGTCAACAATTCACGAAATTACTCGGGTAAGCAAGCCTAGTAGACGCGTTTATAAAGGCGTTTCCTCACTAGAACCAGTTATTGGTGGGCTTGGGATTGCCATTTTAACAACCCCTCGTGGCGTTGTAACTAACAAGAAGGCTGAAAAGCTTAATGTTGGTGGTGAAGTAATTTGTACCGTTTGGTAAGGGGTGGACTATGTCAAAAATTGGTAGAAAACCTATAGATATATCAGGACTTACTGTTGACATACAGGGTAATGATATTTCATTTAAAGGTAAAAAAATGGCAGGAACTTATACGTTGCCTGACCTTTTAAAAGCTGAGGTCATTGATTCTCAGTTGGTTATTACAGCTACGCGTAAAACTTCAGATACTAACCGTATATGGGGACTAAGTCGTGCTCTTCTTGCTAATAAAATTATTGGCGCTCATACCGGATTTGAAAAACAAATTCGTATTGTAGGCCTTGGTTTTAAAGCCGTAGCGCAAGGCGCCAAATTACAATTTTCCCTTGGTTATAGTCATAAGATTGATTTTGATCTACCGGCTGCAGTCACTGTTGAAATTGATAAAACAGGTCAGCTGCTTACATGTCGTTCATCAGACAAAGAACTTTTGGGCCTTGTATGTAGCAAAATTCGCGCATTGCGTCTTCCAGAGCCTTACAAAGGCACCGGAATTCAATATGTAGGCGAAGTTATAAGACGTAAAGCTGGTAAAGCTAAATCAGCATAATGAGAATTTTGGAGTTATAACGTGTCTATTTTAAGAAAATTAAAAAATCAAGTTCGACGTCGTAAATTACGTGTTCGTTCTCGATTGTCTTCTTCAACACCGCGCGTATCGGTTTTTAGAAGTCTTAATCATATTTATGCGCAAGTCATTGATGATGCTCAGCAAAAAACTTTAGTGAGTGCATCATCTGTAGAACTTAAAAAAGTTGCGGGCAGCAAAAAAGATGTTGCTCACACAGTTGGCCTTGAACTAGCTAAAAAAGCTTTAAGCCAAGGTGTTGAACAAGTAACTTTTGACCGCGGACCATTTCTGTATCACGGTCGTGTTAAATCGTTAGCAGAGGGTCTTCGTGCTGGCGGGCTTAAAGTATAATGATTAAGGATATACATATGTCAGAAATTCAATTTGTCGATACTGTTGTCAGTGTTCGACGTGTTACAAAAGTAACTAAAGGCGGAAAAAGATTCTCTTTTTCAGCATTTGTTGTTTCAGGAAATCAACAAGGTGCAGTTGGTTGTGGTCAAGGTAAAGGACGTGAAGTTTCTGCAGCTATTTCTAAAGCTACAGCTCTTGCACGTAAAAGCTTGATCGGTATTTCCGTTCGCGAAAATACCTTACCTTACGATGTTCAAGGACGTCATGGTGCAACTAATGTTCTTTTACGCTCTGCGTACAAAGGAACTGGACTTATTGCGGGTAAATCTGTTCGTGCTGTTATGTTAGCATTGGGTGTGAAAGATGTTCTTGCCAAAACGCTTGGACCTTCACGTTCACCACAAAACGTGGTTAAAGCGACATTAAATGCTCTTGCTAAATGTCGTAGTGCTGCACATATTGCTAAACTTCGTGGTAAAACAATAAAAGCAATCACCAAAGGGGAATCAGCTCATGTTGCATAATTTACCTTCAGCTGGAAAAGATAGAAAACGTATTGGCCGCGGTGGAAGTCGCGGCGGAACATCTGGTCGTGGTAATAAAGGCCAAAAAGGACGTTCTGGCGCTAATTTAGGGATCTTGTTTGAAGGCGGTCAAATGCCCTTAACTCGTCGTCTTCCTAAGCGCGGATTTAACAATACGATGTTTCAAAAAGAAATTGAAATTGTACAATTAGCAGATATTCATGAAATATTTGAAAACGGTGCGGTAGTTACTAGAGAATCTTTGATTGAAGTCGGTCTCATTAGAGGTCGAAAAGGTTCTTTAGTTAAGGTTTTATCATCAGGAACTGTTGATAAAAAATTAACGCTTCACACCGATTTTATTAGTAAATCAGCGCAGGGACAGATAGTGCAGGCCGGTGGCCTCGTGCACGTAAACAAGGAGAAGTAATACTGTGGTTCTGTTTAATAATTTTTGGAATATTTTTAAAATTCCTGAGTTAAGCCGTAAATTGTTTTTTACTCTAACGGTACTCATAATTTATCGAATTGGTGTTTTTATTCCAGTTTCAGGGATCAATATTGATCTTCTTGCCGAAACTATGAAATCATCTAATTTTGTTGGTGGATTTTTAAGTTATCTCAATACCTTTTCAGGAGGAGCATTACAACAGTGTGCACTTTTTGCTCTCGGTATTAGTCCATATATCGTCGCTTCGCTGGTTATGCAGTTTGCTTCTATGGCAATTCCGCAGCTTGAAGTCCTTTCAAAAGAAGGTGAATATGGCCGACGAATTATTAATCAGTATACCCGCTATTTAACTCTTATTCTTGGCATTGTCTACAGTTCAGGTCTTTTAACCTATCTTACGACATATAATCTTGTATTAACGCCAGGTATTGGGTTTAAACTCTTTTTTGTCATGTGTCTTACAACTGGTGCCATGTTTGTGATGTGGCTTGGTGAACAGATTTCTTTATATGGCCTTGGTAATGGAAGTTCTATGCTTATCTTTGCAGGTATAGTTTCAGCATTTCCACAAGACGTTTTAAGAACGATCATTCAAGTTCAGAGAAGGAACATGCACTGTTAGTGGCCCTTGGTATTTTAGCCTTCTTTATTGCAGTTGCTGCTGCAATTGTTTATTTAGAAAAAGGCGAGAGAAAGATCCCTGTGCATTATGCACGTCGTGTTGTTGGTCAACGTGTATATGGTGGGCAAAGTACCTATATACCTTTTAAGATCAATAACGTAGGTGTTATGCCAGCGATTTTTGCATCAACGATCTTAAGCATACCTTCTGCAATTTTTAGCTTTTTAGCTAACTATTTTAATTGGGATGCGTTAAGTTCATTGGCCACAGATCTTTCTCGTGGTGGTGTCATGTATAATATCTTGACCTTTATTCTCATTATTGTGTTTACGTTTGTGTATACATCGATCATTTTCGATCCAAATGAACTATCACAAAACTTGAAAAAGAATGGTGGCTTTATTCCAGGTATTCGTCCAGGTAAACAAACGGCAGATGAACTTGATAAGATTTTAACTCGTTTAGGTCTTGTGGGTGCCATTTATTTAGCCTGTTTAGCATTGTTGCCAAATATTTTGCAAGCAGTAGTCTATATGCCATTTGTGCTTGGTGGAACATCGTTATTAATTGTTGTTGGCGTTGGATTAGAATTAAGTTCGCAATTAGAAGCATATCTTCTTGAAAGCAACTATGCAGGCTTTTTAACGTCAGGTAGTCGTATTAAATCTAGGGCAGCTCGGTGAAATCTGTTAAAGATATATACATTTTTATAGGTCCTCCAGGTTCTGGTAAAGGCTCACTTTCTTACTTATGTAAGAAAAATCTTGGTTGGGCCCATTTATCAACCGGTAATTTATGCGGCAACATATTGCACGCATGACCGATATCGGCATGAAAATTGATCATGCAATTAAATCGGGTAAATTGATCGATGATGAACTTATGATAGATATGGTAGCTTCTTGGATTCAAGAGGCTACTGAATCATCTTCTGGGATTATTCTTGATGGATTTCCTCGCACAGTAGCTCAGGCACGCGCTTTAGATTATTTATTCGCTCAGGATACCTTTAATAATTCATCGGTTACTATTGTTTCTATGAATATTAATGATGATCGAGTGATTAATCGTTTAAAAACACGTTTTGTGTGTCAAAATGACGCATGCCAGGTTGTCTACTCTATTTCACCGACGGACGATTCAAAAGAGCTTATCTGTCAGGAATGCGGCTCTTTTGTGGTTCAGCGCATAGATGATAAAAGTGAGGTTGTTTTTGAACGTCTAAAAACGTATCACAGATTTGCTGATGATCTTTTAGAGTATTATCGAAACTCTTCACGTAAAGTTATTGACCTTAATGTTGAATTGCCACTCGATAACGTTTTCAAGGCATTTATTGAATCTACGGGAAAATGGGCATGATTTTGAGAAAAAATAACCATGCATTTTCTATCATGCGCGAAGCTGGCAAGCGACTCGCTTCTGTTTTTCAGGAAATTCCTGGGCAATTATGCGTGGGAGTTTCTACTCTCGAGCTTGATGCTTTTATTGAAAAACGGTTGTTAGCATCAGGGTTATACTCTCAATGCAAGGGATATGGATATCCCCCATTTCCTGCAGCAGCCTGTATTTCTGTTAACGATGTTATCGTACATGGTATTCCTAGCGGACAGAAGCTTCTTAAAGAGGGTGATCTTGTTAAAGTTGATATCTGTGCATCTTATAATGGTTATTGCGCAGATATGGCCCGTTCATATTTTGTCGGTGAAGCTTTATCAGATGAGGCTATTCTGTTGGTAAAAACTGCATATGAATCATTAGATGCGGGAATCGATAAAATTCGTGTCGGAAATCGTATATCAGACATTTCTTTTGCTATACAAAGTACGGTAGAAGCCCAGGGATTTGGAGTTGTACGTGATTTTGCCGGTCATGGAATTGGTAAAAAAATGCATGAGGAACCTGAAATAGTCAATTTTGGAGCACCTGGTAAGGGACCGCTCATTGAAGTTGGCATGGCATTTGCCCTGGAACCGATGATTACCCTTGGCGGATATGCCATAACTATGGATGATGATAAATGGACTGCCAGAACAGCAGATGGCTCATTGGCAGCGCATGTTGAAGATACGGTTATTGTGACAGACCATGGACCTGAAATTACTACTAGATTATAAGAGTAAAATTGATGATGAAAAAAAAGCAAAAAGATGATATTATAACTATAGATGGCATCGTTCGTGATACTTTGCCTAACGATATGTTCCGCGTGGAAGTTGAAGGCGGTCATATGGTACTGGGGCACGCTTCTGGACGGATGCGCATGAATGGTATACGTATGCTCCCTGGAGATAGGGTTGCGATGGAGTTATCCCCCTATGATCTTACACGGGGTAGAATTGTTTTAAGATATAAGGCATAATAAGTAATTATTGCAGATTTATATAAAGGTATTTCAATGAAAGTACGAACATCAGTAACGGCAATTTGTCGTGATTGCAGAACTATTAAGCGTGATGGCGTGGTTCGCGTTATTTGTAAAAAAAATCCTAGACATAAGCAACGTCAAGGTTAGAAGGATATTATGGCAAGAATCGAAGGTGTTAACCTACCGCGAGAAAAACGAATCGAATATGGACTTACCTACTTGTTTGGTATTGGTTTAAAGCGTTCACGTGATATTTTAAATAAATTACATATCAATCTTGATACACGCGTTAAAGATTTAACTGATCAAGAAGTAGCTACACTTCAAAAAGAAGTGACTAGCGCGTACATGATCGAAGGTGATTTACGTAAAGAAATCAAGGCTGATATTAAAAGACTTCAGGATATCGGTTCATATCGTGGACTTCGTCACAAAAGATCTTTACCTGTTCGCGGGCAAAGAACTAAGACTAACGCGCGTACTCGTAAGGGTCCTCGTAAAGCAGGTTCAATTGTTGCGCTTAAACGTAAAGTTACTAAAAAATAAGTAATCAAAGTCCCTTAGGTATCAGATGAGTTACAAGAAAAAAACTAAAAAAAATAAAAGACAAGTAGATTCTGCTGTTGTGCATGTGAAGTCTTCATTTAATAATACGCTTGTTACTGTTACGACAGTTGACGGCGATGTATTGTTGCGCTCCAGCTCAGGAAAGTTAGGTTATAAAGGTGCTCGTAAGGGTACTCCTTTTGTAGCCTCACAAATTGGATCAACATTTGCTAAAGAAATGAGTGGCCTTGGTATTAGACAGCTTGAAGTTAATCTTCAAGGACCAGGTGCAGGAAGAGATTCGGTAGTCCGAGCACTCCAATCTTCTGGATTTAATATCTCTGTTTTACGAGATGTTACTCCACTTCCACACAACGGATGTCGTCGTCCTAAAAAACGACGTGTATAGTTATTATCGAGAAATGAAAGTATAAACTTACATATGGAAAAAAGATCACCACAAGCAAGGCCAGAAAGAGGAAGTAAAGCTCCTGTAGAAACTGCTCCTAAAAGAGGCAAAAAAACTACCGAGTATGGCAAACAGCTTGATGAAAAACAAAAAGTTAAAGAAATGTACGGGATGCGTGAACGTCAATTCAGAAAGTTCTACGCAATTGCATCTTCTAGTAAAGAAGCTCCAGGGCAGTTACTTTTAAGCTTGCTTGAAAGACGCCTTGATAACGTGGTATTTCGTCTTAAATTTGCAGCAACACGTGCTCAAGCGCGTCAAATTGTTGTTCATGGACATATTTTAGTAAATGGTAAAAAAGTTTACTCTCCATCATATTTAACTCAAATTAATGATGTGGTTTCTCTTTCTCCTGCTATTGAAAAACATCCAGTTTTTATGGAGACGGTTGTTGAAAAGCGTTTGGCATCAGGAGTTAAAGTGCCAGATTGGCTCGAGCTGGATAAAAAAGCGCGTTCAGGAAACATATTGCGTATGCCGGTTCGTACAGATATTCAAGTTCCAATCGAAGAGTATCTCATTGTTGAGTTGTACTCCAAGTAATAGGTTAGTAAAGATATAGAGGGGTATACATGCAAAAAAAAGAATATCAATCACTTACTATTCCGCAGCTTGCGTGGAATAAGCAGACGTTGTCAGCAACGTTTGGTGAGCTTGTGGTAGAACCACTAGAGCCAGGTTTTGGTACGACTATGGGTAATGCACTCAGACGTACATTACTTGGTGCTGTAGAAGGATCAGCAGTTACGTCAGTTATTATTAAAGGCGTAAACAATGAGTTTTCTTCAGTTTCTGGTGTAGTTGAAGATGTGGTTCAGATTGTTTTAAACTGCAAAGAAATTGTTATAAAAAATAAAACTGGTCAACCTGGCACTATGAAACTTCTTGTTTCAGGTGAAGGTGTGGCTACTGTTGCAGACATACAAGCTGATGAACATTTAGAACTCATTAATAAAGACCATATTATCGCTCATGTTGCACAAGGCGGCGTGTTAGATATGGTGTTCTTTGTTGAATCTGGTCGTGGTTACCAGGCCGCTAAATGGCCAGCAGGTAAAGCGCTTCAAGAAGACAATCGAATTTATATCGATGCTATGTTCTCTCCAGTGCGTAAGGTAAGTTACGATGTTGAAAAAACTCGTGTAGGTACCTCTATTGATTATGATAAACTGTTACTTCAAATCGCTACAGATGGTACAGAATCGCCACTTGAAGTAGTTCGTTATGCTGTTTCTGTTGTTCGTTCACAACTTGAGCATTTCTTAGCCGCTCCTGAAATTCCATTTAATGAGATTTCCCGTCCGGTTGTTGAAGGTAAACAAGAGTTAAAGCCTGAGACACAAGATATTCGTTACAAGGGCGTTTCAGTAGAGCTTTTATTAAAGCCTATTAATGCGCTTGAGTTTTCAGTGCGTGCTCATAATTGTCTTATCAATGCAGGCATTAAGCGAATTATCGATTTGGTTAATTTGACAGAAGATGACGTATTAAAAATTAAGAATTTCGGTCGCAAATCTTATGACGAAGTCAAAGAAGGCATGAAATCGTTTGGTCTTTCCTTTGGCATGAATGTCAAAGAGGCTGAATTAAGAAAGTTGATTGATAAGGAATAGCTATGAATCATCAAAATGGCAGAAAAAAATTAAATTTAAATCCAGCTCATAAACGCTCTATGATGCGTAACCAAGCTATTATCCTTATCGAAAAAGGACATTTAGTATCTACGGTTGCACGCATCAAGGAAGTAAGACGCTTTGCTGAAAAATTGGTTACTCTTGCTCGCGAAGGTAACAATTTTAATGCTCGTCGTCGTGCGCATGCATTACTTCCTTACAAAGACGAAGCGTTAACTAAGCTTTTCTCTGATATCGCACCTCGTTTTAAACAACGCCCAGGTGGGTATACACGCATTATTCCTTTAGCGCGTCGTATCAGTGATACTGCTGAAGTTGCCCGTCTTGAATGGGTAGAGTAAGTTAGGGTATCCTACGTGTGTCATCCTGAACTCGTTTCAGGATCCAGACTAATGGATATAAGCATACTATGAGCGACAACGACATTAAAGCACTCATCGAACAAGATATTCGTCCTCTTATTCAAAAAGACGGGGGTGATATTGAATTTCTTAGCTTTGTTCGTGGCGTTGTATCTATTAGGTTTTCAGGGGCGTGTGTATCATGCCCCTATTCTTTTATGACCCTGAAAATGGGTATCCTGGACATTCTGTCCGAAAAATTTCCTGATATTAAAGATGTTGTAGCCATTTAACCGTTGGCTAACAGCTGTTGCAAATATTCAAACCATTTCTCCACTTAAAAAATACCCCTTACTCTTCTCGGGCAATATGCCCAATTTTATTAAAATATTACAAAATGAAATAAAAGTATAGTACGCTACAAGTAGAAACTTAAGCAAAGTAAAAGGCTTACCTGTAAAAATGGTAAGGTAGCGTATGGGAAAACTCTTAATAAAATATTCGTTATCTGTATTTTTTATGGTGGGTTCTGTGCATGGCAAGATCTCAAAGCCATTAAATTATTCGCCCTTAAAGCTTGAGGCGTCTTATATAGCTACAGACAAGGCGACCCTTATTAAATTATCAAAAGATATCAGAGTTCAGGCTTTTTTGGATCTTTTGGCCCACGGTGAGGGGACCTCATATCATCCCGAAGTGAAGATTACCCATGACCAGTACCGGATTAGCTTTTGTAATAATGGCAAACTCAATTCTTTTAAGGACCATCCCCGTGAACGCTGCTGTAACCCCGTGGGTGACCGTGTCATTTGTGCAACGGCAGCTGGCCGGTATATGTTCTTACAGAAAACGTGGGATTGGGTCAAAGATACTATAGAATTGCATGATTTTAGCCCGATTAATCAAGACCTTGCGGCAATATTTTTATTAATTATTTCAGGTGCGATGCACGAAATCTTAAAAAATAACATCAAAGGTGCAATTTCTAAAGCAAGTAGATTTTGGGCGCCCATGCCAGGAAGTAAGTATAACCAGCCGCAGACAAAGGTTGATGAACTATTAAGAATTTATAGTAAACAGTTAAAGTTTTACCAATCATTTAATTTTTCTTACCCAGAAAGAAAAGGCAGACTATGACCAAGAATAATAAAACATTATTTTTTATCTTTTTAACATGCGCAGCGTTAATTTTTTTAGGCATCGGGATGCGATTTTACCTTGATATAAAAAATATCTACACCCGCTCGATTGCCACCCCAGACTGCAAAGATAAAGAAAATTATGAGGTAAAAAAACAATCTAAGCTTAAAAAATATCATAATAATGGCAGGGTCGAACAGATCGTTTTTAATGTTCCTCAGGCACGCGGTTCTGAAAAAACTATTTTACGTAAAGGTATCCTTGTTACTCGTCCCGGAGCTCGAGCAACAATCGTTATTTGTCATGGGTTCATGTGTAATAAAAATGATGTCGGCTTTTTGCGAAGCATATTTTATGACTATAATGTCATGGTTTTTGACTTTAGAGCACATGGGGAAAATATTGAAGACCAATGCAGTTCCTTTGGCGTTAACGAAGTACTTGATCTTGAAGGCGCAGTTGCATTTGTTAAAAGTAAACCTGAATTAGAAAAATTACCCCTTATCGCGTACGGCTTTTCAATGGGTGCCGTAACTGCCATACTTGCGCAAGCACAACATCCTGATATGTTTCAGGCCCTCGTGCTCGATTGTCCGTTTGACTCAACTGAAATGGTTATTCACCGGTTGATAGAGCAGCTAACCTTTCTGTCGGCGGCTATCAATACGGTCTTCCTGGGCGCGGTCTGTTAAAAAAATATGCATATAATCCTTCGATTCAGGCCATGGTAAAGCTGGCACTTAAAACGGTTGCCCATGTGGGCACCCATGATATTGCGACCCGTATTTTGCCTTCTAATACTGTTCAGGAGATAAAAAAGGTTGCTGTTCCATGCTTTTTCATAACCTGTAAAAATGATGATAAAGCCCCTGTTGAGGCAGTAAAATCAATTTATAGTAATAAGCCGGGGTATAAACGCTTGTGGATTACCAGTGGCCGTACCCATTTCGATTCTTTCTTTTATAATCCAGAAAAATATACCCATAAAGTTCGTTCCTTTATTAAAAACTTTTTAGATGGTGATCTAAAAAATAAAGTTACGTCAAAAATTGTAGAAGATATGGATGATCCTTTTGTCCATAAGGAGGTTTTGTGAAATACAAAGTACATATCTTTTTGATACTTCTATTCTGTGCATTATTAATCGTATATGGCGCCCTACATGCAGAACAGATTCGAAATCAGGGACGCTTTTTTGATAGAGCTGCTGATCATAAAATTACCGTTGCTTATATTTATGACGGCTGTCGACATCAGCAGGCAGTATACTGTCCTGAACGTAAGCCGGTGTATCATGCAAATAAAAAGAAATTCTTTGGGGTAAGTTGTAACACAGAATTTCGCTCGGCAGATGTCTATTTTATGGCTATTGATTCATCCCGCTATCGTATCAAAAATATTAAAAAGTTTTTAGATCTTAAAAGCCCTGATACGTTTATTGTTTTTATTGACGGGTACGTGGCAGATTACAACTATTTAACCGGCAGCCCGACAGAACAGGAACTTGTTTCGTATATACGCAACGTTGCAGGTAAAGAACTTGAAGCATGCAAAAATTGCCCATGTGCCTTGAAAAAAGAATGTTACAATGGCTGTAACGCTCCGCATCAAGACCCTCTTGGCAGACCATCATTCTACGCAGCAGGCTATTATGGTGTTATGGGTGGTGAGCCACCCCTTGGTTACGGCATGGCAACAACTAACGGCTATAGTTTTGCTATGGGTTTCAGACGATTACCAAATTAATTTTATTAAATACGTTCTTTTTTTTAAAATGCTTTGTATCATATGCTATACTAGGATACAATAATTTTAACACGAAAGAATCCTATGCTTAGTTTTAAACTTAAAAATCAGCATATGATGCAGCATGATGCTGATTTATATGTTGGCTTTTGTTCCCAAAATACTCTTCCTGAAAATGTTATTAAAGACTTTTCAACGCTGTATGCACCATTACAGGAAGTTATCAAAACGCGTAATTTCGTTGGTGCTGCCGGTAGCCAATTACTCTTGGCTGCTATTAAAAATAACAAGCCAGTAACACTTATATTGGTCGGTATAGGTTCAGAGAAAAAATCGGCTGCTGATCGTTTAGAATATGCTCGTCGTGCAATGGGCTTAGTAATTCGTGCTGCAGAAAGCGTAAAAGCTGCGCGAGTTGCAGTGCTTATGCCAGACCATAAGTGGTTCGGCATTAATGAATTTGAACTCACTAAAGAGCTGGTTTCAGTTGCTATGATGGCAGCGTACCATTTTGACCAATTTATCACTGACCCTGCACACAAATTAACACGTGATATAGAAATTTTACTCTGCGCGCCCGAAATGTTACATGATCAAATATAGTGTAGGTGTAGAGTTTGGTCAACGTATCGGCCACGCAGTGAATCAGGCCCGTCAATGGTGTGATTTACCTGCAGATATTTTGACTCCTACAATTTTAGCAAACCATGCAAGTCGCATTGCAGAAGTTCATAACCTAAAAATTACTGTGTATGATGAGCCAACGATTAAAAAAATGGGTATGGGCGGGCTTGCAGCAGTTGGTGCAGGTTCTGCTCAAGAATGTCGTTTTGTAGCAATTGAGTATAAAGCCAGTCACAAAGATGCCCTACAATTGTGCTTACCGGTAAAGGTGTAACCTTCGATTCTGGTGGTATCAGTATTAAACCTGCAAATCGCATGGACGAAATGAAAGATGATATGGCTGGTGCTGCTGCTGTTATATCCACCATGGAAGCTATCGCCCATTTAAAGCCACGTGTTAACGTTATTGGGATCACGCCTATTGCAGAAAATATGCCTTCAGGAACCGCTGTCAAACCGGGCGATATTGTAACCTTTTATAACGGCATGACCGCAGAAGTTAAAAATACTGACGCAGAAGGGCGTTTAATTCTTGCTGATGCACTTTCCTATGCCGTTAAACATTACAAGCCAGATATGATCATTAATGTTGCTACGCTAACAGGCTCATGCGCTGCTGCGCTTGGACCATTCTTTGCGGGCATGATGAGTAACCATGATATTATTGTAGAAAAATTAACACGAGCTTCACAACGTTCGGCGATCGCTTATGGCGTCTTCCGTTTCATGACGATTATAAACGTGCCGTTCGTTCACATATTGCTGATATTTGTAATATTGGTAACGATACGTATAAAGCTGGTGCAATTACTGCAGGCTTTTTCTTACAACATTTTGTAGGCGAAACGCCCTGGGTTCACTTGGATATTGCTGGTACGTCGTTTAATGTTCCCGATATGAGTTACTACCGTCCTGGTGCCACAGGGTTTGGGGTGCGATTGTTTATCGATTTTCTTATGAATTTTGAATAATTGTTTGTATATTTTTTTAATTTCACAAAGGGTTTTTATGAAAAAAGCATTGCGTCAAAGCGCAACATTATTAGTTGCGTCGTTATTGTTATCTCAAAATATTGCATGCTCTGAGGCTGAAACAGTGTGCGACTTTGCGTTCTTGTATTTCAAAATTCAGTCGGATGCCCAAGCAAAAAAAGCGCATGCAGATAGTATGGTTGATCAAGTTTTACACGTGAGTAATTTGCATATTGCTAATTGTAGCGACGCCGCAGATGCAAGGCAACGGTTAGAAGCGTATAAGATGCGCGTTTAGACGCATTAGAGGGATGCGTTCAGCAAACGGGCGATCAGAAACCTGCGATAAATTCGTAGCTTTTTAACACACGCGGTCTCACGGTCTCAACAAAAACTAGCTGAGCTTGAAGCTGCTATACAAGAAAAAGTTAATTCTACCGATACTGCTTCAGCTGATCAATCAGCACAGCAAGAATAATAATATTTTTTTATAATTTAAGGGTTTTTATGAAAAAACAGTTGTTTGCACTAGCATTGCTACTAAGTGTAGCGCTTAATGCTCCGCCTCGAAAACGAATTAAAGTAAGTGATCCTAACGGCCATGACAGGGTCGCAGAGGCTTTGTGGGTTGTAGCGTCGATAGATGAGAGATTAGGTAACGTATTTCGTCTCAACGATTATTCAGCTGAATCAGTTATGCAATTTGCTGGTGAAGATCAGCAGGCGTTTCTTGCGAATTTTGAAAGCAGGTATGATGATTTTGATGAACGTTCCACCGGTAATAGTAATGGCGCAATATATCACTCAAGAGTTTTACGACCTCGTGTTGCAATTGTGAAAGAATTTGTTAGAAGTTATGCCGAAACACGTGACGCAGGCAAGAAGAAAGCTTGCACTAATTCAGCAACGTACATAGCAAATAGACTATATGATATTAATAGAGAATTAGAAAAACTAACATAAAAATGAAATAATAAATCGTTAGATTGGTAACTTTTTTGGGCCCCAGAATTGGGGCCTTTTTTTTATAACGATATGCGTGAGTTACGAGCCTGATGCATTACACAATTAATAACAATGCCAACCATGCATAAATGAGCAAGCAAGGACGATGCGCCGTAACTGATAAACGGTAGACCGATCCCTTTTGTAGGCAGTAATGCACAGGCAACACCCAGGTTAATAATCGTTTGCAAGCTAATAAGTGTTACGATGCCTGCTATACATAAAAATGAAAATTTTTCTTTCATATACGAAGCAAGTTTAAAACCTGTAAACATGCAGGTAGCGTAAATTGTTATTAAAAAAGTGACGCCTAAAAAACCGGTTTCTTCTGCGATAATTGAAAAAATAAAATCGGTATGATGCATAGGTAAATAAAAAAATTTTTGTTTTGATTGGGCAATACCAACGCCAAACCAACTGCCAGAGCCGATTGCAATTAATGATTGAATAATTTGAAAGCCTGCTCCCTGCGGATCTTTCCACGGGTTTTGGTAAATCAAAATTCTATGAAAGCGGTATGGCTTAAGGTATACAAGAAGTCCCAAAATTGGTAAAACCGGCACACCGGTAAGTGCAAGGTAGGTAACCGGCACCTGTGCCAAAAAAAACAATAATACTGCGGTTAAACTGAGGGTAACCATTTGCCCAAAATCTGGTTGTAACAAGAGTATCCCGGCGGTGATACTGATAACAATAAGTAACTGCATATAATGTTTAATGGCATGTAACGAAAACTGTTTTTTTTCCAAAAAGTAGGCGCAATAAACGATAAAAAATATTTTTAAAAATTCGCTGGGCTGAAATGAAAATCCACCAAGCGCAAGCCAGCGGTGAGACCCGTGTATCGAAACGCCTATAAAGGGCAACAGTGTCGCGCCGGTTGCTGCCAACGTGCAAAGAAAGAGATAGGGTGATATTTTTTTTAAAAAATCTAAGGGTACTACCAATAATACTATTGCCCCAACTAGTCCCAAGATGAGACCAAGTAGCTGTTTTTTTACATAATACGAGGCCGTCGTTATATCGTTCAAGCGCATAGGCTGAGCTTGAAGAATAGATAAATATAAAGCCAATGCAGGTGAGCAGCGCTACACATAAACCCGCAAGCTGCACATTTCGCGGAAGCTCCGCTTCGAGCAGCTCGCCCTGGTCGAGACCCTGGCCATTGGCTGCCACGCCGTCAATCGTTCTGGCCTGCGAGCGAACGAATCGTGCCTCATCATCGGGGCAGGGCCAATTGGGCTGGCGACGCTCGAATTCGCCAAGCTGACCGGGGCCAAGATCATCATGCTGGATGTGGTCGCCAGCCGGCTCGATTTTTGTCGAAAGGTGATGGGCGTACCGCATACTGTCCAACCTTCCGAAAAGCTCGAGCAGGAGCTCCGCGATCTCACCGACGGCCATTTGCCCGATTGGTCATCGACGCGACCGGCAACAGCGGCTCGATGTCGAACGCCTTCGGCCTGATCTGGCGCACGCCGGCCGGCTCGTGTTCGTTGGCATCACCACCGACGAGGTCAAGTTCCGCCATCCGACGTTTCATCGGCCCGAAGGCACCCTCCTCTGCTCACGCAATGCTCCCCTCGGGCGATTTTCCTTGCATCATCGATCTCATCGAGACCGGCAAGATCGACACCAACCCGTGGATCACGCAACTGCCAGCTTCGACGAACTGATCAACGTGTTTCCGTCCTATACCAAACCGGAGACCGGCGTCATCAAGGCCGTTGTGACGGTTGGTGAATGAGAGTCTGTTCCCCAGACGCCGGACCAGAGTGTCCGGCCCACTGATAAACTGCCGGCCACGGAAAAACGAAATCTCGTCGAGTGGGCCGGAACTCCTGTCCGGCATCGGAAACTCCAAGAGAAACACACGCCATCCCAAGGAAGCGTCCGCATGATCCGATCGGCAATTACCGTCAGCCTGGTCGCCGAAACCCGCGGCGGTCCGTTCGTATCCTCGGCCGATCTTCCCGCGGCCTGCCGCAAGGCAAAGGTGCTGGGCTTCGATGCGGTCGAAATTTTTCCTTCCGGCCCGGACGCTGAGTCGATCCCAAGTCGCTTCGCAAGCTGCTCGACGAGCACGGCCTTGCCCTGGCGGCGGTCGGCACCGCGCCGGCTGGGTCCAGCAGCGTTTGACGCTGTGCCTGCCCGACGCGGCTGCCCGCCAACAAGCAAGAGCGTTCATTCGCTCGATCATCGACTTCGCGGGGCCATTTCAAGCACCTGCCATCATTGGTTCCATGCAGGGCAAGCACGGCGATGGGGTCGATGCCGCAGCGGGGCGCGGCTATCTCATCGATGGGCTCGAAGATCTCGGCGAACATGCCCGGCAATACGATGTTCCGCTCATTTATGAACCGCTCAATCGCTATGAAACCAATCAGGTCAACACCGTCGCGGCGGGCGTCGCCCTGCTGCGGTCGCTCTCGACGAAGAACGTGCTGCTCCTTGCGGACCTGTTCCACATGAACATCGAAGAAACCGACCTGCCTGCGGCGATTCGCGCCGGCAAGGGGTCCATCGGCCATGTCCATTTCGTCGATTCGAATCGCCGGCCCCCGGGCATGGGCCACCTCGATTTCGGTCCCATCGCCGCGGCCCTGGTCGAGATCGGCTACGATCGTTTCGCATCGGCCGAGGCCCTGCCGTATCCCGATCCGGACGCGCGCGCTGAAAACCATCGAGACGTTCCGGCAGTTTTTCCGAAAGTGACCCGCGATGCTGAAGCACACGCTCCTCCACCCGACCATCAACGCCATCCTCGGCAAGGCCGGGCATCATGCCACGATCCTGATCGCCGACGGCAATTATCCCGCTTCGACCAAGCGCGGGCCGAACGCGGAGCTGGTTTGCCTCAATCTCATGCCGGGCGTCGTATCCTGCGCCGAGGTGCTGGAGGCCATCCTCTCGGCGGTGCCGATCGACGCGGTCCACACGATGATGTACACCAAGGACGACCCCATACGCTCGATGCCGATCCGGCGGCGTGGGACGAGTATCGCGCCGATCCTGCGGCGGGTTGATCCGTGCTCTCGATTTGAAGACGATCCCCAAGTGGGATTTTTACAAAGCCGTGGAGACGCCCGATCACATCCTGACCGTCCAGACTGGCGACCGGCAACAGTTCGCCAATCTGTTGCTCGCGATTGGGGTCCGCAGGGAGTAAACACGTCTCTCACGGTCGATGCCCACCAGCGCTTCTGGCAGTATTCCAAACCCTTTGATTATCGCCGGCTCGAAACCACTACCTGGCAGGCCGTAGCGATCTTGGGTTCAACCTATCCGTTCGGCGGTCAGCATGGTTTTGCTCTCCCTCAGTGCCAAGGAATGCACCATGCGTAAGGTTCTCCCACTCCGACGGCAGTCGCTGGCGCGGATGGCCGCAAGGATGCTGCCGGCGACGGGCGGCGCTGCGGTAAAACCAGGTTTCCTGGCCAACGGGGGCAAGCCTTTGCGAAAATCCTGACTCTACCGGCACGGGGGAAGGCGGGGTCACATTAAACATCCTTGAGCGGGGTGCGAGGTAAAACCCTGGCGGGCAGCCTTGCCAAATTCCCGATGTAACAAACATCTGCCGCTCGGATGACAATTCGGCAGCATTCGGCTCGGAATGCGATCAGACTGCGGTAGGGGACAAAGTAAGCGAAGTCATCCGGGCGGAGGCGGGTTCCCCTCCTGCCGGTCGCCTCGGTCCCGCACTACTCCAAAGTCACCGGTTGTCGGCATGCTGCCGGGCGGTTTCCGCGGCCGAAACCAGGTAAGGCTGTACGAGCTGATTCTTGCCCTTGAGTCGGATCGTCGCCAGCGGATCGATACCGGGCTGCGCCTTGACCAAGTCATAGGTCGTCGGCCCGATGACCACCTGGCCCGGTTCGGCGACCGTCGATTCCACCGGCTGGCAACGTTCACGGTATCGCCGATCACCGTGTAATCCTTGGCCTGGGGGAACCGATGTCGCCTGCCGTCACCGGGCCGGAATTGATTCCGATGCGCATGGACAGCGGTCGGCGGTCGGCGTGTTTTCGGTTCAGCGCCTCCAGTTCCTGCCGCATCAGCAGAGCGGTGCGGACGGCCCTCTCGGCGTGGTCGGACTGGGCGACCGGTGCTCCGAACACCGCGATCAGGCCATCGCCCATGTACTTGTCCAGGGTGCCGTCATAGCGGAAAATCAGGTCGACGAAACGCTCGAAGATTTCGTTGAGGGTGTGGGCGACCTCGGCGGGCGCCATGTTCTCCGACATCGAGGTGAATCCGCAGAGATCGCAAAAACAGACGCTTACCACCCGTTCCTCGGCGGCCATGTCGACCGAGGAGGTCCGCGCCTCCTTGACGATCTTTTCGGACGCCCGGCGAGCTAGAAGCTCGCCAGTCGAGCGCGGATATGCTGTTCGTGAACGATCTCCTCCCGGTTGTGCGGTCGATGCCCACGGCCGAGAGTACCGCCAGCACGGTAAGTACCTGGAGATGTTCCTCGCCGAAGGGCTGCCGGATACTATGCGTATCGGTGTAAATGAAGCCGATGACCTTGCCCGAGTGGAGCAACGAAGCACCCATGGCCGAACCAATGCCCAGGTTCAGGACGCTCTTCGCGGCGTGAAAACGCTGATCGGACAATCCGCATCGCAGACCAGGACCGCATTCTTCGAGTTCCATATGACCGATTGGCAATACTGCGGCTGATGGAGATTTTCTCGTCGGCGACCTCGGCCCAGAGCGCACCACCTTGGGCGCGTGATCGTATCGGTGCGCTCGTCGTAAAGGCAGAGGAGGCCGCGTTCGGCGGGAGGTTCTTGAAGACCAGATCCAGGATCTTTCCCAGCAAGTCGTCCAGGTCTTCGCCACTCACCAGGGCCTCGGCCACCTGGCTGAACAGGCCAATGACTCTCAGGCCGAGGTCCTTGATCTCGACGCTTTTATCCAGGGACATGCGCTTTTCGGAACGGGTAGCCGCAAGCCCGGCTGCGAACCTCCGGCCAGGGCGGAATCAATGTTCCGCATATTGATGATGGAGAGCGACGGGCCGCTCGAGGAACCGGATTCCTCGAACTGGACACGCTCCCGGGCCTCGGGGACCGGAGGAGGGTCGAGGAGAAAGGTGACCTCCAGAACTCCCAGTTGGATCAAGTCCCGAATGGCGCAGCACTTGCGTGGTGACGCGGGTTCCGTTCACCAGCGTGCCGTTGGCGCTGCCCATATCCGCGATGGACCACCCACTACCCGCGCGATGACGGCATGACGACGGGACACGCCAGCGGCATTGGCCGGAAACACCACATCGCAACTGGTGTCGTGTCCGAGTACGGCTTTCGTGGCGTCCACCGCGACGGAGAGTGGTTTTCCCGCGAACTTGTAGCTGAGCCGACAGTTTGCTGCCGCGAAGAGCTCAACGGCGGTGCTCCTAAAAACGCCGGCGTTGCTGCCGCGGGCAGGAGTTTGCGACCCGTTCGCGTCGTCGGCGAGCAGTTTTCCGCTTCCGTGGGCGAACACGACGTTTCATTTTACTCGGACGGCAGACCGGTCGCACCTGCATTCTGGTCCGGGATGATTGGCACTAACGCTTTGTCAACACTAAGAATTAGGATCGTTGACAAAGGGTTTGGTCACGCGAAGCCGCCAAGCGTAGTTGAATCACGCTTGGCGGTTTCGCGTGCTCGAGCACCCGGCCGAGTTAGCAACCCTAAAATTGAGCGCGAGGATGACTGCGCAGCCGGCTCTGTCGGCACAGTGTCGTACCCCTGTCTCACCCCAGTGCGGCTTCGCCGGCGTCAAGCTTCCAAGGCAATTCAGACGCGATCGAGGCAATCCCGAACTGTGCGGAAATCAGGGCTCACTTGCTGGGACGCCGGTCTTCGAGGCCGACCCGGGTGGATTACAGATCCGATCTACGGCATCGGCCTGAAAGGCTTCCCATCCGCCTCCCAGGGCCCGGTAGACGCGAATGAGATTGACGGCGACGCCCTGCTGGGCGGTAGCCAGGCGGTCCTGCTGACGGACGAGCGTTTCCTGGGCACTAAAAACCCGGTTAAAGTCGATGGTTCCCTCCTGGTATTGCCCGAGGACCAACTCGGCGAAGCGGTCGGCGGCCTGGACGCTTTCCGCCAGGGACCGGGCTTGTGCCTGGGATTGCAAGAAGGCCACGATTGCGCTCTCCAACCTCTTCGCCGGCGTGCAGCACTTTCATCTGATAGTCGAGTACCTTCTCCTTGAACCGGGCATCCTCGGCACGAACATTGTTTTTCAGGCGCCCATAGTTCAGGATTTTCCAGTTGTAGTCGGGAATGATGAAGCCCGTGAAGCTCGACGGATAGAAGAGTTTCGAGAGCTGACTTGAGGAGTAGCCCAGGAAGCCGGAGACGGAAATGGCGGGATAGAAGTCGGCTTCGGCGACGCCGATTTTGGCGCATGGGCGGCGGCTTCCCGTTCTGCGCGGTGGATATCTGGCCGCCGCCGCAACAGGTTCGCCGGAATCCCGACCATGACCTCCGGCGGAGCGACGGGAATCGTGCCGCATTTCAGCTGTCCCGAAAGGTCCTGCGCAGGGATGCCCAGCAGACGCAGAGTTGATTGTTCGCTTCCCACAGGCCCGTAATAAGCGGCGGAATGGTCGATTCTGTCTGGGTGAGGTTGATGTGCGCCTGCTGAACATCCATTTCCGGGGACTTGCCTGCCTTGAAACGCTGCTGCGCGCCTTCCAGTGTGCCCTTCTGGATCTCCACGTTGCGTTGCGCGTAGGCGAGGCGTTGCTGATAACTGCGCAGACGCACATAATTCGTGGCCACGTCGCCGAGCAAGATCACCAGGACGTCCTTGTAGTTTTCATCGGCGGCATCCAGCGTCGGCGTTGGCCGATTCCAGGTCGCGGCGGAATTTGCCCCACAAGTCGATCTCCCAGGAAGCAGCCATCCCTTCGTAGTGAATATCGAACAAGCTGGGAAATGCAGTTCTGGGAGAGGTTCGTGCTGATCTGGCCGTGGAGGTAGCCGCCTACATCCTTCTGCGTCTGGGGGAGAAGGTCGCCGGCCGTGCGATTGCGAGCGAACTTGGCCTCGAGGATCGCTGTTCGGCCTTCTTCAAGTCGAGGTTCTGCTGGTAGGCCGTGTCGATGAGAGAATCGAGGTCCGGATCGTGAAACACGCGCCACCACGCGCACAACTCTTCCGCGGAGCTCTGCACGCGCTTATCCGCCGCGTGCGTCCAGTTCCGCAGCGACCGGCGCCGGCGGCAAGAACGTAATTCGGTCCCACCTTCAGCCCGTTCGTCCACCATTGCCCGAGCGTCGTGCAACCGCAGCCGAACAGGCAGACAAGGAGGGGACCTGCCAGAAATCGAACCCATTTCCGCAACGGTCACCCCGCGAACGCGTGCAACCGAAATGCCTGTCGAGGCACAACTCTCCGCTATTCATCGGGCCGGCGAATGCCGATACGGAAGGAAAAACCGGATTTGCCGGAAAATTCGGCATTACTTCGCTGTTCGCGGCCGACGGAGGACATGAGTCGTCGGTGAAATGGCGCGGCTGCGGCAAACAAAGCGAAG
>CAWKEK010000006.1:0-8164 GCA_963848615.1 uncultured Candidatus Babeliaceae bacterium
TCTACTGTTGGTTCCTCAACAAGTACTTTCTGGAACCTGCGTTCTAATGCAGCATCTTTTTCTATATATTTTTTATACTCTTTTAAAGTTGTTGCACCTATACAATGTAATTGGCCACGTGCTAGTGCTGGCTTTAAAAGATTTGAAGCGTCCATGGCGCCACCGGCAGAGCCTGCGCCGATGAGCATGTGCATTTCATCGATAAATAAAATAATATGATCGTGCTTATCTTCTATTTCCTTTAAAATGCCTTTTAAACGTTCTTCAAATTCACCTTGGTATTTGGCGCCCGCAACAAGCAAGCCCAAATCTAACGCATAAATGGTGCTATTTTTTAAACTTTCTGGAATATCGTTATTAATTATTCGCTGGGCTATGCCTTCAACAATCGCTGTCTTACCAACACCCGGTTCGCCGATTAAAACGGGGTTGTTTTTTGTTCTTCGCGATAAAATTTGTATAACTCTTCTTATCTCTTCATGTCTGCCGATTACCGGGTCTAGTAAACCGCGTCGTGCTTGATCGGTTACATTTTGGCAGAAACGTTCTAGAAAACTTTGTTGTTCTTGTTGTGGATTAACTTTGGCACCATTCATAAAATCCCTTAGATGATTAAAGTATTTATGGTTTTATTTCGCTGAGTATAGTTTGCATCGTTTCTAAATACGTTTCAAGGTTGTGAATAAGGGGAATTTCTGCCATCAGTGGGTTAATGTTCATGATATGTGGTTTTACTGGATGTGATGCTGGGGAAATTTCTTGATGTGATAAAAGTGTCGCTTCTTTTTCTTTTACTGCCTGTAGTAATATTTTAGTATCATGTTCTGCCAAAAAACCAGCTTTATGTGCATTGGCAATTATTTCTTGTGGGCTTTTGCCTGAAGAAAAACTTTTATGATGTAGAGAAAGATATTCTCCAATTAAATCGCAAAATGATTGGAATGTCTTTGAAAATGCTTGAACAAGTGCCTGAGAATGCGCTGGCGTCTGTTCATGAGTTTCGTACTCATTAGTGGCTTTTTCTAGATTTAATAATAGCACTTGAACTTCAGCATATTTGGTGCGTAATGACGCACTATTTTTTGAAAAATTTTCCATAGGAAACCCTTTTTTTTATTTTAAGCTTTTTATGAAAAGTATTGCTTTAGAATATAGGTTGAGTCAAGAATTATGTTGTTTGGTAGTCGGTATCAAAAATTGTGCGCAATGCTAACTTAGTTGGTGTATCTAAAGATACATAAATTTTTTTAAGTTTGTTGGCATCTGTCAATTTCCTTTCATTTTTTTCTTTAAATTCTTCTTCTATTTTATTTAAAAAGTTTGCCAATCCAGCAAATGTAATATGATTAACTTTTGGATGATACATTCTTAAATAAGCTTTATAAAGAAACAGATCAGCAATCAATTTGATCTTTGGATGGTCAGATTGGCATTTTTGAGTGCCGGTTTTAATAAGTTTTTGTAACGTAGTCCACACTCGAACTGTTCTGTCGTAAGATGCAGAGACTAGCTCTGTTCCATCGGGGCTGAAGTGTGCTGAGTTTACAAAACCTGTATGGCCTTCAAGTTGACGCAACTGATTGCCAGTTTTTGAATCCCATACACGAATAGTTTTATCGCTAGACGTTGACACTATCTCTGTTCCGTCGGGGCTAAAGTGTGCTGAGTTTACCAAATCTGTATGGCCTTCAAGTTGACGTAACTTTTTACCCGTTGCCACACTCCATACACTAATGGTTTCATCATAAGACGCAGACACTATCTCTGTTCCATCGGGGCTAAACTGTGCTGAGTTTACCGAACCTGTATGGCCTTTAAGTTGACGCAACTGGTTACCCGTTGCCGCACTCCATACTCGAACTGTTCTGTCATCAGATGCAGAGACTATCTCTGTTCCATTGGGGCTGAATTGTGCTGAGTTTACCAAATTTGTATGGCCTTCAAGTTGACGCAACAGCTTGCCCGTTGCCGTTTGCCACACTCGAACTGGTTTATCGACATAAGCAGAGACTAGCTGTTTTCCATCGGGGCTGAATTGTGTTGATGTTACCGAACCTGGATGGCCATCGATGCGCATGGATGGTACAAAATATGAAGGGGGTAGTTGTAGTTCGTCGACATATTTTTTAACAACTATTGCATACATAATGCACTGAATCTCAGTAGGGAGCATTGCGAACCTAGAAAAGACTTCGTATTCTGGCATCTGCATGGTGTACAAAGGTGATGCCATAAAAACAAAAAGAAGATAGCGTTTAATGTGCATAGTTTTTAAATAAGAATTATGTTTTTTGGTAGTCGGTATCAAAAATTGTACGCAATGCCAACTTAGTTGGTTTATCCAGCGACCAGTAAATTTCTTTAAGTTCATTGGCATCTGCCAGTTTTCTTTCATCTTCATTTTTAAATTTTTGTTCTATTTTATTTAAAAACGTTGCCAATCCAGCAAATGTAATATGATTAACTTTTGGATAATACATTCTTAAATAAGCTTTATAAAGGAACAGATCAGCAATGAATTTGATCTTTGGATGGTCAGATTGGGATCTTTGAGTGCCGGTTTTAATAAGTTTTTGTAACGTAGTCCATACACGAACTGTTCTGTCATCAGACGCAGACACTATCTGTTTTCCATCGGGGCTAAACTGTGCTGATCTTACCCAACATGTATGGCCTTCAAGTTGACGCAACTGATTGCCAGTTTTTGAATCCCATACACGAACTGTTTTATCGTGAGAAGCAGACACTATCTCTGTTCCATCGGGGCTAAACTGTGCTGAGTTTACCGAACCTGTATGGCCTTTAAGTTGACGCAACTGGTTACCCGTTGCCGCACTCCATACTCGAACTGTTCTGTCATCAGATGCAGAGACTATCTCTGTTCCATTGGGGCTGAATTGTGCTGAGTTTACACAACCTGTATGGCCTTCAAGTTGACGCAACTGGTTACCCGTTGCCGCACTCCATATACGAATAGTTTGATCGGCAGACGCAGACACTATCTGTGTTCCATCGGGGCTAAACTGTGCTGAGTTTACCCAACTTGTATGGCCTTCAAGTTGACGCAACTGGTTACCCGTTGCCGCACTCCATACTCGAACTGTTCTGTCATCAGATGCAGAGACTATCTCTGTTCCATTGGGGCTAAACTGTGCTGAACTTACCAAATTTGTATGGCCTTCAAGTTGACGCAACAGCTTGCCCGTTGCCGTTTGCCACACTCGAACTGTTTTATCGACATAAGCAGAGACTAGCTGTTTTCCATCGGGGCTGAATTGTGTTGATGTTACCGAACCTGGATGGCCGGTAATGCACATAGATTGTAAAAAAAATGAAGAAGGTAGTTCGCTGACATATTTTTTAACAACTCTTGCATAAATAATGCACTGAACTTCAGGAGGGAGCATTGCGACCCTAGAAAAGACTTCGTATTCTGGCCTCTGCATGGTGTACAAAGGTGATGCCATAAAAACAAAAAGAAGATAGCGGTTAATGCTCATAGTTTTTAAAAAATGTGAAGTATCAAATGTCTTTTTTGAGCGTTTAAGCGTATGGTAGCTCACAGCAAAGTGGTGAGCATAGTCACGCATAGCCACTAAGAGTTTGCCAAGTTCTGTATGTAAATCAAGCACAATGCCCTCAGGGTGGGCAGGTGTGTAAAGCCGTTCTTCGCGCTTTGCAAGTGAGATAAAAATCTTGTCAGGAAAAATGTCTTTTACTGCACTCAGTTGCCCCTTGCCGCCGTCGATCAAGATAACGTCAGGAAAATCGCCCGCCTTATACCGGCGCGAAACCACTTCGTGCAGTGCTGCATAATCATTTTGTTCTGTAAGTGTTTTAATAGAAAAGCGCCTAAATTTATTTTTGTCCGGTTTGCCGTCGGTAAATCGAATGCATGAACCAACAAGGCGACACTCTGAAAGTGTGAAATATCAAAGCAATCTATAGAGTGCGGCAGCTCGGGTAAGTGTAAAAGGTCTTTAAGTTCATAAAAGCCCTTGGCGTAGTCTGCCTGGTTAAATTTTGGCAGTAAAGCCTGAGTTATTTCTGGCGTATATTTGCGTTCGGTAAATCTTGTTTTGAGGGTATCAAAAATAACATTAATATGCGTAATATAGTCTGCAATATTACGCGCTTTTTCAAAATCATAATGCTTATTATATTCCTGCAAAAGATTTTCGAGCGAGGCAATAGTTTTTTGGTAGTCGCCCTCTAAAAATAATTTTGCAAGCTCCAGGCGAGCATCATAATCTTTTTGTTGAAAGTCGGCAGCACAGTTGCCGGCACATTTATTGAGGTGGTAATTAAGGCAGCCGCCTTTTATTTTACTGGTACATAGCTGTAGCTTGAATGTGCGTGTTAAATATTCAAAGCAGCGACGTGCGTCGTTTTTGTGAATAAACGGGCCAAAGTAGCTCCTTTTTTTTTTTTTATACGGACGATTTTAAGTAACTTCGGTTCAGTGTCGGTAAAAAGAAGATAGACAAATGGGTTGCCTGATTTTAGTAAAACATTATATTTCGGTTGATATTTTTTTATTAATTGTGCTTCTAATAAAAAGTGCTTCAAGCTCATTTTGAGTAACAATATGTTCAATAAGGGCATGCTCTTTTATCAGAGCATCGATTTTCCAATCGCTTACCTGTTTTCTGAAATATGAGCCTACGCGTCGTTTTATATCTTTGGCTTTTCCAACATATAAAATCTCGTTTTCAAGATTTTTAAAGATATACACGCCCGGCAAATGGGGCAAATGCGCATGTGGCGAATCTGGTGATTTCATACAACTCCGCTCCTCGGGCATTATGCAAAAACTACTTTCGCACCCGCTGTGTCATTCCGGGCTTGAACCGAATCCATCTAATAAATAAAATCTTAATAATTATTATCTCACAAATTTTGTTTGAGAGATATGGATATTACTGTGGTTGTCACCACACGACATTGGGGATTTTGGGATAAAACCCCCAATACCCCCGATCCCCAGGGCTAGTGCCCTTGGAACCCCAACCTACTTTTTCAAAGTAGGCTTTTCTTGTTTGCCTCAACGGCTCCTTCGGATCCGCGTTCGGCAAGAATATATTCTTTTTTATTAGGGAGTTTCAAACTTTGCGCTTAAATGTTTTTTCTAGTTCATATTGGGAAATAACCCAGGTTGTTGGGCGGCCGAGTGGGCAGGAGAGCTTATTAAGAGATCGATTTCTATTTACAGGGATTGACTATTTTTAGGGTGTTTCTAATAAGTTGACTATTATTCATATCTTCAGAGTATAAAATATCGCAGTCCGATTCAAGTGCAGCAGCAATAATTAAGCTGTCCGGGAAAGAGTATTGGTATTGAGATGCTATTTTTATAGCATCAAGAATCGTTTCATAGGTAATTAAAATAATATCAAAGGCATTCTCAAATTCATTTAATGCTTTTGATATATCGTTATAATCGCGTTTTAATTTTCTATGCATTACATAACTGAATTCAAATAAAACTTGAGTGCTAATTAAAATTTGTTTGTGTTTTTTTAACAGATCTTGAATTTTTTTTGTTTTTTCAATTTCATCTGCTGCGTAAAGATAAATCAAGATATTAGAATCTAAAAATACTTTATTCATCGTAAATTTCATTCCGATTAAACTTGAAACCCTTAGTTTTTACCTTAAACGCTTTAAATTCTCTTTTTTGAACAGCTTTTTTTTTAGGTTTGGCTTTTAAAATAAGAATAACGCGAAATTCTCCCGAGATCTCATCGGCATATTCTTTAGGAATTTCTATTACATCGCCCCGTTTTTTTTTAGTAATAAATTCTATAGCTTTCATAAGAAACCTTTTTCAGGATATATATTTTTAAGTCTACGTAATAAATCTAGCACAAACAATAATCTCTTTAGGAGAGTTTTCAAATTTTGCGCTTAAATGTTTTTTCTAGTTCATATTGGGAAATAACCCAGGTTGTTGGGCGGCCGTGTGGGCAGGTAAGTCGATGTTCGGTTTTATACAGCGAGTTTAAAAGCTCTTCAATTTGCAAAGTCGAAAGTTCATCTCCTGCTTTAACTGCTGCCTTGCACGCCATCATAGCATAAAGCTTTTTGGTGATTTTTGTGTTCCAGGTTTCTGTATTTATTACAGTGTTTTCATGCGCCCAAAAAAGAATATCATGCACCAAATCTTTTAGGGCATAATTTTTTAAATGCAGGGGCGTTTCTGTTACCGCTATGGCCGAGTCGCTTACTGACTCGATATGAATTCCTAGTTTATTGAGCTCAGAAATTAACGATAGAAGAATTTTTTGGTCTTCGCCGCTCAGATGTATTATTTCTGGAAATAAAAGTTGCATACGGGCAACCTCGTTTGAATTTGAACTAAATTGTTCATAGAGTACAGACTCATGCGCGGCATGTTGGTCGACTATCAAAAGTCCGTCTTGAGTTTCGAGTAATACATATGTTTTTAACAATTGCCCAATAACGGTATAATTTTGAGCTTTTTCAATAACTGGTTTTGTATACGCGGTTATAGGCTGTTGGAAATCTGGGGCAAATACTGGCGTGGGCGCCCAGGTAGTTTCTGGTCTGGGTTCAAAGGCAATCTGCTTTGTCGGCTGGTGCATTTCTGCGTAAGCAGCATAGCTTGGATACCGGATTGTCTCGGGCGCTGAATGAGTTTGCGTTACAGGTTGTGCAACAGCTTGCACGCGTTTGGCAGTTTCGAGACTCAAGTCGCTTTTGAACCATTTTTTCAACGGTAAGTTCAACAAGGCGGGGGTGTAAGAAAACTACTTCTTCTTTGCGCGGGTGCACATTAATATCAACTTCGCCCGGTGGCAGTTCTATAAAAATAACTCCAGCTGGGTGCCTACTTGGTGGCATAACATTTTGAAAACCTTTGTTAAAAGCTTGGCCCAATTTATAATTTTTTACCCAGCGTTTATTAACAAAGAAAAATTGTTGGTTTCTGTCATACCGTTGATATTGATAATGGGTAATCCCGCCAGAGACCGTGATATTGTTCTTTTGGTCACTGCTTGCGCACTCAAGAAACTGTTCAGAAAAGTTACGGTCAAATATCTGGGCAACCCGTTCAGACAGCGATTCAGTGGCATAGGTTGTTAAAGCTTGCTGATTATCGTGGTAAAGGGTAAAGGCAACGTGCTTGTGTGCAAGCGCAATGGCTTGAACAAGGGTAAAGATAGCGCGCCATTCTGTTTCGCGTGTTTTAAGAAATTTTTTTCTGACAGGCACGTTATCAAAAATAGTATTAATAGCGATATCAGTGCCGGCAGCACGAGAAATAATTTCAGTACTTTTTAATGTGCCATAATTGAACGTCAGCTGTATGCCATGTTCTTGGTTATGCATCTGAGTTGCCAGCGTCATAGTGCTAACGGCGCAGATACTTGAAAGGGCTTCGCCACGAAAACCAAAGGTATTTATAGTTTCAAGATCGTCTATGGTGGTAAGTTTGCTGGTTGCATGGTGCTCAACGGACATGAGTGCATCTTCTTGCGTCATGCCGCAGCCATTATCAACACAGCGTATAGATTGTCTGCCGCCATCTTGAATATAAAGAGTAATCTGCGTAGCGCCTGCATCGAGTGAGTTTTCTAGGAGCTCTTTTACGATGTTATACGGGCGTTCTACTACCTCACCAGCAGCAATTTTTTGAGCCTCAAAAGAGGACAATTTATGTATTATTCCCATGCTTTTTAGTATAGCAGATATTCTAAAAGTTGCGGGTTTGGTGTAAGGACTTATTTCATTAAGAAGTACGCTATTGTCTTGTAGATTATGCGTCTAAAAGCTCCATAAAGTCCTTATTTAGATATTGTCGTATCTTTGTAAAAGGTATACAAAGTTCTACTGGGCCTTGGGCATAACCAGCTATTTCATAAGTATTGTACCAAAATGAAATACCTCTTTCGTTGATAAAAAAATTATCGACAACAGAAATTTTTTCATCAAGTTCGTATCGAGGGCGATCTATAGATTCTGCTGATTCTTTGAGTAATCTGGGCAATTCCTTGAGACTATCTGCAGTAAAGATATTTTCAAGAGTAATCTTTTTTTTGTTTACCAAATCAACTACCGTAAAATAAGAATCATGAGTTCCATGGGCTCTTCCGCCAATCTCATAGTGGCAATATTTTTTTATTGAAAGTAGTGTTGGCGA
>CAWKEK010000007.1:0-17771 GCA_963848615.1 uncultured Candidatus Babeliaceae bacterium
GATGTATTGCTAATTACGAAAGCTGACCTCAAGTCAAGAACCTCAATTTTTAGAGCCTGAAAGTCCACTGCAAAGCCACGATACTCTGCAACTATATGCCCGGTCTTTTCACCCGCTAGCTCAATTAGCAGAAAATCAAAAACCTGAACATAAAAAAAACGACCTACTAAAAGTTCTAGAAATTAAACTCTTAGTAAGTCGTGTTTTGAAAGATTTAGAAAAATAAATTAAACGTTAATAAATTTTTTAAATTCTTTTATAAAGTCTGTTGAAATTTTTTCGGCGCTGCCTTGAAAATGTTTTGCCGTTCCGCCGCCTTTAATACCCTGCGTCTTCATCCACTCGGTTATTTTTTTCATATCACCCTGAGTTTCATGTGAAATTGCTAAGAACACGAACTGTTTGCCGTCTAATAAGCTTGTTAATAGAACAACACCAGGTTCTTTTGCAAGTACCAGCTCAGCATATTCTTTAAGTTCAGTAAGCCCAGCTTCTTGCAACATGGCATGAAGCAATTTACCGTTTTTAAGCGTAGTTGCTTGTGCTACAAGAGTTGGTATCTGTGTAACAAAAAGCTCTTTTTTAAGATGCTTAATCGTGCGTAGTGATTCTTGCAGCTCATGTTTTTGAGCTTCAACTGTTTTAGCAAGTTGGTCAGCTGGGACTTTGAGTTCTTGGGATAATTTTTTAACAAGATTAAAATCTTGTTGAAAAAGTTCTAATGCTTTCGGGCCAGTAAGCGCAACAATACGTCTGTTGCCAGCAGAAAGAGCGCTATTTTCGGTAATTTTAAAGCTGCCAATGTCACCCGTTGCACGCACGTGCGTGCCCCCGCACAGTTCAGCAGATATTCCTGGAATTTTTACTACCCGGACATTATCTGGATTGTATTTTTCACCAAAGAATGCAATTACTCCGTCTTCAACGGCAGCTTTATAGGTGCTATTGGTTATAGAAAGGGGAATGTTTTCCATAATTTTTGCATTTACAATATCTTCTATGCGCGTAATTTCCTCAATAGTTAACGGCGCATGGTGCGTAAAATCAAAACGCAAATAGTCTGGCGTCACAATTGAGCCAGATTGCTTGATATGGCTTCCAAGTACAATCTGTAATGCGGCTTGCAGTAAATGTGTAGCCGTGTGATTTTTCATTGTTTCTAAGCGAATCTTTTGATTAACAGAAAGGGTAATTTCTTGGTCAATCATAAGCTGCGTCGGCGCAACACAAGAAAAAGCAATTGCTTTGTTTATTTTTTTTATATCATTAACTTCTGCTTGGCGATGGCCGATCATCACAAGTGCTGTGTCATTTATCTGGCCCCCACATTCAACATAAAGAGGTGATTTTTCAGTAATAACCCAACAGATTTCACCTTCTGGGACTTGGCCAACAAGTTGATCATTAAAAATAAGTCCCGTAATACGGGTTGGCGTTACCAGCTGCGTATAACCGGTAAATTCAGTTTGTAGTTCATCGGGGATAGTAACTTCATGCTGAGCGCTTATTTTTTTGCCTGATTGTAGTCGTTGTTGCTCCATAGCCGTTTTAAAGCCTTCATTATCAACAGCGAACCCATGTTCCAGCGCAATAACTTGCGTAAGCTCTAAGGGGAACCCGTAAGTATCATAAAGTTTAAAGGCTTGGGCTCCGCTAATAATTTTTGCTGCTTGCTGTTGTGCAAAGTAGCTTTTTAATATCGATTGGCCGTTAATAAGATTAAGTGAAAACTTTTCAATCTCTGAAGTTAAAAGCTGTTTTATCAAAGAACGTGCTGCGATAAGTTCTGGATATAAATTGCCAAATTCGTTAACTATCACATCAGAAAGTTCAGGGAATATGTTCTTATTGGTGAGCTTTTGGGCAAAGAGTGCTGCCCGGCGAATAATTTTGCGCAACACATAGCCACGTCCGTCGTTAGCTGGTGTGCATCCGTCTGCAATAGCAAAGGTTGATGAACGTATATGGTCAGCTAAAACTCTAAATGCGGCTTGAATGTCATGGGGGGCAGTTGCATAGGTAATGCCGGTGAGTTTTTCTGTTGCACTCAATATTGGTGCAAATAAGTCTGTATCATAGACGGTGTCTTTGCCCTGAACAACGGCACACAAGCGTTCAAGACCCATGCCGGTATCAACTCCTGTTTGAGCTAAAGGCATATCGGTGCCGTCTGGTTGGCGATTAAATTGCATAAATACTTAGGTTCCAGATCTCTAAAAACCTATCACAAGAGCAGCCCGGCTTACAGTCAGCCGGTTTAGGGCATTGACTAGACCAAAGGCCAGAAGTCCCGCGATCTATGTAGATCTCGGTGCACGGTCCACAGGGGCCGGTATCGCCCATTTGCCAAAAATTATCTGCTTCACCAAGTCTAACGATTCTATTTTCCGGCAAACCGATAGTTTTATGCCAAATGTCATATGCTTGGTCGTCAAGCTTGTAGACGCTTGCGTAAAGAAGTTCTGGATTGAGATTGATCTCTTTGGTTAAAAAGTCCCACGCAAACTGGATAGCTTCTTTTTTGAAGTAGTCACCAAAAGAAAAATTCCCCATCATTTCAAAAAATGTCAGGTGCCTCTTGGTGAATCCGACATTATCAAGGTCATTGTGCTTGCCGCCGGCTCGAATACATTTTTGTATGCTTACTGCACGGGTATACGACCTTTTTTCAAAGCCAAAGAAAAACATCTTTAAACTGGTTCATGCCCGCGTTTGCAAAGAGTAATGTTGGGTCTTGGGCGGGTATCAAGCTTGAACTGGGCACCTGGGTGTGCTGCTGCTTTTTGAAATAATTGAAAAATTTTTGACGTATTTCTAATGAATTCATAAATCACCTACAATAAATATTCTATAGATAAAGAATATCTTGAAATTGACAAAAACGTAATAGGCCGTTCCTGTATTAATCATTTTTTTATAAATATTGCAAAACTGAAATTAAATGTGTCATGATAGGGGAGAAGACAGGTTTAAATATTTTATAAGGTTATGTCATGAGTAAGAATAGTTGTAAAGTGGCGATTTTATTAAGCGCAAGTTTTTTTAGTTATCTAGGTATGCAGGCAAAAGATTTTCAGATTATAAATAACAGCCCGCTAGCGGTAAAAATTTTATGGAAAAGCCATGGTTTGGGCCCCGAAACACGTAGTGGAGAATTTATATTACAGCCTGGGAGAATATGTCTTGCTTGTATAGAAAGCTATAACGAAAATTGTATCCATATTTTACATGTTCAAAGCCTTGATGGAAAATATAAAACATGGTCCAAACCTTTTTGCAAAGATTCTGAAATTATAATTAATTTGAAAGATGCCGAAAGTTGGAAAGGCTCTTTTATAAAAAAACTTACTGTTGAAATAAAAGATATCAATGTGGGGGCAAAATCATGATAAAAAAAATTATCTACAGTATTATTTTTATGAGTTTTTTGATGTCGGCCGGTGAGCCCACTATAGATTTTTTTTCTCAAAAAAAGGTCTACACTATCATTAATAACACGCAAGACCCTTTAGATGGGGATTGGCAAACTGGAAGTGGTGATAGTAATGTACAGACTGGTAGAAAAGGTTCTTTCCATCTTTCGCCTAATACCTCAACTACTAATCGTTACCAAATAGTAGCTTCAGGTACAGATTGTATCGATTGGATTATCATAAAAAGCGCATCAAGTGGAGCTACCGTTAAAGGTTCTGGTATATGCAAAGATACCATTACCATCGAATACCAAGGGGATCTTAAAAATCAAAAGTTAGTACTAAAAGTGAGTTAAGAAGTTTCGTGTTTACAACGTAAACAGTAACTGTTGACAGCTCTATTTTGCAAGGGCCATTCTTAAAGATATAAAAATACTTTAAAAATGGAAAATATTGGCAGGAGATACTGTGGTACAAACAAAAAATAAGAATCATGTAAATGCTTTTTTTCAAGCGATCGCTTTTTTTGTAGCATCGTTATGCTTAATAGCCATTTTTTATAAACCTTTTATAACTTTTAAATCCTATGATAACGTGCCTGCCGTTATTAATTATACAGAAACTCACAAGAGTACTACGCCTGTCTATATTAATTTTGTTATTCATAATTTTGTAGAATCAGAAATTATAAAAAATAATATTAGTATCGATGGAACTATTTCATTTGCCTACGATCCAAAAAAAGTTTCTCGGGATCAGGTAGCGCAATTTGGATTTGATGAAGCAATTACCGAAAAGTGCCAAATTTCATATCATCAGTTTGGTGATTTAGAGGTAGCAACCTTTGATGTTCAAGTTCGTAGCAAAATGGATTTTAATTTTAGTTCATACCCGCTGGATGACCATAAATTTTGGTTCAGCTTAAAAAATAGCGCATTACCGGTCGAAAAATATCATTTTGTTATGCTGCCCCATTCTTTTACCTTAGGGTCACGTATGACAATTAATAATTGCATGGCAGAAAATGTTCATGCACAGGTCGGCACTGTTGCTCGCGACATCTTTTTGCCTGATGGTAATCACGAACTCTATTCGTCCCGTGCCGTATTTTCAGTAGATTGCAACCCTATTGATATGCGTCACTTTTTGAGTATATTTTTACCCATGTACTTAATATTCTTTTTAACGCTTTTTTCTTTTTCTTTTGGCTATTCTGAACATGTCACTGATGTCCCAGGCATTGCAGCTGCGGGAGTACCTGCACTATTTGCCTACCGTTTTGTTATTGAAACCATATCGCCCGACGTAAGTTATTTTATGGTCTCAGATTATCTCTTTTTTCTATATTTAATTTTATCACTTTTAACCTTTCTTTCCGTTTCGTGGGCACTTAATTCTTCAGCTTGGGTAAAAAAGGTTATTATTGTGAGCCTTTATATAGTAATGCTTATTGGTTGCGCTGGAATAGTCTACTGCTCTTAAGAAAGCTTATTAAAAGCTTGGTGCAGCTGTTTATAAACAATGTTTAAATCAAGAGCAATTTGTTTTGTATTGGAAAGTAACGGTAAAAAATTGGTGTCGCCATAAAAGCGCGGCAGAATATGCATATGAAGATGCTCTGGAATAGTACCGCCTGCAGATTTTCCACCCAGATTTAACCCGATATTTAAGCCATCTGCATTGAGAGTTTCTTTAAGAATTTTTTCACATATACTCGTTACTTCTATCAATTCAGCGCGCGTTTTAGGTGAAAGTTCAGTCAGTGTTCCCGTGTGTTCAAAGGGAACCACCATAAGGTGCCCGGCATTATACGGATATAAATTTAATATGACAAAAACATCTTCATACCGTTTAATAATATACCGTTTTTCGTCATTCTCATGAGATTCAGAAAGACATAATGCACATTCTGAACCATCGTTGTTCTTAGAAACCACATAGTTACTGCGCCATGGCGCATAAAGTTTTTCCACTATTGTATCTTTCGTCTTGTGTGAAACCAATACCAGAATACTAGACCCAAAAGAATAATTAAAGGTTCAACCGGTAACCGCAACCGCGCATAGCCAAAACCACCCGTTTGGCACAAAACCGCACCCATCATAATTCCGCATGGTATCCACAAAGAAAAAAACTGTTCACGAAATTTTTTATTAACCAGCATGCATAACCCAGAAAATATTCCAAGCCACAAAAGAATTTCAAGAAATAATTCTAAATACGCACCTAAGCGCACGGGCCATGGCAACTCTTTTCTATAGAGTGTATCTGCGAGCTTTTCATCAAGGTATTCAACAAGCGGGTCCCACTTGAAACAGTTGTTATAGAGCGCAAGAAGTTGATAACTATATAAATCGAATGTTGTTTTGCAAACCTCTATAACCCAATCGTAGATAAAATAATGTGGATAGTTAACCATCCAAGGAACTGCCGGTTTCATGCAGATCATTTCATTAACAATAACTTTTTTATTTCCCGTGCGTGCATACTCTTGGTATTCATTATATACTTCCCGCTCTGCCTCTTGGCACTGTTTTCTCCAGGCAAGTTCATGGGGAATTTCCTCTACCCGTGCACGAATTTTGGGCGCGTTAAAGACATTAAAATAAAGCCCAAAAAGTGGGCAGAAAAATATTTTACCTGTAAGTTGATAATTTCTTATAAACCATGGGCTTAACGATAATGCAAAAAGTGTTATAAAAAACAGCCCTTGTTTAATTTTTTCTTTTACAGAAAAATGTGAAAAGCATAAAACTATCAGCGTCGCAACGCCAATAAATTGCCCCATGGGCCGCATCCAGGTGTAGATACTTAATGCAGCTGCAGCGCCTGCTAGGTACCAGTATTGGTAATAGCCGCTTGGTTCGACAGGCTCACCACGAGCGGCCAGCGGGCCCTTTTGTGTCATCCCGGACTTGATCCGGGATTTCATGGGGTTGGCAAGAATGACACTGAATATACAGATAAGAAAGATTACAAAAAATAGTTGTGCTGGGCCGTCAGTAAGCAAAAAAGTGCTAGCAAGAATAAAACCCGGGTGCATAATGCCAATTATGGCTAAGCTATACGCAATAAGTAGAGAATGGGTTAAAACCCACGCAAGTAAATATAATAATATGGGCAGCAGTGAGCACCAGAGTATCTGTACCCACAGTGCGGTTTTATGCGCATCTTCATGCGCGCCGAAATCCCAGCTATTTGAATATGACCATGCATAAAAGGGCGCTAGAAATGCCGGGTAGCCTGGGGTGCGCCAAAAGACTGGTGTGCCGTTAGGGTTAACCATTCCCATGCCGTAATGCATAGCCAGAGCCGGCATGGTATAACTTTGTGTATCTGGTTGGCAGTAACGTTCTTCATGCTGAATATAACAATAAAAAACTCCCCCACGCACAATAAATGCCGCAAGAAAAAAGACAAAAAACGTTACTGCTGTTGCTGGTCTGTCAAAAAAATTATACTTCATATACTACCCCGAAAATAAAACTTTAATGGTGAGAGTATACTATTTTTTCAAGAAAGTAATAAAAAATTCAAATATGCCATCTAGAAGGCCTTTTAGGGGTGTATTTGCAAGATTTTGATAAAAGTAGTACAATAAATACAGTTAGCAATTAAATGTTTAATTATTTAAGGATATTGTATGAAAAAAATCATGATATTGGCTGCTATTGCAGTTTTTGGTTTAAATATTTCATCGGCAAATGATGGCATTATTATTGATGTTGTTATTAAAGACGGCCTACCAAGTTTGAAGCAACACAAGCCACATAATCAAGCCTACCAATGGAAGGGTTATGCTACTCAACTTGCAGCCTGTGCATTGATACACGCTATAGGCCAACATGTGAATAACCGCACAGATTTAGGGCTTATTGTATTATTAGCTCAAATATGCGCTGCAGCTGAAATGAAAAAGTATATAAGTAACGATGTGTTCGAATTTAACCCAAAAGATTGGGCGCATGCAGACAATAACTATGCAAATTTCTGGGGTTGGCTTACAACGCTCTATATAGCGTCTTACAAATAGCAATAAATCCCGCAACAAGCCTATGGGCTGAATAATCACAAACACGGTGATTATTCAGCCCTTTTTCATTTCAATTCACTTAATTTTTTTCACGCTTCAATTTTTTCTGAGTTTGCTAACCCGAAACTATATGCTATGTTATGCACAGTACAGCCAAAGGCATCATTTGATGTTCACGTATACAGGTGCGCGTTGTATACCGGTTGTTAAATGCTGCCTGGCGTACGTATAGTAAAAAAGGAGAAACATGGAAAAAGTTTATGGTGTTGTGCTTGCAGGCGGCAGTGGAAAACGCCTCTGGCCATTGAGTCGTCACGGCTTTCCAAAACAATTAATTCCTTTTGGCCATACCTCGCTTTTAGTGCAGGCATTGGCTCGTTTACAAGAAATTCCTTTCATTACCCACAGCGCTGTGGTAACTACTCAAGAATATGCCCCCCATATCAAAGAAAAATTAGATAAAGACACGTTAATTATCAGTGAGCCGCAGGCTAAAAATACTGCCGCTGCGATACTTTTAAGCTGCTTAGAGATTTTAAAAGATGATCCATTGGCTACCGTAATTTTTGCACCCGCTGATCATGTTGTTGTTAATCAGCAGGCATTCTCTGCTTCACTATGTGCAGCGTTAACCTATGTTGAACATAATGACCAACTTGCTCTTATTGGCGTAACGCCGACGCATGCGTCAACGGCCTATGGTTATATTGAGCGCGGCCATGATGAGTTTTTACGCGCAACAGACTTATATAATATTGTTTCGTTTCATGAAAAACCCACACGAGAGATTGCTCAAACCTACCTTTCAATGAGCACTATGCTGTGGAACTGTGGCATTTTTTGTGCACGTGTACAAACTTTTATAGAGCTTTTTATGCGCCATATGCCAGAACTCTATGCCCAGGTTAAAGAAGGGCGCTATAGCGAGATTACGCCCATTTCTTTTGACAAAGGGGTAGTTGAAAAAGTTCATGATGCTGTTGTGGTGCATGGTAAATTTTCATGGACAGATGTTGGTACCCTTGAACAGTTTATAGACCAGGCACAAAAAAGTGCAGCTCTTTTGAACCAGCCAAGCGGTAAAGTAGTTTCAATCGATTCCCGCAATATTCGTGCCTATGCTCAAGACAAACTTCTGGTGCTCTTTGGGGTTGAAAATATTTGTGTGGTTGAAACAGATGACACTATTGTTGTTATGAACACAGAATATAGTAATAATATGGACCTTGTTGTAGAACATTTACATAAAAAAGGCTATGAGCATTATCTCTAAAAAACGGGCGTTAATAACTGGCATAACTGGTCAAGATGGCGCGTATCTTACACGTTTATTACTAGACAAAGGTTATGAAGTTCACGGCATAAAGCGCCGTTCTTCTTCATTTAATACCGCGCGCATAGACGATATTTTTGATAATCAGGATCAACAAAATCCCTCACTGTTATTGCACTACGGCGACATGACTGATTCAACAAATATTATTCGCATAATTTCAGAAATCAGACCAGACGAAATTTATAACCTTGCAGCACAAAGTCATGTTGCTGTTTCATTTGAAACGCCAGAATATACGGCACAAGCAGACGCTGTTGGCGTATTACGCTTGCTTGAAGCAATCAGAATTTTAGGCCTAGAAAAGAAAACAAAAGTCTATCAGGCCTCAACAAGTGAACTGTTTGGCAAAGTGGCAGAAGTTCCTCAAAAAGAAACAACTCCCTTTTATCCACGGTCGCCCTATGCCGTTGCAAAGCTTTATGCCTATTGGATCATGGTAAATTATCGTCAGGCATATAACATTTTTGCGTGTAACGGAATATTATTTAATCATGAATCGCCTTTACGGGGTGAAACGTTTGTAACGCGAAAAATTACCCGCGCAGTCTCGCGCATTTTTTGCGGGCAACAAAACAGTATATCTTTGGGCAACCTTGATGCTATTCGTGATTGGGGCTACGCACCTGATTATGTTTATGCTATGTGGCTAATGATGCAACAAGATGTTCCTGACGATTTTGTTATAGCAACAGGCACAGCGCATACGGTGCGTGAGTTTGTCCAACGAGCATTCGCCCATGTTAATATCCCCATTGAATGGTCCGGTTCTGGTGTTAATGAAGTTGGCAGAAACGCTCTTTCTGGCAAGGTGCTGGTGCGTATAGACCCGCGCTATTTTAGGCCAACTGAAGTTGAACTTTTATGTGGCGATGCCACCAAAGCTAAAACTATTCTTGGCTGGCAACCAACTGTTACATTTCACGAACTTGTTACTATTATGATGGAAGCAGACTTACGGGAACTTGGCTTTGGGTCATGCTCCGTGCGCCCTGAGTATTCTGCGCGGCAGAATGTATCAAAGGGTCTGGGGTCATGATGCAAAAAAATTCCAAAATATATGTTGCCGGGCACCAGGGTCTTGTCGGGTCAGCGCTTATGCGCAAGCTGACCAGTTTAGGATATACGAATTTAGTAACACGAACATTTGCCGAATGTGATCTGCGTAATCAACAGGCAGTTATTAAATTTTTTGAAACGGAACAACCAGAATATGTCTTTTTGGCTGCAGCCCGTGTTGGGGGCATCCATGCAAATGCCACACGCCCAGCAGAATTTATGTACGATAATTTGGCTATCGAGCTTAATGTTATTCATGCAGCCTATACCTATAACGTCAAGAAATTACTTTTTTTAGGTTCGTCCTGCATCTATCCGCGTGATGCGCAGCAGCCTATACAAGAAAGCGCCCTATTAACCGGGCCCTTAGAGCCTACAAATGCGCCTTATGCGCTGGCTAAAATTTCTGGCATTGCATTGTGCCAAGCATACAATAAACAGTATGGCACCAATTTTATTTCTGCTATGCCGACTAATCTATACGGCCCGGGTGATAATTTTGACACCATGCAGGCGCATGTTATCCCGGCATTGATTGCAAAGTTTTGTGATGCGGTGGTGCATAATAAACCTGAAGTTATTGTCTGGGGAACGGGCCAAGTATACCGTGAGTTTTTATATGTTGATGATTGCGCTGACGCACTTGTTTTTTTAATGAATAATTATGATGGATCTGAAATAATTAATATTGGAACTGGTCAAGATATAAAAATTGAAGAGTTGGTGTATACTCTTGCTCGGCTTACTGGCTTTCAGGGCCAGATTGTTTGGGACAGCGGTTATCCAGACGGCACCCCACGAAAACGGCTTGATGTAACAAAATTAAAAAAATTAGGCTGGTGTTCTCCCTCAGAGAAGATGCCTGCCCTACGAAGCTTGCCGAGCGGGAAGCCCGGACAAGCGAAGTATGGGGATTAAAAAAAACAATTGATTGGTATAAACACCATAAACAAAAGGAACAACGGTGAAGGTTAATAAATTTTATTTCGTGCTTTTTGGGCGGAGTTTATTGCTTTTCTAGCTGCGGCATATATTATTGTGCAAAAAGGGCCACAAATAAGTTTTGATGCATCAATGCGTTTAAGCCAACATCCAGATATTTTTGCAAAAGAACGGGCATACAACGATATTTATAATGTCTTTAAGCCATTATATGAAAAAAATTATGTTCACAGCATGCCCACAGACGCACCCTACAAAATTCCTAAAATTGTTCATCAAGTTTGGCTTGGTTCACCGTTTCCAGAAAAATATAAAGAGTTTAGAGACTACGTGGATAAAAAATCACCCAGACTGGGAATATAAACTGTGGACAGAAAAAGAGATAGATGCTCTAAGCCTCAAAAATAGAGAAATGTACGATTATGCCGTAAATTACGGCGAAAAATCTGATATCGCACGCTATGAAATTTTGTATCGTTTTGGCGGCGTCTATGTTGATACAGACTTTGAATCATATAAACCATTGGATACACTTCACCAGGCATATGATTTTTATATTGGCATTCAGCCTTTAGATACTGGCCATGTTCAGCTGGGTATAGGTATTATAGGTTCGCGTCCAGGCCATCCATTACTCGAAAGCTGCCATTGATAACATCGGCAAAAAGAAGAAAATTGCAGAGCCTATTGTGTTGCGTACCGGGCCATTCTTTTTTACCATTATGTTTTACCATATTGCGCCTAAATGTACTGATAGCTGTTATTGCATTACCTGCAGGGTTTTTCTACCCGATGGGTTATCACGAAAAAATGTATGATATAAAAAATTGGCTTCGTCCAGAATCTTTGGCAAACCACCACTGGGCCGGCAGTTGGCTATCTAACGAGGCATTCGTAAAAGAGTATGTCAAATGATAATTACGTTGTTATTTAAAGACCATGTCTCAAGTACCCTTTTGGCAAAGGGTAATGCTTTTGTGAAAGAAATTTAATAATTTTAATTTATTATTTAATAAGGAAAAAATGAAAAAATTATTTTTACTATTAATGTTGCCGGTTTTTGCTGAAGATGCAGTTTTTGACTTAATAAAGCAATATCTCCCTGCCGATGAAGAAATAGTTATTTTAGAAGCGGGCGGACATTATGGTGAGCACACCGTACAAATGAGTAATATTTGGAAAAATTCTCAGATCTATGTTTTCGAGCCATTCCCAGACTCATATGAAATTTTATTAAAAACAATAAAAGGGAAGTATAATATCTATTCTTATCCATACGCCTTAGGCAAAGATGTTTGTACGGTAGATTTTTATATAAACCCGAATAATGATGGAGCTTGCTCTATTGGTAAGCCTGTAGCTTTTAATAAATCAGAATTTCTAGAAAAACCTATAAAAGTAAATTGCATTACACTAGATTATTGGAAAAATTTATTCAAAATTGGAAAGATAGATTTCATGTGGCTTGATATGGAGGGTTATGAAGTTCTATGCGCTTCAAGCTGGCACCGAGGTTTTAAAAGATGTGAAAGTCATTTTTACAGAAGTTGATTTTGTTCCTGTAAGAGTTGGTAGTTGCAATTATAAAGACCTGAAAAAATTTCTTGAAGATCTAGGCTTTCAAGAGGTTTGGAAAAAAGAATATAATCATCGATTTGGCGATGCTCTATTTGTAAAAAAAGATTTTTTGAAAATCTGATAAAATCTTAAGGGTAATAAAATGAATAGCAAATTATTGTTATTTATTGCGTCTTTAATCACATTTGAGCTTAGTGCGTCTATTAATTTAGTAGTCTTTTCATATAATAGACCAGCTACAGCTGTATGCATTTTTGGAATCATTCGTTCAAAATGTTCAAGGGTGCGATAGGATAACCGTTGTTTATCGCGCAAGCAACCAAGATTATTCAAATGGCTATGATGTCGTAAAATCTGACTTTCCGTTTGTAGATTTTTACAGACAGTCCAAAAATCCACAGAGCGATTTTAAGTTGCTTACGCTCAAGGCAATAGATTTTAATCAAGAAGAATATATTCTTTTTGCCGTTGACGACATTATTGTTACTCGCCCAATAGATTTAAATAAGTGCATCGACGCTCTAGAAAAAGAACAAGCCTATGCCTTTTATTTTAGGCTTGGTAAAAATATCACAGAATGTTACATGGCGCGTTCAAAGCCGGGGCTTCCAGAGCTTGTACGTTGCCAATCTGACGTATTTGCTTGGAAAATTAAAGACGGCAAGGGTGACTGGGGCTACCCAAATACGGTTGATATGACCATCTACCGCAAAGGCAGACATAAAAAAGTTTTTTGTCTCGGCTTTCTATTCTGCACCGAATTCCCTTGAAGGCAATTGGTCTTGTAATGTAACGGAAAAAATTAATAATTCGTGGGGGCTTTGTCTTAAAAATTCTTGCGTAGTAAATTGCCCTTTAAATATTATTCAAGATGTCTATGTAACAAACAGAAACAGTAATAACTATTCTGTCGAAAAGCTTTTGGAACTGTTCAATAATAATTTAAAGCTTGATATTGAACCGTTACGAAATTGCAATAACCGTGCGCCGCACATGGACTATCAACCAACTTTTGTAACAAGATAAAAAGCGTTAGGATCGTGATGAAGTTCTTATATATTATTTTCGGCTTGTTTTTCTTGCTTATCCCTTAACGCCAAAAAAACAGCACCGGCAAATGGGCCAATAGAGTATGAGATTATCATTTGTTCCTATAATAACCAACGCTGGTGTATAAAAAACCTTGAAAGCCTAGCATCGCAAACATACCCTTTTTGGCATGCAACGCTGGTAATAGATGCGGCAACTGACGAAACTTATGAACGTGTGACAGAGTTTGTAAAAACACACAATCTTGAGAATAAAATAACCATTATTTTAAATCAAAAACGTCAGGGCTCCTTGCAAATATCTATATGGTTGCGATGGATTGTCCAGAACATAGGGTAATCGGCCTGCTTGATGGAGACGATTGGTTTTATGATAGGTTTGTTCTTGAGCGTGTAGCCAAGGTCTATAAAGAAGAAGATGTCTGGCTTACCTTCGGTTCTTTTGAATTTTATCCGACAGGTCAAAGGGGCTGGGTACGTCCCTATTCAAAAAAGGTTGTAACAGAAAACAGCTTTAGAAAAGTTCCCAATGTTTTACCGACCCATTTTAAAACGTTTTATGCTTGGCTTTTTCATAAAATTAAGCTCAAAGATCTGTTATATGAGGGTGAGTTTTATTCTGTTGCTGGTGATGTTGCCATGATGTTCCCATTGATCGAAATGGCTGGGGTGCACCATAAATGTATTATGGATTTGAACTATATTTATAATATCGATAATCCGTTAAATGATTTTAATACACAGTTGCAAAAGCAGTTAACACTAGACCACTATATTCGTAATAAGAAGCCGTATAAGCCATTTATAATTCTTTATTTTCAACTAAAAAGAGAGACTATGAAAAATAGAATATTTTTTCTAACCCTATTTTTTATAAGTGAGACTTACGCGAGATTATATGTTACTCAAGAGTTGGCAGGGGAAGATTCGGCGATCAACTTTTAAGTTGTATGCACGCCCAAATATCGCTTTTATTGGGAATATGCCTTTTGCATATACACCCTTTATATATTCTGATCAATTGATGTTGTCTGCCTTGGAAGATAAGGTTCCATCTGGCGTTAAAATTATATCTATAAACTCACAAAATTTTAATTCATTTTGGGATAGGCTTAAATCTGGTGCTTACTCAGGAAATAGTAAAGATGATGTCATTTTTAAAATTGCGTATTTTCCTGAATATTTTTCAGAGCATCTGCCACAGCATGGATATCTTTTTTTTGAAGTTGATTGGGATAACCCAGCCTTTAAAAATATTCCTCTACGTAAAACAATTGCCCCAAAAGAGCCTCTTAAATTACTTGAGTTGCCAGCTGATAAAATGAGTGTTGCTCTGCACGTCAGATTAGGTGGAAGCTATGGTAATGATCGGGTTAATGTTTAAAATTCCTTTAAAATTTCCACCGTTATCTTTTTTTGTTTCAGGCTTAAAAAAAATTATTGATATACTCGGGAAAGATCAAGAATATTATGTCTATATTTTTACCGATGAAGATGATCCTAAAAGCTTAATGGATTTTTTTAGAAAAGAATTTCCTCAGAATAATATTGTTTTTGACTGCAGACTTCAGGGGAATAGACATGATACCAATGTTCTTGAAGACTTTTTTTCGATTGCAAAGTTTGATTGTTGCGTGCACCCATTATCTAATTACACTATCACTGCAGCTAAAATTGCTGATTATATTGTAGAAATAGAGCCATTAGAGTTTAAGAAAAAAGATAATCAATTTTATATATCTAAAAAAAATATAAAAATTTCAAAAAACAAGCTTAGAATTAATAAAAAAGAGGTATCATGAATAATAAAATACTTTTTTTAATATTCGTGCCCTTCTTTATTTTTTCCAAAGTCTACATCAGAAATGTTTTAAGTGGGGGACGATTCGAGGACAATCTTTTAAGTTATATGCATGCAAAATATTTAGCATATACCTTGAAATTACCTTTTGTTTGCACAGACTTTATATATTCTGACCATTTGCTTATTAGCGAAAAAGAGAAAAAAAATAATGATATTAGATCGATTAAAATGAATTTAAGCAATTTTGATTCAATTTTTGCTTCACTAAAATCAGGAGCTTTCAATAAGAGTAAAGAAAGATATTATTATTGAAGTGGATTATTTTCCTGTTCCAGACGATCCTTACAAGCATGAGTACATTTCATTTGATGTTGATTGGAAGGACGAAGAATTCAAAAAAGTTTTAAGAAAAACAATTGCTCCGAAAAATCCTCTAAATTTATTACCATTGCCAAAAGATAAAATTTCTATTGGAATGCACCTACGCTTAGGCGGTAGCTTTGAAAATGACAGAGTAAATAGAGTTGTGATTCCTTTAAAGCTTCCACCAGTTAGTTTTTTCACTGCTAGTTTGCAAAAGATAATTAATATTTTTGGCGAATCTCAAAAATATTATGTTTTTATTTTTACCGATGAAGAAGACACCAAATATTATTTAGATTATTTTAGAAAAAAATTTCCTCAGGAAAATATCACTTTTGATTGCAGATTGTCGGGCAATAGGCATGACGAAAACGTCTTGGAAGATTTTTTTTCCATGGTGACATTTTTTTTATTGCCTAATTCATCCACTATCAAATTACTCAATTACTGCGGCAAAAATTGCAGATTATCTTGTTGAAATAGAGCCTCTAGCGTTTATCAAAAAAAATGATGAACTTATTATAACCAAAGATCGTGTAACCGTTTCAGATAAACTCAAATTAATAAATAGTTAACTGTTGGGTGAAAGCATTAGTTTTTAGCCATTCGGATTGTCTTCTTTTTATTTTTTTAAGCCAATAAGAAGCAAAAGCTTTCTTATTGTTATATTTTTTTTGTTTGAATTCTTCATATTTTTTATTGAGAAATTCTTCAGTAATCTCTGTCCAGTCTTCAATTATTAAGACGGGGAGATCTTTATACATGATATCTAAAGCAGATGTTTTGACGATTGGTATCGACCCAACAAGGAGTGCTTCCCATGTTCTGTGGCAATCTATTCCATTACCTCGCGGACTAAGGTGAACTTATGATGGGCCATTTCATAAAGATAACTTATAAGGCTTTTTGGCGAGCTTACTGTACAAAATGTCTTGTTTTTAAATAAGTCAAAAACATAGGGACGCTCTTTTGGGTAAGTGCCTGGGCTAAAGTTCATATACAATAAAAAAGGTTTTTCAGTTGGCAATTTTTCTAAGATTTTATTAAATATTGATATATCGCCATGAGGCCAGCATCTGTTTGCTACGCCTATAGGGATCGAAAAAAGCTTGGGATGTTTGTAATTTTCAACGTTTTGAGCATAGACAGCGATAATTTTTTCATTATTTAGAAATTCTGGATCAAGCTTCCCAGGAATAGCTTCATCACTATTATGTATAATAAGTATTATAGCCTTATTTATTCTAGGTATCTGCCGGAAAATGCAAAGACAAGCAACCGGCGCCCGCTGGGAGGAGAGCCGACGCACAGGCGGACGGAAAGCACGAAAATGGAAACATTAGCAAGTAATCAGAACGCGAAGTTCGCCGACAAGGCCGGCATAGCGGCCCACTACAAAGTGTGCCCACGAACGATCAACGAGTGGATGCGCATTGGACTCTTGGTCTTTTTCCGCGTCAAACGCGCTCGGTGCGCTTCGACATCGCCGCCTGCGATGAGTGCCTCAAGGCGAACGGGTATTCGCTGTAGGAATGGACATGAGATGCCAAGACACATCAAAGTCAGGCAGCCACGGAATCGGGAGCCGCTCCATTCCCAGCCATAGCGGCCATGCATAGCAGCCCACCAACCCAATCCACGCCGCCCGCTGGTCTCAGCAATCGATCTCCGCCGGGGTGGCTTGCCGGTTGGCCTGCCGCACACTGACAAACCCATGCTAAACGGTGCCGGGCACCGACCAAGTGATCCAGGGCGGGCGAGAACAACAACGGTGCCGGCGACCTGGAGATCATGGTGAGCCTGGTGACTTCTCGCAGACAGGGTGTGGTGCAGCCTCCACGAACAGAATTCAGAGCACGGACACTACGGTCAAGGGGTTGGAAATCATCCCGATCGTTTATGGCCCTCCCCTGGCATCTGTGGCGAAGGAGAGTCTGGGCTGAGCGTCATCCCCTATGTCCGCGATGCGCGATTAAGCCGATGTCAAAGCATAAGAAACAATGGAAGTGCAAGTGGTGCGGCAATTCCAACGCGGGCGGCAAGTGGTGTGTTGAGTATTTCCCTACGATTCCTACGCTTAACAAGCTGGAAAGGCTTCGATTAAAATCAGCTCACGCTTGAAACCGGGGATAACCAAAAAAGCTGCGGAGACCCGTGTGTTAGCCCTGCAAATCCATTTCGGCCACATACGAACATT
>CAWKEK010000008.1:0-17354 GCA_963848615.1 uncultured Candidatus Babeliaceae bacterium
GTTACCGATTTTGTTGCAGATAAAACATCAGTTAATATCTGGTTTATCGGGTCTTTATCATCGCCAGCATTATATTTTTCTGGCACTTTTAAGGTTAGTTAAATAAACAATGGCACGAATTTTATTTTCTGTCTGTGGAAAATCTTGGGGGTTAAATCCAACATATATTGGCAATGTGTCACGATTACTATTAGGATCATTTTTAATAATCATATGCATGCCATTATGAGGGATCATCGTGTAGCCTGCCAAATTCAAGAACATCGAGATATATTCCCAAGCCTTATCCAGCGAAACTTTATTGGGCAAATGGATATTTACTTTTTGCTTGATGGCGTTTGCACCCTGAGGAAGTATAATGTTCATACCAGCGATTTCGGCAAGCTCGGTTACCATATCCGAAAGTTCTTTGTCGGTGAAATTAAAATCGATAAGATTGTGTGAAGGGATAGTAACCTTGCTTATAAGATCTGTTGTGGCAACAAGTATGAGTGTTATAAGTAATAATATTTTTTTCATGTTCATACTTCAATTAGGCTGAGGTTTGTTGGGGTTCTAATGTAGCTATAATTAATGTTACATCAAGAAGACCATCTTTAATATTTTTTATAATTTTTAGCTCTTTAGTATATACACGCTGATTTTGTTCTATTTTAAAAAGAAGCTCAGTAAGAAGCTTCATATTGAGCCGAGAAAAGGTTATTGCTAATTTATGTTCAGTAAAACCATTTCCTATATCACTCTCAGAACGTTCTGACTCTTTTGTTAGATTGCCCTGTAGATTTTGCGAACGTATCAAGTCGGTAAAATATGCCCTATATAAAAATTAGGCTCTTCGGCAAGTATTGCCTTTACAGCCTCTTGTTGAGCTAGAACCTCTTTATTCTTAACTAAAAGTTCTTGTGTTGAGGTGCGTAGTTTATTAATTCTTTTTAACTCTGTAGTAAGTCTTGATACGGCTCTAAAGTGAGTGTATATAATAATGGAACAAGTAAAAAAAAGCGCAGCAAGAAAAACGGCATAATAAATATATAATTCCCGTTTATTTTTAGTGACAAAAAAATTCCGTATTGATTCTGTAAAACTCATTTAATCCTCCTTATAATTTTTATCAAGAGTAATTTTGATGGAGAATTTAGGCTCTGTGGATGCGTAACTTCCTTAAACATGCCATTTGGCCTGCTAAGTTCTTGGTCCAACAACTGTAGCGCGGCATAATCACGCACTTCACCTTCGAGTACCATGGTGCCATTTGTGTCGTTAATTGACAGCATAGTTAATGATAATCCAAGCGCTTTTGCATCAAGTCTTCTAAAAAGTTCTTGTAGATAGTTTAAAAATGAATAACGGTTCTGACTAGAAAGAGCAAACCAGATCTCTTCTTGTTTTTTAACTGACGCTCTTGCTGTGTCAATAACTCGTTCAAGCGTTTTACCGCTTACCTGTTGTTTTGGTAGATTCAGTTCTCTTGCAAGCTTCTGCTTTGCTTCTTCTTGTGAAGCAGTGATCTCTTTTTTTATCTTTCTTTGTGTTAATTGGGTGTGAACCAATAGCGCACCAATAACGATAGTGAATAATACACTAGCCGTGATAAGTTGTCGCAAGAGTAAGCCGTTATTATGCGGTGCAAAATCTTCTTGAAGAAAATTTATGCTGCGCGTATAGGGTAGATCAAGTGCAGAGCCAACGCTTGCTATAAAGGGCGTTGTAAGCAAAACGCCATTTACTGCTTTAATGGTATTATTATGTACCACTTTATACAGCAAAAACTCTTCAGTTTTTAGACCCGTAGCCTCCTGAATTTCGTTAATAAGCGTTTTATTTTCTGCTGATGATACGGCAACTAAAATTCGTTGTATTTTTTTATCTTCAGGTAAGGTGCTATTAAAAGTATCTAGGGTAAATTGAATATCTTGTATAAAGCGAGCATCATGGTATCCGCGTGAAATAATACGAATGTTGCGCAGCTTACCATCTACAATTGCTATAAACTGACGTGAATCGTTGGTAATTTCTATACACAGAGTTGATGTTGTATCGTTATGATATTCTGGTATCTCTTTAAAGATCGAATAAAACTCAAAAAGATGAATAGAAAATTTGGTTGGTTTAAGACCAGCATTGTTAAAAAGGGTTATAGTTTGTGCAACAGTAGTTCTTTTAACTGCTGCCACCTGTACCGTGGTTTTATTTTCAGCCTTATTTTGGTTAATTACTAATGCATCGATAAACGCTTCATTAAGAGAGAAGGGCAACATAGGCTCAATTTCAAAGGGAACCACCATTTTTATAGTATCAATATCGGTGAATGGAATTGTTATCTCTTTAAAAATTGCCACGTTGTTTGATAGCGAAATAATAAGTTCATCATAACTGCCAATAGTTACTGCTATTTTTTTTAATGCTTCTACAACTCTTTCTTCTAAAGGCACAAGCTCATCTTGTATGATTTCTTGCTGGAAGCAGCCAGTTATCGTTTTTTTCTACCTTGTGCTTGAACGACAGTAGCCAATATAAGATTACTTTGTATTTCAAGTCCAACTAATTTTTGTGATGTTATAAAATACCCATTAATCGATTCAGGAAGGAACAGTGAGCGAAGTTGATCAAAATATGATGCTATCATACCATTTTCTCCTTCGGTTTTTGGGTAGTGTTGGCAGAGCCAAAGCGAGCTCTGACCATCTGTTCAACTTGTGCTGTTGGTACTTTGTCTGGTAGCGGTGTTTCTTTTTTCTGTGAGGGTAAAGTGGTTTCATTTTCTTGTTCTTGAACATGATTCATCAAAGAACTCTTTGAGCTTTTTCGCAGACGCTTTGGTTTTTCTATTCGTGCGTACTGGCTTTCATCAATATATTTGTCTTTAAGCCCCACAAAATCATCAATAACCGCTTCTCCGTGACCACTGTTATCTTTAAAGAACCAGCGCAGCAATGGGTCCCGCTGTTTTGTTTCACCATAAAAAACTGCCTTTGTATCAAGAATTTTATCTTCAGTGAAATTGTCAGCAATGTCGTCGCTATCTGTAGGGATAATTTCTGGTACTATAAGCACCAAAATACTTGAACGTTCTGTTTCTTTAACATTATTTCTGAAAAGGTTTCCCAATATTGGAATATCACCTAAAATTGGCACCTTAGTAACACTTTCTGTCACTGTGTCTTGAATTAACCCGCCCAAAGCAAGGACTTCATTATTGCGCATAATAACGCTTGTATTAACGGTTTTTTTGCTTCTGTTACCAGAGCTTAAATCATTCTGGTTGGTATCTGTGCTAGTAAATTGTTCATAGTTTACCACAACATCCAGGGTTATAAGCTCATCAACGCTTATTTGTGGTGTCACGCTCACGGTTAAATTTGCGGCCAAATCTTTATACGCACCAACAGTACTCGCTGTACCGTTGTTAATTTGAGAGTCAAGAACACGTCGAATGGTACCAACAGATATTTGTGCAGGATATTTATTTGTTGTTACTAAAAATGGATTAGCGACAACAGAGGTTTTTGCATATTGTTCAAGAATCGTAAAAATACCCCAAACGCCATAAATATCAGCACCAAGTGTTAAAAGCGTAGAACCAACGCTTGAAAGAGATGCTAAATTAATAAGATCACCAAGGAGTCGGGTTGCGCCCGTGCCGCTAGAATTTTCTACAACTGATGAATTTGTGCCCGCAAGACCGGAGGTTTGGAAGTTAACGTTATTTCCTAAAAATCCATTAACGCCAGGAACCTTATTACGAAGCTGTGTTCCAAGCTCTTTATTTTCAGTTAAATCTATGTTTAATATAAGAACCTTGATGGCAACCTGTGGCTGCTCGATGTCTATTTTTTTTATTAAATTATGAATCTTTGTATAATCTTCATAATCAGCATAAATAATAAGGCGGTTACCCGTTTTTTCTGCCTCTACGTACACCGGCTTTAAGTATTTGTCTCCATCACGCACACCACCATTTTTGGCAGCGTCGCTGTCTCGTTGAAACTGAGTTGCGACATTTAAAATTTTAGCTATTGATTCAGCATTAGTATGTTTCAGTGCATAGGTAAAGATGGGTGTGTAACTTGCGTCAGCACGCTTATCTAATGTTTTTTCTATAAAATCATATACGCGTTGCACAGAGTCTTTAGTGCCGATCATGACAATAGCATTTAAGTGTGGCACGGCAGTAAGTCGAACATTTTCAGAAAAATAGTTGGTACTTGGTTTTTTACGCTGACCCAAAAGACGGGCCGTTAATGACGGCTCATCTGTTTTAATTAAATCTTTATATAAATTCACTGCCCTTGTTGCATCGATACGTTCCAGTTTTAAAATTCTTAAAACTTCCGTCGGGTTTGCCTGGTCAAGCTCTTGGATAATAGCCAACATATTTTTAATATTAGACGATTTGTCCGTTAAAATAATTGCGCGCATGTCGGGTATCACGATAGCGCGGGGCGACGTTGCACTTTTTACCTCATTGATAACGTTAATGATAGTGTCTATCGAAGTATTTTTTATAAACGTAATATACCGAATTACACTATCGTCAGAAGGGAGTTCTTCAAGCTTGGTATCTATATAGAGTGGCAGCGGGTTTTTCCCAGGGCTAAGAGGCGATTTTGGGTCTGTTGGTGCAATTTTGAATACTCTAGGCGCTGGCCCGGGTATTATCGTTAAGCCAGCAAGGTCCAGGAACGAGGTAAAGATTCCCCAAGCATCCTTTTTAGAAAATGGCTTGTTGGTGCTAAATGAAACGGTGTTTCCTAGAATAGGCTTGCTTCCTGCAGGAGCCGGGTTTAAAGAGTCATCCAGCAAGAATGTAATATTAAAATGCTCTTCAAAGTATTTTACAACAGTTTGTAGCGTTGCGTTTTCAAACTTAAACTCGATTGTTTCATGGGGATCACCATAATCCCAAGGATTGCTAAATTCGGTAAGATACTCTTCTTTTAAATAAGTTAGGTTCTTACTTGCCTGCTTTTCTTCTTCTTTTGACTGTATATGATCTATCAAAGGGGTTGCATTAACAGAACTCCCTAGAAACAGTGTTACAAGCATAGGTAAAAATAATTTTATTTTCATAGTATTTTTCTATCCTTAGGTAGGTACTTGCTGTAACAGTGATGAACTTGAAGGTGCGTTAGTCATAGCAGAAAGATTATTTTTTTGTGCACGTTCGAGCATTGGATTTTTTGTTGCATGAGATTCAAATACAAGCTGGTTGCTCATTTCATGCATCTGCTGTAATTCTTGAGGTACTGCCTGTTCTACTGGTAAAGGTTCTTCTTGCTGTATTTCTTCTTCCGGAAGCAGGCTATAACTTTGAATTATTTCATTTCCATTACGTAAAATTTTAATAGCTACAGGCTCATTAGGTGACATATTTTTAATCTTAGTAAATATTTCTACACGGTCATTGGTAGTTGTTGTTGGAATGTCTGCAATTGTTAAAATAATATCATTTGGCAGCAGGCCCAGTGCCGGGCCGACAGATTGTGGCTTAAGTACTCCAATTCTGCAACCGATTATTTTTCCCTTTTTGAATGCAGTTGTTATATCAAGCATATCAATAAACTCTGCCAGATTTTTGATTTCATCAGTGAATTGCTGTTTATCAATCATAAATTCAGTAGGTGATTTTTGTTGAATGATTTTCTGCCAGACTACTTCCTGTTTATACGCAGAGTCTTTTTGTGCGTCTTGCGATGAAACAAATAATGTTTCTTGTTGTCCGTTTGAACGTATGACCATTACTTTATTATAATATATTCGCACAATTTCTGAATCTTCTATGGTGTCGCCTACTTTATAAAGCTTTTCACTTTTTGACTTAGTTTCTTCGATAATTGCTCGATTAGAGCGTTCATCAGATGAATACATAATTCCTTTTAGCGTCACAGAAAGTGGCTCTAGAAATTGTACTGGTCGTGGTTGAACGGGCACGGGCGCTTGAGGAGCTGGTGGGGTTGGAAGCAGTAATTTTTTCTCTTCGACCTTCTCTTCCTGAGCTGGGATATCTTTATAGGTGTTGAAAAGGTCGTTGCGATATATACGTGATATATCGATTTTTGAAACGTCTTTTAAGGGTGTGCTTTGTATATAGTTTGCAACCAAGCTTGTGCGTGCTGGCAGTTTATAGCGCGTGAGCCCTACAAAAATAAGCATGCAAATGAAGAATATAAAAAGGGTGCTGTTTATTATCCAGATAGGGGGTTGTTTATACATCCCTGCTTTCCTTTATACGTGCACGTAAGCTCTAACAATTGTATGATACAATATTTGCCGTCAACGAGGTATTTGTCAAGTATATCGGAAAAAGTTAAGGAAAAATTCGACCATTTGCGCCTTTGCGCATAGCAGAATAATTTAGTAAAAATAAAGGGGCAACAAATTGATGTTGCCCCTTTATATGTATAATGTATTATGTTTCTTGATTAATCTATCTCGCTTAAATCGTCTGATTTATTTCCTGTATCAGTGGGGGTTTCTTCTGTGCCAGTTTCTTTTGCCGGTTCGGATAAATCTAAAATTTCTACGTATGGGTACTTTTTATCAATTAAAAATGTTAGATAGTTTCTTATAAGAGCTAATTGATAATACTCTGGTAAGCCGCTCAACATTAAAAATATAACATAATCAGTTTGGTTTTTAATGTTTTGGCCTATATCGCTATCTTCAGAAGCACTTAAGCTTTGTGTAAGCAAATTATATAATTTCTTTATCTCTTGTATTGTAATATTTTTAGTATCAATTACTGCAGAACTTGAAAATCTATCTTTAATCGGCGCGAACATTTTAGATCCAAAAAGAGCATACAGAATACCGTTTTTCTCTTTTTTTAGCCGGTCAATTTCTTTTTTTTGTTCCCAAATTGTTTTGCGGGGCATATAGAGTTTACGGGGGTTTTTTTGATAATCTCTGATAATAGTTATGGCATCAAGGATTCCAGGGTATCGCTGTTTCAAGGAATCGGCATCGTTATCAGTTGGCACATAACTTTCATCTATTGCCATGCTTTTAATCAGTGCATCTACATCAGTTAAATTACTATCGCCGGCAAATACTTGGGGTGACATTGCTGGGCGTTCAGACTTTGCTTGATAGACTGATTTTGCTTTCAGGAGGTAGGTTATAGGCTTTAAAGAATAGTATTCAATGGTTTTTCTTATAGCATCATAGGCTTTTGAACTAAGATCTGTTTCTGCTGTAAAGTTATAGGCAAGTTCAAATGATTTAAAAAAATTCTCTATATCGTCATATTCTTGATATGCAAGCAACCCTAAAGTTGGGCTAACACCAGGTAGTTTATGTAAAATAGATTCTTGTTGGGGTTTTTGGAGATAGCTTGCCGGGTTTAGATAATCGTTTTTTAACCCAAGAGCTCTGACCATTTTATTTTTTTCTTGTAAGAGAATATCTGGAACGGTTCCTATTTTATTATTATTTTGAGCTGTTTCTATAATGTTAAAGGGGGAGTTATAGGTATCTCGAGCGAATTTTAATGATTCGTCAATAAGCTTCTGAGTTGGTTGGATATAATTTTTACTATATAAATAAGCGCCGCCTGCAGCAACTGCAGCAGCTGCGATAAGAGCCATTTGTTGATTATTGATTTGAGGAATTCTACCCTTAAAACCTTCTATAGAGCGCTCAAAAACTTTTGATTCAGGGGTGGATGCGGGCACTGCCGGAACCAAATTGACCATTTTTTCAACAGGGATTTCTTGAGTTACTTGAGAAAGGGCTCTAAAATCACTTTCCCCAGCCAAGTCTTTAAAGAATTTTTCCCAGAAGCCTGGTTGTGTTTGCATGGCATGCAAACTAGGGGCAAGGGATAAACCTATGCTCATAATTATCGAAGCTTTAAGGCTCTTGATCAAAAAATTATCAAAAAAACCAAAATTCATGGCTACTTCCCCTTATTGTAAATCTACCGATCTATTTTAAGCATACTTAAAATATTTCATATTTGTCAATAATTCAAGGGGGTGTAATTAGAGAGGCTTCTCGTTTTCTGAGTTTTTAGGGAAAAGTTCCCGGGCAACGGCTGGGCGTTCATACGGGTTAAATCTTGGCTGCGATGGACGTTTTTTTGGTGTTGGGGGGCAAGCTATAACTGCGCGTAATTGTTCAACGTTGGGTACTTGTACAACAGGTGCTTCTGCCGCTTGATTTGCAGGTCTAGGGGTTTGTTCCATAGCATAACAGCTACTTTTTAAAAAAAGTATTAAGGTAAAAAGTTTATAATTATTCATAGATTTTCTATATATATTAAACGAATATATTATTATATTAGCATAATATGAAAAAAATAAACAATAAACTAGTTTTGTTTTTCTGTTTGAATAGGCCCTTCAGGCAGGCCACGTATGAATTGATAAATATAGGGGTTATTAGATTCCCAGATCGTTTTAGCGTCACCGAAGTAGCGAATCTTGCCTTCGTGGAGCAAGGCGATATAGTCGACATACTTAAAGATTTCTAAGTCATGGGAAATAACAATACTTGTCAAATTAAAACGTTCTTGCATAGAAGCCATAAGTTCATGTACCACACGGGAAGTTATTGGGTCAAGGCCGGTTGTCGGTTCGTCATAAAGAATAATTTTTGGGTTTCGGATAAGCGTTCGTGCAAGGCCAACCCGCTTGCGCATCCCGCCAGAAAGTTCGGAGGGATATTTGTCCAAGATATCTTGGGTTAAGTTAACTTCAGCAAGCTTTTTAATCACAATAGGCCGCACTTCTTCTGGGCTTTTGCCGTTCTCTAATAATGAAATACCAACATTTTCAAAAATTGTTAGTGAATCCAAAAGTGCGGCAAATTGAAAGACATAGCCACATTTTTCGTACACTTTTTCATGTTCACTTGCAGAAAGCGTTGTAATATCAACGCCCTCGATATAAATATGGCCACTTGTGGGCTCTATAAGGCCAATAATTTGCTTAAGAAGAACAGATTTACCCTCGCCTGAACGCCCAATTATGCAGGTGATTTTACCTTCGGGTATATCAAGGTCAAGGCCGTTAGTAACTATCTGTTTATTAAAGATTTTTGTTAAATTTTTTATTTTTATCATGAAATTCCCGTTTGAAAGAGAATCGAGCTTAAAAAATAATTCGCGATCAAAATTGCTATAGAGCCTATAACCACGCTGCGAGTGGTGGTTATGCCAACCCCACGAGCCCCACCTGTGGTGTAATAGCCATTATAGGTACTTACAGATGATAAAATAAATCCAAAAAAACTTGATTTGATAAGTCCGCCCTTGATGTCAGAAAATTCTACAAACTCTTTTATGCCGGACATATACGATTCAGGATTGATATTAAGACTATAAACACACAAAAGGTAGCCGCCTAATGTGCCAAGAGCCATAGAAAATATCGCAAGAAAGGGCAAAATAATAACGCTTGCCAAGATTCGCGGGACAATAAGATATTGAAATGGGTTGATACTTAACGTTTTTAATGCATCAATTTGCTCGGTAATCTCCATGGTGCCAAGCTCTGCAGCCATTGCCGATCCACACCTGCCGGTTACCATCAGACCTGTTAGAACTGGACCTAATTCGCGGGTCATTCCCAAAGCAACTACAGTGCCGATAAATTCTTCAATACCAAAACGGTGAAAGCCGATATAGGTCTGTAATGCAAGTGCCAGGCCGGTTGAAAAACCGGTTAAAAAGATAATACTTGATGACTCAACGCCAACACGCATCAGCTGGTCAATAAGTTTATGGAATTTTAAACGTGTGGTAAAAAGAATTCTAAATGCCGTTACAAGAAAAAAAATAAAATCACCGCATACTGTGCAAATATCTAGTGTCTGATCAAAGAGCCACTGAGTGAGCTCTATGATCTTTCTTCCTAGGTAATTCAATGCGGTGATAAGCATATTTTAATTACTCTGGTGATGATGTTTGGTCTGGCATAGGGATCGCCACTTGTTCGTCCAAGATGCGTGAGGTTTGTAAGCTGGCTGAGTTGCGCATTAATGCAAGGATTAATGACCCTGCAAGAAAGAGAAAACCAAGAACCCATGTTGCTTTTTGAAAAATATCTTGGCCACCCGAGCCACCAAAAAGTTTTACATTTGCATTGCCCATATTGCTGAAAAGTCCCGTGCCACCCTTACCTTTTTGTAACAAGATAATGAAAACGAGCATAAAGCAAAGGATAACAAACAATGTTGTTAATAAGCCTTGTAATAGCGCCATAATAATTCCTTAAAATATCAAAAGCTTTTGTCTAAACAGATATGTTCTACCTGTTAGTGTATCGATACTACCATTTTTTTAAAGAGTAAATCGAGAGTTTTATTTTAAATTGAATATTTATTTACAAGCTGTATTTGATATTGCTACTATCAAGTAAACGATACAGTAGATGTGGGGGTTTTTGTGAAATTTTTTTTTACGCGTATATCAACCGTTTTTTTATATCTTTCCATCTGTATATTGCCTCGATGGATATAAAGCTGCCCCTTTTATGGGAATATACCCAAGGCTTTGTAGAAAATATGCTTATCCAATTAGAAGATTGCTGTAAATATAAAGATCAGGGAATTATTTTTATTGTTGACAGAAACAATTCTGAATATCTGCAAGCTGATAAATTTGAAGCATTAGGAAGTTTTCTATTTGTTACCTTGGAAAATGGAAAAAGTTCAATAATAGTCGTCTCAAAATCAGTTGCTGCCAGGGTTGCTAAATTATTTGATAAATCACTAGGTGCATTAGGTTGGAATGTAAAGAAACTTGAAGACTTTTATATTTTAACTCATTCTGGAAAAAATTTTACAGGTATAGATATACAGTTATCGAAATTGCCTGATGTGTCTTGGGATGAAGTCAAAAAATATACACTTGAGCCAGAAAATGAAAAACCGATGACAGATGTTCTTTCCAAGTTGTTTGTGACGTTACCAGAAAAAATTAAAGATTCTTCTAGTCGGCCTATAACTTCGTGGATGATTTACCTTATTGGTCATGGTTTTGCTAAAAATTCTATTAGTGGCTTTTCTATTAAAGAGTTTAAAAACATTATTGATTATTTTCAAAAAAAGATTAAAACCAAAATTTTTATATATAATTCCTGTTTTTCTGGGGGAGTTAATAAGAATCTTGCTTTTGAAAAAGACCCTTCAATGGATTTAGAAAAGCGTTGTGCTGAGCTGGTAGATGAAATAAATCAAATCGATACTAAAAACAAAGAGCTGTTAAAGCAGATTCAAGATCCTAACGTGCCTGCTCAAAAGAGAGGGCCTCTGGTTGCTGCGTATAACGATGTAGTCAAAAAAATTAATAATAAAGTAGACGAACTTGAATTTATGGCTTCTCGATTGAACTCAAGTGTCAATATAGAGCCAATTGAACAAAAAACTTATACATTTCCTATTATTGTTACCTCCTCTACAGATGCTCCAACAATTACTTCGCTTAACGTATCAAAAGATTCAGGGGGTATCATTAAATTTTCTTCAAATGTGCCATTATTCGATAAAATGTTTAATGCCTTATCTCAAGAGAAGACACCAAATTATTATAATATTCTATCAAGCGCGCAGGTTTTTTCTTCACCTAAATCTAAAGCGGATAACCCAGAAATTATGATTTCAAATATTCCTCAAATACGTTTGCCTGGACTTGATACCTTTTCTATGGAGTTACTTAAAAATTCTCAGGAAACTCAAGATTTTATGGTGATTTCAAAAACACAGGCCCAAACTCGAGATAAAGAATTAAAAATTAAAGAGACTGCAAAATCTGTTTTTGTTTACCCAGTATTTGTGCCCTTTGCTGTAACATTTCCCACAAAGTTTAACAACTCAGTCCGCTTTGTATTTATCGATTCAAGTGACGCATATCGTTTTAAAATGCTCAATGCGCCCAACATGACTTTTGAAGATCTTTGTAGAATCTTTGCGCCATTAGCTGGAACGAAAAAAATTACACTTTATATCGATAAGCTTATCTTTAATGAAAAAAAATCAGATGGCAGCAATAAATTTGATAACGTTATTTTTGAAATCGGCACGGATGATACTCCCAGCCAACTGTTTAGGTTTAAGCTTACAGCAGGAGGTAAAGTATTTTCTGCTGAAACCAAAGAAAATGAGCTATTTAATACAGCTATTGCTATTAAAAATATCCTTAAGAAAGATATTATTGGCGAAAGTCCTAACTATATACCGTCAGAGAAACTTAAAGAAATTCCTGTGCACGAGAATCTTAATACCATTCTTGCAAAAAGGCAGGCTTCCCTAAGATAATCATTTAAAGGTCTATTTTTTATTTACAGACTGTATTTGATGCTGCTACTATCAAATTAGATAATAAATTAAAGTTGGGGGATTTTTTATGAAAAAATTAGTTATTATCTGTTTAGGCCTTTTTTTAGTATACACGCTTGACTGTCTTGAATCTTCAAAAGCGCTTTCTGAACCAAACGACATGACCGTCGATGAATGGTATCAAAAGGCAAAAGGACGCAATCCAGAAGCAAAATTACAGCAAGAAGCCATTGTTTCTTTTGGAGCATTTGAAAAAATATTGGAAAAATATATCAATCTACAAAAAAGATTTTTATCACTTTATTCATGGGTTGGCCAAAGACTACCTGTAGAAGATAGGGATTTAAAAAATGACTTTGTATCTGAAATTGCAATGCCATTTGCAGTAAAAGTGTTGATAAGGGACACAGGCAAGGCCTATTTTTGGGGTGATTTACACGGCGATATAGCGGCCTTTGTTGTTGCGCTTAAAAAGCTTAAAGAAGATGGTGTTATAAATGATAATTTTGAAATAATACAACCGAATACCTATTTTTTCTTTTTGGGAGATATGGTTGACCGCGGCGCTTACCAAGTGGATCTATTATCTTTAATTCTTATCGTGAATCAAAAGAATATGGGTAAGGTTTTTCTAATTCGCGGAAACCATGAAGACTTAAGGATTAATAAAGATTGGGGTTTTACAGATGAGCTGGAAAAACTTTATCAAAAAGATCATCCTAAAGAAAAACTTAATAGTAGAACATATTATTTTATAAGTTTTTTATATAACCTCATGCCAGATGTAGCCTTTGTTGGATGCAATGGCAACTATTTGCAGTGTTGCCACGGTGGGATTGAAATTTTATATAATCCCAAAAAGCTTTTAGCTGCTTCAGGCGATATTGTTTATCAATTAATCAATAAGCCTTTTACCTTTCAGCGTGAGAAGTTCCTGGATGATATTTTAAATTCCATAGATCTTGGCTCACTGAATATCGACATTACCGCTGCACAGTTTTTTTCACAAAAAAAATCTACTATTTCATCCCCATTTCAAAAAGCCGACCTTGGCTTTTTGTGGGGTGATTTTAACACCGATCTTGATTCTAAAACATATTATCAAAGAAATCGGGGTCTCTTTTCAGGACAAGATTTTACCCAGAGCGTTTTAAATTCTTACAGCACGGATAGAATTCGTGTGCGCGGCATCATGCGTGCGCACCAACACAACTCGTCACTACCAGGCATTTTAAACCAAGCAAATACCGGCGCTTATCCGATTTTTAAAAATTCAGTTATTTCGAACCTTTCAACAAGCTTATTTACAGGCGTGGTTGCCTTCAATGAAATAACTTTTTCAAATGATTATAATCTTTGGCGATTAACTAACTATTCTGGCAACGATCAGGCTATTACTTCAAAAAAAGAGGCTTTTTTAAGTGAATGGAAAAATAATTTTGAGCCTCCAGTAAAAGAAGTTACAGCGCAAGAGCGTGAACAAAACGCATATAAAAATAAAAATATATTAGAAGATTTTAATGAGCTGTTTTCATCTGAAAATCCTGATTTTGAAGAACTAAAAAATATGCTTAAAGAAGTTACAAGAGATCCAGATGGAAAAATAACAGAAGAATATACAAAGGCCCAAAAAACTTTGGAACAGTTGAAAATATTTTCAAAGGCCATTAATGATTTTAATGCAGACGATTATCCATACGCACAAATAGGCTTTTACCAATTGATTGATTCAGAGTATTTAAAATTTAAAGCCCGTGAGTATTTTGCAAAATCTGTAATAGAAGATCATAATGAAGAAAAATTTGATGAAGTACTAACTCTGTTGCAAAAAACATTATTAGATGATGCAAGTTCGGCTGGTGATAAACGGAATGCCCAAAATCTTATGATCGAGCTGCAGGAGCTCATGCAGCCTGTTACACCATAACACCAGTGTATTGAGAGCTGTTTTGCACGATTTGTTGGATTAAAAATGATATACGGCTCGCGCAATAGCGCTAATGCCCTGTGTTCTGTTTTTTGCATCAAGTTCAAAATACAAATAGCCAAATAGATAAAGATCGCTATTATTATTAAAATTTCGCTCATAAAATGCACCCGGGCCGACGGCAACTACATGCTCTTTTCTGCCGGGTGTTGAAACACCATTAACCCTGCTATTGTTTAGTTGTTGCAAAAAATAACCGACCATTGCCAGCCAAAAGTTATTAAAAATTTCGTATTCTAAATCAAAGTTCATAAACATCGCACTGCCAGCTTGCACTTTTGTAAATTTACTTTTTGATGACCAGGCATACTGCAAACGCCAAGAGGCGGCACATTTTTGGGTAAAATAAAATGTTGCGGCCCAATATGGGTTTATAAAATAAAAACCGTTTCCGGGGTTAAGAAATATTCCCCGTTTATATTTTCCGGTTGGAATACTGACATTAATCTCTAAGCGCGATACAAATAGTGCGCGATCTTTATACATAACAGGGTCCCATTGTAAAAATGTGCCACCATAAAGATCACCAAAGCCTGCACCACTGTCTGTTAAACCTAATGTATTTGCAGCTATGGAGGAAGAGAAATTATAGGGAACACCCAAGCTAAAACCTGTCTTTGCCCATAAAATCGGCGCACTCTCTGTTTGATAAGTTAGATTTGTTATCCCGCCCCATGTCGTTGTTTTTGGTGATGGCACACCTGCTAGTAAGCAGCCATTTTTATCAAGAAACTTATGAGCACCATAATAATTTATATATTGATATAGGTACCATCCGGATGTTGGGCGGATGGGCCCACCATCGAGAATATTTGTGAATCCAAGGTTTATAAAAGGTTGGTCATAGGTAAATAATCCTGAAGTTATACACAGCAAACTAAGCGCAAGCCAGCTAAAATATTTCTGCATGAATGTCCTGTCTTAAAAGTGTACAACCCAACGCAAGAGGAATGTCGCACCCTGAGGCCTATTTTTTACTAATTTTTCAATATATCCATACGCAAAAAAACTAAGATCATCGTTAACAGAGTATAAAACACCGGGCCCAACGGCCAAAACGCGCTCTTTACTGCCCGGGATCTTAATGCCATTTTTCTTTGAATCGGTGATCTGTTGTAAATAATACCCACAGACCGATAACCACAGGTTTTTTATTGTTTCACATTCAAAGCTATAATTTAAAAATATAGCTTGTCCAGGCTGAACATGGGTGCCTCTTTTTGGTGAAGACCAGACAAAATTAAGTTGTGTTGACGCAGCACACTTGCGAGTAAAATACAAAGTTGCTGCCCAGCTTGGGTTAATATAATAACAGCCGTTTCCCGGGTTAAAGAAATAGCGTGGCTTAAATTTGCCTGCAGGAAACGAAGCGCCCAACTCAAACCTATGTATTAAAAGTTCGTCACCATTTGGTTTTTTTATCGGGTCCCACTGTAAGAATAAACCAACGTAAGGGTCACTTCCGCCGGCTCCACTTGTGTTAAAGCCAAGGTCGTTATGTTCAATTTTTTCATAAAATGCATAATAAACTTGCAGATCTACCCCAGCAAGAGCATTAAAGAGTATTTTGTTTTTTGTTTGGTAAATAAGTTCAGTGCAGCCATAAAATGTATTGAGGTTAGGGCCTTTGGTTGTATTAATTCGGTTACCAAATGGGTCACGAAAGGTGTTACTATGGTAATATTCAAAATATTGATACCAATAAAAACCGGGAATGGGCCGTATCGGCCCGCCCTCAAGAATATTATTAAAACCTAAATTGAGTGTGTTGGGCTGATCATAGCAGGTAATTTGTGTTACACAAATAATAGATAACCAAATTTTTTTCACTATGCCACCTACTTTGCCGTTATAACAAATTTGCTGTTTTTATAATCAACGTGTACGTCTTTTGCAAAACTGTTCTTTAAAAGTTCTTGTGCTATAGGGGTTGCAATATACTGCTGAATTGCCCGTTTAAGTGGCCGAGCCCCAAATTCTGGTTCATAACCCAACTGTGCAATTTCGTTAACTGCTGCATCAGTAAATGTGCAGCTAACTTCACGATCTGCAAGTCTTTTTTCAAGCTCTTTAAGTTGTAATAGTGCAATCTTTTTGACATCATCTTGTGTAAGCTTTTTAAAAAACACAATTGCATCAATGCGGTTTAAAAACTCTGGTCTAAAAGTTGTATGCAGAATTTTTTCTATCTCAGCTTTTACCTTTTCATTAAGCGTCGGTGCCTGTAAAATAATGGGCGAGCCGATATTGCTGGTCATAATAATAATGCAGTTTTTAAATGACACAGTTCGGCCTTGACTATCAGTAAGCCGGCCTTCGTCTAAAATCTGTAAGAAAATATTAAAGACATCTGGGTGTGCTTTTTCAATTTCATCAAACAGCAACACACTATAGGGATTTTCGCACAGTTTCGGTAAGTTGCCCACCTTCTTCATAACCAATATATCCCGGGGGCGCGCCAATAAGTCGTGCAACGGCATGCTTTTCCATGTATTCTGACATATCGATACTAATCATGCGACTAGGGTCATCGAAAAAAACTCTGCCAAGTGTGCGTGCAACTTCTGTTTTTCCAACACCCGTTGGCCCTAAAAACAAAAACGAACCTATGGGCTTATTCGGGTCTGTTAATCCTGCCCGATGCATCTGTATTGCACGGGTGATTTCATCAATTGCTTTATCTTGGCCAATAACACGATTTTTTAAAATATTGCCCATATCAAGAACCGTTCAGCTTCACTCTGTTGCAATTTAGTCTGCGGGTATGCCTGTCCAGCGAGAAAGTACTCTGGCAATATCTGACTCATCGACTTCTTCTTTAATAAGCCCTGTCGAGCAGCGTTTAAAAGCGCTTGCTGCTGTTCTAAACTTCATGCACTTAGCCAAAGTGCCATACTTGATTTCAGAAGCTTTTGCGAAATTTCCTTCTCGTTCTGCGCGCTTGTATTCAAAATCAGCACGCTCGATCGCCTCTTTGAGTTTACTCATCCTTTCAAGCGGCGCTTTTTCTGCTTTCCATTGTTTTAAAAGTTGTGCATGCTCGTCTTTAATTCCAGCAAGTTCACCATCTAAATCTTTTAAGCGGGTT
>CAWKEK010000009.1:0-16586 GCA_963848615.1 uncultured Candidatus Babeliaceae bacterium
ATGGTTTTTAGTACACTGACATCTTGTAGATAAAAAATTAAAATGGGAGCATGTGCCATGGTTTTTAAATCAAATGCTTGGGTACTTTTTTAGGATCTTTGTTATATCACTGGTAGCAGAACTTGAAATTGGGCAAATATATCAGCATTACCGTGGCAAAAAATATAAAATTACCTGCTATCGGCAGGCTCACTGAATCGCCAAATCTCGAGCAGTGTGTTGTCTACAAAAGTTTATATGATGACCCGAAATTTCGTTGAGACCCAGTTTGGATTAGGCCATTGAGCATGTTTGTTGAAAACGTAACTATCGATGGCACAATAGTGCCACGTTTTGCGCTAGTAGATTAATCTGTCTATCTGCAAAAGATATGGTATATGAGTTTTAACACAACTGCATGACATGGTGCAATTTAACCAGTGGTTGTTTATATGAAGTATCAGTTTCTTTAAGGTAATCAAGAACTATTTTAAGAACGATTTCTTTTAATTTTTTTTAATATGCCGTCATATTTTCTTTTTGTTTCCGTGTTGTATCTAAAGACTTTAATGCTAGGGTCCATATCAAGCATTGGGTCAAAAAACATAAGCCCATCCTGCCAGCGGGACAAGTGCAAAGATGCATGAGGTTTTGTGCGCACATATTCAAGTAACGGCTTAATTGATGTGTGGCGCAATCTTCTATAGTCATAATATTCTGAAAGTTTCAACAATCCTATAGGGCCTGCCTAATGGATGCGATAAGTATACTAGATCGTCAACCATGTCGTGCGGTATGCAGATTTGCAGCAAATTACCGGTAGGCGAAATAAGATAGCACGTCAGATCCGTAAGTTCATCAATATATTTTTTATCAAGGGCGTAATGTTCAAAAATAGCTTCTAAGCGTTTACGCAGGTTGGAATCTAGACTTTTATTCTTAACAAAGTAATCAAACGTGCATTCCCAACCCGAAATTAAATCATGATTGCCAAATATAGAAAGATTTACAGAGATCATGTGGTTGCGTGTTGGTTCAATATGATCGTGAATGGATGGGTGTGCATCGAGATATTCATTTACATTCTTGTAGGGAATCGTGTGCATACCTTTGAGCCGCATGCAAGAAAAATCCGAGCGCGGGACAATTAATTGCATATAGCTGGTCAATAATTTAATAAAATCTTGCAAGATAATAAAATTTTTGTCATGTGCATGGTAAAAGAAATAATGAGTATCGGCAAGCTCTCTTTCTTTTATCATAACTTCATTTATTAAATGTTTATACTTTTTAATCATATTTTCTGAGTAGTCAAAAGGATTGCTAAAAGCATTTGAAATCTCTTTTGTGTAACGCTCGATATAAGCTTCTGTTTGGGTTAATTTTGCATCATGCGTTGTAGCAACTCTATCTTTCTGAGTGAACTCCCTCACTTTGTAAGAAAGCCCCTTGATTTCTTGAAGCAAAGATATGTGGGCAGTAAAAATAGTATGTTCCGGTATCATTGATATATCATCTGTTGATATATCATCTGTTTTTGTTGCCTTTATAGCCGCTAGCACATCTTTTGGTTTAAAGCATTCTATTTTTTCTTCATAATACTCTTGATAAGCCGCTTCATATTTTGAAGTAGGGGCAAATAGAGCGTTCCAGAAATCAACCGCCCAGCCCGGGAAAGCAAATGCCATGCAGGTTGACTGAAAAACAGCAAGATTAAGTAATAAAAGCTGTATTATGGTACGTTTCATAACTTACCCTTTCACCCATGGCTTAGTAGGTTCTGTTATCTTGCTATGCAACAGCATGAAATCGTGTAATTTAGCAAGAGGTTTTTTATTATTCGTGCCAGTTGCTTTAACGTAATCAAGAACTATTTTAATAACGATTTCATGTAATTTTTGTCGATACATAACCATATTTTCAGGATTTATAGTGTTATACGTAAAAACTTTAATGGTAGGGTCCATATCAAGCATCGGGTCAAAAAACATGAGCCGTGCCTGCCAAAAGTTTAAGTCATCGATTGCATGTGGGTTTTTACACATGTGTTCTATCAATGGCTTAATCGATGTATGACGTTTTTTACTATGGTCGTAATGTTCGTTCAAAATTACATTGTTATAGGGTGGGCCACAGGCTTTTGATAAATAAACCAGCTCATCGACCTTGTCATGGGGTATGCAAATTTGCAATATATTACCCGTTGCTGATGTCAGGTAAGACGTTAGATCGGTGAGTTCAGAAATATATTTTTTATCCAGCTGATAATGCTCAAAAATCGGTTCTAAACGGTTATACAGACTAATCCAACATACGCTTGTATTGGTTAGAAAATATCCGAATGTGCATTCTCCAAAATTATAATGGTTGCCAAATAACGAAAGGTTCACTGAAATCATACGGCTACGCGTTAGTTCGTCATGATCGTAAATTTCTGTATGTTTATCAAGATACTCATTCACATTTTTAAACGGTATGGTGTGAATATCTTTCAGTCGCATACACGAAAAATCTTGGCGTGGACCAATTAACTGCATATAACTGGTCAATAGTTTTATGAAATCTTGTAAGATTATATAATCTTTATTATGTGCGTGGTAAAAACAAAAATGAGTATCGGCAAGCTCTTTTTCTTTGGTGATAATGCTCTCTATTAAATCACTATGGGTTTTAATCTTATCTTCATGAAGACGCGTTTCCCAATCATAATAATTAAAAGCATTTTGAATCTCTGTTGCGTAGCGCTCCAGATAAGCTTCTGTTTGACTTAATTTGGCACTTCTGCTGGGCCTGTTGGTATGGTTATCACGTTTGTTAAATCTTTGTTTCAACTCTTGAATAAGCTTAATGTGTGCTAAAAATGCAGCATGTTCCGGGGTCGCTTTGTGCTGATAGTTTATGACCGGAAAACCAGCTGCAAGCGCTTTAGGGTAACATATATCGCCCCAGTCAACCGTCAAAGTCTTACAAGTCGTTTGAGCTGCAAGAACCAATAATGATAAAAATATAATTTTTTTAATAATTTTCTTCATGACTCGCCCTAGTATTTATAATGGTTTTGTAATTTTTTTATCTCTTCATATGTAAGCGGACAAAATAATTTTGAGCTTTCACTTAGCCATTCTTTAAAAATACGGTCGGTAAGCTTTTTAAGCTTCGATTCATACTTCTTGAGTGCCTTTGGTTCAATAGTGGTGTACCTGAAGATCTTTACACCGCTCAAGGGGTTCAGAAGTACATCTTTTGAAAAGAGCAACCGTCCCTGTAAGCGGTCAAGTGTTAATCCAAATAGATGAGGCTTTTGGCAATAGACATCCAAAATTGGTGTTAAAAATGGATAACGTTGCTGTGCATGGTCAAAAAGATCAGGCATTAACCAGTTATTTCTATACGGCGTTCCGAGTCGTTGTGCTGCAAAGGCAATGCGGTCTACATAGTTAATCGGTACAAAAATCTGTATAAGAGTTCCTTCAACGGTTTTAATACTTTCATTAAGCTCTAGTAATTCAGGAATATATTTCGTATCAAGCCCGAAACAATCAAAAATTTCACGAAGGAGTTCACTCACCATTGGGGGTTTAATGCTTTTGTTATTGAAGAAATATTTAAAAGTGCATTCACCAAAAACACCATAATTTTTAGTGCTTCCAAAGAGTGAAAAATTAACGCTCAACATTCGTTTTGAAAGATATGATTTATTATCGTTCCACTCTTTTGGTGTGCCCATTTCATACGAATTAATGAAATCATTAGCATCAATAGTGCTTGGAAAATCATGCCAAAAACGGAGAAAATAAAAGTTTTTAAGGGTGATTTCGGGGTTCAAAAAGGCATAAAATGCATGAGTAAAATCCTGAATAATACGATAATCACATTTTTGTGCATGATAAAATACATGGTGCGTGCCATCATGTAATAATTCTTGTTCAAGGGCTTGTTCGATTAAAGATTGATACTTTTTAACCTCCAGTGGCCATGAATCTTGCACCAGTGCTTTAAGCTCAGGGACATTCAAATATGCATGTGTAGCAGGAAGAGCATAAGCTGCTGCAACAGAAAAAAAGATATAAGAAGTTAGTATAAAAAGACGCTTTATCATTGTGCGGTCTCCTTAAGGTTAAATACAGCACGAGCAGTTTCAATTGTTTGTTTATGATAATCATTGATATGGATCGAATAAAAACTCTCTCCAATATGATCACGTATCTCTTTTTTCCACGCCATAATAGTTTCTAAATCTGCATGCGTGCGTAGCACCATAGCAGCAAGATAAACCGGTTCATCTGCAGCTGGCGCAATATAGGGTTTGAAATATTTTTTTGCGTTTTTTTTAGACATGGTTCTGTGAAGTCGGCGATACAACAAAAAAGTAGCCCGCTTTCCTAATGCCATTGGTTTGATGTACTTCACTGAGCCGTATTTATTAAGTTTTTCGGTAATATATTTTAGGCTTTTGATGCCTTTTGGCCAGACTATAACGATATAGCTATGAGTATGCGATTTGCAGTATTCAAGGGCTTGGGCATCATTATTAAGTAACGTAGCTTGAGTTAACCCCTGAAAACAGGTCAGCAACAGGCACGAGAGTAAAAAATGAGTTATGCGCTTCATAAGATACCTTTTTTAACTAAACTTTTTTATTTAAATTCAATCTGAAATAAATAGTATTACTTATAACTATAAATCATAGAGATAAATTGTCAACTTGAATAAAAACTTAAAAGTCTTATACTTGTATATATCTCAATAGAATTTTTAAAAAAGGGTCTTTCTATGAAATTACTCAGAATAACCGGCCTTGGGCTTGCCATTTTAGGCCTATATGGGCAACAAATACTTAAAGCAGAAGATTATGTTTATCGCGCCGCTGGTGTGCTTCCCTATGCTGTAGATGCTTCCGGACGTACAAAAATACTCTTGGGTTTAAGCTCTGTTCATGCTGATCAGGCCTCTGATTTTGGCGGTCTACGTGATTCTATAGATGGTTTTAATCCACTGGTTACCGCTGCCAGAGAAGGGTGTGAAGAGCTGATGTTTATTTTTGATGGCGATAGCTCATTTAACAGAATTTTAACGAAACGCTACAGCTATAAAAAAGGTTTTGATATCTCAAAAGCCCATAGCGCAACCTATAAGCGCTTAATCGATCTTTTGCCTGATTGTCCTTACTCTTACAGTGAGCGTTATATCATGCATTTTATTCAAGTTCCCTACCAACCCGAGCTGCCAAAGCGCTTCTTACAAAGAAAAGCAGCCTATGCAGGGAAACTACCCCATTGCTGGAATGAAACAGTGCGCATGGTCTGGGCAGACCTTGAAGCTGTTTTAGTCGCTATTAACGTAAGAACCCCCGGGAACCCAGTAATTATCGATGGCGTTACCCTCTATGAACCCTTTGTAAGATCCCTTATTGTTGCCCAGGAAAACAAGCTTATAGGGGCCTAAGGCACTCTTATGCCCTAAAAAGGGGTCAAAATTGACTTATAGAGCAAGAAAAGGCTTAATTGCTATCAAATTACGCATTCTATATAGAAAATGGCTATATGGGCCAAAAAAAGGGCCAAAATCGGCCCTTTAAGAACTTTTTAAGGGGGCACGTGCCCCCTTTTTGTTATTTCTTGTTGTTAAGCATATCAAGCAGTCTTTGTGCTGCTGATTTGACTTCATAGGCTTTATTATGAGTTGCCTGCTGTTCTGCTACGATGAGACCACTTTTTTGCACAACGTTAAAATCGCCGTAAGGATAAACAAATTTATCTTTACTTTGCTCGTCTGCATCTGTGTCTATACCTAAAAACCATAAACCGTATTCTTCCAACGAATGGGTGTTCAGGTAACGGGCCATTTCATCAGCATCCGGTTTAACTTCATCCCAATTTGTGGCGCTATGTTCAACTTCTAAGCCGCCTTTAATGAGTTCTGCTGCGTGGTCATACGCAGCTTTGTTTATTTTGATCGACATGAGTTTTTTCCTTTACCATCACAGTTGCATGAACACATATGCTCACAACCGCACATTTCTGCTACCCAAACGGCAAAAGCTGTAATAACTGCACAGATAAATATACCCCATGCAATATCATAGCCAACAATTTCTGCAGGCCAATTTGGTAAAACTGCGTAATTGGTAAGTTCATATGTGCCGTATACTATCAGCCCATAGATGCCGCCCTTCATTAAAGCACACCAATATGAACCATGAGTACGTGGAAGCACAAAAAGAATAATACCTTTTACAATCAGTGCCCATACTGCCAATGCAGCAAGACATTTTAATTCCATAATTCCTGAGCCGCCCATGTTCGAGACAACTGCAAGCTTTTCCCTGTACATATCTTTCATAAGAAAGAATATCCAAAGACAGTCTAATGCGATAAACGCAACTAAAGAAATGACATACAATTTTATTGTGTGCCAATTTAAACAGTGAAACATATACACTCCTTTTAAGTGGTATGGGGGTTTATAAAAACAATTTTTTGACGCTATTTATACTTGGAGCATAGATAACTTTTCAAACTTCTACAATACTATTGCTAGACTTTTTACACACTCTTTTTTAGCGTGCCTGAAAGATGGTAGAGTGGTAACTAGGGATGTAAGATCGTGCAGACTGCACATACTAAAGGGGGGCGTATGACAATATGTATAAAAAAAATTCTAACAGTACTATTATTTCTTTGTGGTAATGTTCGGCTGCGGGCGTTAGATAGCTTTCTTGCGCAATATAAGCGACCTATAACTATGTTGGAGATAACAGATCAGCAAGATTTTTTTGCGTTGGCCTATGCTCCTCGCTATCAAGGTGTTTTTGTCTTGTTATCGCAAGCTGAAAAAATCGATACCATAAAAAAGGCTGTTCAAGATTATAATAATGTTGTTTTGGTGCACCCAAAAGAATTTTCAACGTCATCATTGGTAGAGTTGGCATCATGCGAGCATTTTGACATCACCTTGGTTCATGATTGGGCGATGTTGCAAAAGAATCCCTATATTATAAGTGCATTATTAGCGTTAGGCGATTATCTCATTATTGATGTGCCGAGCTATTTTAGCGAAAGAGTCTTATCTGAAGAACAAAAAAGTAAAATAGTCTGGCACGTTGATATGCCTCATGGTAAAAAGCGGATATGTCTAAAAAATTTAAAAACATCCTTAGGCAAGGCCCGTTGGTGCATGAGTTCACTCGCGGTTTCTCGACAACCTTCCTATACTATCGTAAGTACCTTTGCTGAGAAAAAAATGGTTAAGGGCGTGCATAAAAAAACATCAGATTGGGTACCTGGCATAAATTTAGTAACGGCTATTATGCTTAATGTAAAGTTCCCCAATAATGAAGTTTTGCGTGAAAACATTAAAAGGTTTATGGAGATTCCGCATAATGACCCTGTTATTGGAAATATGATAGTTCAAGGAAAAAAAGTACGACTTATTGATTTTGCCGATTCACGCAGAAATGCCGACCAAGAAAAATGTATCAAAGCAGCGTTAAAGCTCTTTACTTGGATTCATAGACCAAAAGATCCTTACGCAGCTATCGAAAAATATTCACAATACGTAAATCATTAATTCGCCGTTTTTAAACAGCAAAAAGCCCTACTTAACATTACGCTAAGTAGGGCTCATTAAATTTTTCAATTAATATTCTTAGAAAATAGACTATGCTTCAATTGGAAACCAAATATCAGTTGAAACATCGTAACGAGCATGCCCTAAAGTACTTAATGTTGGGTCAAAATCAAGTTTTTGCTGCGCATTTTTTTGTGCCTTTAAAGTAACTGCTTTAATTGCTGTTTCGAGTGTGCCCAGCTCTGCTTTATCACCTGAGCTTCTTATTTCTTCACAAAAGGCTCCATGAATAATGCTATAATAATCAAAAAATAATGCTGTTGCTAAAGCGCTTTCGTATCTTTCGTTAATCAAGATATCTAACATGACTGCGTTGAATTGAAAACGTTCTTTTTCACTGACACAAAAACCATCTCCAGGAGTGAAATTAAGAGCAAATTCTTTAAGTAAAATAAGTGCAGCTTCATTATGTTCTTTTATAATAGGTAAAATTTCGGTAAAAAAGCGTGTTTTAGTGGTTTTTTCAGATTGAGGAATCAGAGAAATATCATCATATTCGTTCTTTTCAAAAACCGGAATGATTTTTTCAAGAAACTCTCTGACAAGATGAAGATTATTTTCATCCAAACGGAAGCATTCAGCTAATCTTCTGATTTCTGATTCTTCTTCATTTGTCAACTCATCCACGATTTTATTTAATTCATGTCCGTTTGCTGTTCGTGTATTAAATAACGCACTTTTGTGGGATTGAACATGTTTAATAAGTCCAGCGCCAAGAATACGCATTGCCAAATCAGTGGCCACTTCTGTCGAATATTCAGCCTTAATAAAAAAGGCAGACAAAAGAACGATAAATATTTTTTTGTTCATAAGTATCCTTTATATTGCTTTATATATTTTACGTTTGAAATTTATATTGTATTTATAAGTATATAATTATTTTAAAAAAGCTGAAGCGATACTTTAACAGTTGTATTTTAAACAGCAAAAAGCCCTACTTAACATTACGCTAAGTAGGGCTTTTATTATTTTCTAAAGCTAATCGCGTTAGAACAGAAATCAACTAACTAGTAGCGATCTTTGTTTCCACGGAAACCGCCGGTTGAAGAACCAGAACGGAAGCCAGAACCAGGTGTACGTTCGCGTGAAGCGCCGAAACCACCTTGTGATCCGCCATTACCGCCTCTGTAACCGCCGCCTTGTCCGCCGTTGCTTCTAAAGCCGCCGCCTTGACCAGGTGTGCGAGGTTGTGGTGGACGTGCTGTGTTAACGCGAATTCTTTGACCTTCAAGATCAGAGTTATCAAGTGCGTTAATAGCTTGTTGAGCTTGCTCTTCGTCTTCCATTGTCAAGAATGCAAAACCACGTGGCTCTCCAGTAAACTTGTCGGTCATGATTTTAACTGACGAGACTGCGCCAAATGCTTCGAAAAGCTTACGTAACGCGTCTTCAGTAACTGTGCGGGAGAGGTTCCCAACGTAAATATTCATAAAAAAACTCACTTAAAAAAAATAAAACAATTTGACTTGAATAATTCTTGAAGAATTTTCAAGCCTTTACCAGCCTACCACAATTTACGGTTTTTACAATATAGTGTAAACTGACCTCTAGCGTTAACCTATAACTTTATAACTCAAAGCGTATTTATGAAACAATCATTCGTTCAATCGTCTATTCTGTCTGTTGCATTGGCAATATTTGCAATGCTTTTTGGCTCTGGTAACATTGTTTTTCCTCTCGGTCTTGGCCGTGACATGGGTGATATGGCACTCTATGCCATGATTGGATTTTCTCTTACTGCCGTACTTGTTCCTTTACTTGGAATTGTCGCCATGGTTCTTTATGACGGCAGCTATGAATCGTTTTTTGCTACCATTGGTAAAATTCCTGGGAAAATCGTTATATTTTGCTGCATGCTTTTGGTTGGTCCTTTTTGTGTTATCCCACGCTCAGTTTCATTAGCCCATGGTTCATTGAGCTGGATATTTCCACAACTTTCAATTTTTACGTTTAGTTTGATTGCGACCATGATACTCTACGGCCTTACAAGCCGCCAATCAGGATTACTTAATATTTTGGGTAAGATTCTTGGGCCGCTCAAACTGTTTTTATTAAGCGCTATTATTATTAAAGGTTTTTTTGTGGCCGCAAATCCTGTTTCTTGCGGGCTTTCGGTAACATCAGTACTCTCGCATGGCGCTTTAATCGGTTATGGCACATTGGATCTTTTGGGTGCATTCTTTTTTACCAATATTATCCTTATCGGTCTTAAGCGTAAAACAGTGCGCCAAGGGGCACCACATGGTGATCAAGAACTCAGCAAGAACCAGATTTTTTCTATGGCATTACAGGGTGGTTTACTCGGCAGCTTACTCCTTGGGGCTGTGTATGCTGGTTTTGTTATTGTTTCTTCTTTTCAGTCGGTAGTCTGTCAAGGTATCAACGAGAAAAAGCTGTTGAGTGAATTGGCCTTTCAACTCCTTGGTCAAGCAGGTGGCGTTCTTGCAAGCGTTACTATTGCCGTTGCATGTTTAACAACAGCCGTAGCATTAACTACAGTTTTTGCCGACTATCTTTCAAAAGATTTTTTCAAAAAATCTATCTCTTATCACACCGCATTATATATAACATTATTAATAACATTGATTTTTGCTAATTATGGTTTTGAAACTATTATGAGCCTTGTAGCGCCTGTAATTATGATTCTTTACCCAGCTCTTATTGCATTAGCCCTTGCAAACGTTGTTTACAAGCTTTTTGATGTTAATTTTAGCAAGGTGGCCTTTTATGGAACTTTAGCAATGACACTGTTAATAACGTACTACCCATTATTTTTCAGGTAATAGCATGCACGCTGAATTTCTTGTTCTTGAAAAATCGCCAGCATTACAGGGCGTATCAGACCTAGGTGGCGCCAAAAATGCGGTACTCGTCATTATGGCATCATTGATTCTCACCTCGGGAAAAAACATTTTACACAATGTTCCCTTTTCTCATGATGTTTTTCAGATGGTCGCATTACTCGAGTCTCTTGGTGCCGTTGTATATATCGATGGCGATACCCACACGCTTACTATCGATACAAGCAACATCTCCCATTGCGCTGTAAGTGCAGACATTATGAAAAAGATGCGTGCCTCGATTTTGGTGATGGGCCCATTACTTGCCCGTTTTGGTAAAGCTGCAATAGCGTTGCCCGGTGGCTGTCTTATTGGTGACCGTCCTGTAGATATGCACTTGAATGCTTTTGCGCGCATGGGGGCAGAAATTTCTCTTGATGGCAGCTATTTATATGCCCAGGCTCAGCTTTTAAAGGCGCAGAAATTTATTTTAGCCTATCCAAGTGTTGGCGCCACAGAAAATATTATGATGGCCGCAAGTCTTACCCCAGGCAAAACAACTATTGTTAATGCGGCATTAGAGCCAGAGGTTTTTGATCTTGTTGCTATTTTACGAGCCATGGGTGCTCAGGTAAATCTCTTGCCAGCAGCTGTTATTGAAGTTGTTGGCGTGCAAGAACTTAAACCGGTAACTCACACTATTATTATGGACCGTCTTGAAGCGGGCACACTCTTACTTGCTGCTGCTGTTACCGGCGGTGAAATTACCTTGCCTCAAGGCCCGGGCCATTCACTTGAAGTATTTTTGGAAAAGCTTTGCGAAATGGGCCATTCTATTGATATTGGCATTGATGGTGTTGGTATATATCTTAAAGCTACCCATTCACCACGTGCAGTATCGTTTAAAACTATGCCTTACCCAGGTTTTCCTACCGACTTACAGGCGCCTATGATGGTTGCCCAATGCTTGGCAGACGGCACAAGTATTATTACCGAAACGGTTTTTGAAAACCGTATGCTTCATGTCCGTGAACTACAAAAAATGGGTGCACATATCGAGCTTGAAGGCATGGTTGCCAAAATCAAAGGCGTTGACACCCTTTATGGTGCGCAGCTTATCGCCCCGGATATTCGGGCATCTGCAGCGTTGGTTATCGCAGGCATCGCCGCTCAAGGAACATCCACTATGTCTGGAATTCACCATCTCTTGCGTGGCTACCAAGATTTATGTGGAACGCTTAAAACCTCGGCGCCCGCATTACCGTAAAATCAGAAATTATTTAGGTATTATTATTGTGCCCTGAACTGGTGGCTACTTCTTACTACCCAGGTGAAATAGGTTGGGTCAAGATCGTCGTTGGGGTTTATGGTACAGCTGTATTCTGCACGAGGTTTTTTAAATTGATTACCCTCAACAACAGTAACTTTATCAGATAGTGCTTGTTGACTAATATAGGCGGCTAAAGCTTCTGTATCTATCGAAGAATTTTCTGGTAAAACTACGTGTGCTTGCCAGTTTAAATGTCCCTGACTATCAATTTGCATTAAAAGATCTTGGGCATTTTGTAATGATCGCACATATACCGTTGCTACAACAAGCGGCTGTTGCGGCACAGCTTCTTGTACTGCCGTGCACAGGTTATTACAAACAACTAAAGATACTAGCAATAGCGTTTTTTTCATCATTTTCCTTTTTTTTCTCTATTAATCGAGTAAGGAACTTGAAAGCTCGGTAAGCTCCTTAGTAACCTTTGCTTGTCGGAGCTTATTATATTCCAATTTCATTTCCGTAAGCAAATTTTTCGCATTACGCGTAGAGCTGTCCATTGAAAGTGCACGCGCGCTGTTCTCTGCCCGTAATGATTCCAATAATAGCTGAAAGAGCTGATTTTTAAGCGTTAGGTTGCCTATATAGTCGGCAATTTCTGCAATAGGTTGTTCCAAGTCAAAAGCGTGCTGCGTAAGACTGGTATCAGCTTTGTAATGTAATGGCAAAACTGTTTTTTGTGGTTTTTGTAAAAAGATAGAGGCGTTATAATTGCTCAGAACCACGATTGAATCATACTCAACCTTAAGATTCATAAGCAGACTAAAAAGAATATCAACTTTTTCAGAAAGGTTATTAAGCGAATAACTTATTTTATCATTAAGAATGCTCATTTTTTGTTCTTTGCAAAAATCATAGGCATAGCTGCCCACCGCTATGCATGAAAAGGGCCGAGATTCTTTTTTTTGTAACTCTTTTATACTATTAAAAAGTATACTATTAAAACTTCCACAAAAACCTTTTTGAGAGCCTATAATAAGGTACACGGGCTTTTCTACCAGATCACATTCTAGTCCAAGATTTAATTCTTTAGTGAGTTGCTCGAGTTGCTGGGTATAGAGCTGTAAAGCCTTTTTTTTGTTGTTTACCCGTGAAAGGGTCGACATAGAAATAAGTTGCATAGCATGGGCTGTCTTGCGTATATTAGTAATGACTTTAATGCGTTCAGCAATAGTAATAAGTTGTGACATACGCTTACCTACAGGTTAAGAATCTAAGCTTTAATGAGTATACTAAAAAGATATTAAGATGAATATATTTATAGACGGCTACAATCTTTTGAAACAGTTGCATGCAGCAACCCAAGTATCTGCATCCCAGAAGCGAATTTTTATTGACCAGCTCAAGCAATTTGCACGCGGCAAGGGGCACCATATCTATCTTGTTTATGACGGCGGCGAGTCTGCGCGAGCAGAATCTGAACATTCAGGGCCGGTAACTATTATCCATTCAGGGTATAGATTAAGCGCAGATGACGTAATAAAACAGAAAATATCCCATTATGCGCATGAACATACTATACTCGTTTCAGACGACCGGCAGCTGTGCGACCATGTTGCCATGTCTGGATACGCTGCCTTAGGTACGGCGAATTTTTATAAACTCATGAAATCTGATATTCAAAAGGAGCAGGCTGCTTTTATTAAAAAGGGCCTTGCCAACAAAGCCCCTGGATACGCCAGCACGCCTGAACTTGATCAGCTGATGCAAGAGGCTGGGACTGTTGGCTATTATAAAGACAGTGAAGAACCTGCAGACAATTCTTTTCCTCAACACTTATCAAAAAAAGAAAAAAAATTAAAAAAATTAGTAAAAAAGCTATAATCTATAAGCTAAAAGATCATTCATCTTTGTTACCCCAAAACTATCATGAAAAAGCACTCATTTCAACGCCAAAATATTTTGATTATAGGCATCTTTTGTCTAATTGTTCAAGTTATTCATGCTCCTCCTATTGAACTAAAAAATTTAAATTTTAAACCTGATAATTATAAATTGGGCACAGACGGCATCGCTGTTGTATTTGGCGGTAAGGATCCTCATTCAGACATCTACCATTGGCGCATGCATCATTGCCTTTCTGGAAAACAGGTCTATGGACATTCCGCCCCAGATAAAAATGATCGGTTCAGAAGGCTGGCTGCGGGCCTTTTTGCACATGTTAATAACTCTATAGCTGGTGACGGAACATGTGTCCGTATAGTGCGTCCAAACGGAAGAATCTATCAGGAGATAAAAACAGCTGGTATCAGCGATGTTCAACAATCTCACAACGGAAAATTTCTCTTGGTGGCAACTGTTCGTGGAAGGTTAGATCTGTTTCAAAGCAGGCGTTCGATTGTTCAGGGTGATATCGGTCCTTGTCAGGATATTTCACGGTTAGAGTTTAATTCAACTGATGAAGTGATTGGTATCAGCCGAAAAATAGAAAATCCTTGGGGTTCTCATGGCGAAATTTCCATTTTTGATATACGACAAGGCTTTAGACAACCGTTGCAAAAGATAGAAACTCCAGATTGTGAAGATAAATTTACATTTTCTGGTGTAACCAGCGCATTATATCTTAGCAAGAAAGGGCAGCGTTTTATAAGAAATACCGCAGATGTTATGTATGATTATGAACTTTTTGCTGGCGGCAGCGTATCTTTTTGTAAAGACCCAGTAGAAAAGCTTTTTGGTAATAGATATGGTCCTGGTTTTTTTATTGATACAAAAGGTCACGTAAAAAATATTATTACTGCAACCAAACGGGAACATTTTGGCGCTGTTTTTACATGCAAATCAGATGATCCAGATATCGATCTTTTTTTTGTTGATAGTGATTCGGATATCATCTTTCCACATGCCCTGAAAAGCTTTTACCGCACTAAAAATGGTACCATTCACTCATATAATGCTGCAACAGAACAAGTTATTATTGGGCATGAAAACAAGTTACATATAGTAGCCCTAGACGAGCTTATCATGGAGGAGAAGTAAAAAATTATGAACAAAACAATAACGTATAATCTTAATGATCTGCCGAAGAAATTGTCTACGAGCTGCAAAAATTAATGCCAACGCATCACATCTTTGCATTCACGGGTTCGCTGGGCGCCGGCAAAACAACCCTTGTGCGCAGCTTGCTGCAGGCATGCGGCGTAACGGGCGTTATCTCCAGCCCAACATTTACCTATGTAAATATATATACAAATAATCATGGGCAAAAATTTTATCACTTTGATTTATACCGCATAACAACGGTTCAAGAATTTATCGATGCTGGTTTTGATGAGTATCTTAATGATCAACAGGCCTATGTCTTTATCGAATGGCCCGAAGTAATAATGCCATTCTTCGAAAAATAACTATGCTTTATCTCGCTTGAATATGTGTCAGAGGATCAAAGATCTATAACCATATCAGGTTAATCAATCTAAGTTTTGTGATACAGAAAAAGGGGGAACTTTTAAAGGTCCCCTTTTTTTTAAAAAGTTTTAATTCAATTTATGCGCTATATGCATGGCATGTGCCTGCAAAAACTAAACCTAAGGCGGTCATTGCAAGATGCCATTTTATATTCGCGTCGATATATTCAGCTTCCGCGATCGAACGGTAATCCATCTTATCATATCTATTTATTTCATAATAAGCCTGCGCGAAATTATATAGAGCAAATCCTGCACCGGCAAAAACGCCTGCTTGCAGAAAGAGCGGCTTTGCTCTGTTAAAAAGGTATCAACCCAAACTACTTCTAACGCTTGAATTTTTTCTTGTGTCTCTCTTAACATTTTTTCAAATGTTTCGATTGCAGGATCTAATGGATTATTGGCACTTGCCCATTCTAGTCCAAGTTCTAACCCTCTTTTTTTGATTGCTAAAGCGTCGAGATTCGTTGAGATGTCAGCAAGAGTTTCTGCAGCCAAAGAAAAAGAAGCTGGAAAGAGTTAGTATTAAGAGCATCGTTTTTTTCACATTATTCCTTTGTGTGATTAAGGGTTTTATTTAACGTTTTGTTGTAATGTTGTCAGCATCGCATGGGTGATGCGTGTGCTCGGTCTGGCGGCGGCCTTTCAGATATTCGACGGCATTCAGACGGTTCGACTGGTGCCTTGCGCGGTCTGGGCGAGACGCGGGTTCCCATGCTCGCCAATCTGGCTGGCTACTGGGTGCTGGGTTTGCCGCTGGGGCTTACATCTGCTTTCTTTTTCATTGGGGCGTCTACGGACTTTGGATCGGCCTGACGCTGGCGCTGATCCTGATTGCCTCGACGCTGCTCCGGCGCTCATCGGGACTCCGCGCGTCTGGCCCTTCGGGGATAAGCTCTATCGCCCCGACGGAAAGAGATGTTCTTCCTATCCAGATCGGAACAGATTTGCATCGTCAGATTTCGAGCCTTATTTTGGGAAAACAGCATCGAATTACCGAGGGTTGGATTTGATACAGAAGCCCTCGGATGTGACTATAATCACATCTGAGCAAGAGATAGACCGGCACTTGCCTCTATCGGAAGGGAATTCCGCCACATGGCGACAGGCGACCTTGCCCTGGGTCATCAACAGGGCGTCAGCAGCGTACGCGAGCGTGTAATCAACGACTTCAGCATCAACGTGGCAACGGTGAACGGCTCCGGCTCTCAATCTGCCAATAGCGTATTGCTGAAGAGCATCTTCGGAATGGGAGTTCCCGTCAGCGGGAAGAATCTTTTCCCCTCCAACATCGCCGGCCAGCCCGCTTGGTTAATCATCCGGGCCAGCAAGGAGGGCTATGTGGCCCGCAAGCGCGAATCTGAGATTCTGATCGCGCTGAATCCCGACACTGCGCAGAGGACATCGCAGCCTTGCCCTCCGGGGGCGTGGCGATCTGCGATGAGAATCTGAAGCTCGATACCC
>CAWKEK010000010.1:0-7939 GCA_963848615.1 uncultured Candidatus Babeliaceae bacterium
AAAAGAAAAATAAATAATGTTTTGGTATGACTTCTCATAACGTAGATCATAAAAATCTTGATAATGAGAAGTCAATTAAAAAATATATAAAAAATTACCGGCAATTTTTCGCAACATTTTCAAAAAGTTTAACAAAAAAATCTTCCGGTAAAGGTTTTTCTTCTTGCATAAATGTGGATGGTGTTGCTGGCGCGCTTGGAGTTGGGGTTACAGTAAGTGCGGCAAACTTTAAGAAAACCATATCGCGCTTGGATGTGCAGCAAATGGATGATATTAAAATTATACTTAAAGCAATTATGCTATTTTTTAAAATGTTCATGGTTGTCTTTTTTTTGAATTATACTGTAATAACAATATAAATTTAACAAAAAATAGTTACAATGTGAACCGCTTTTAAAATGCAGCTTTTTCTCCAAGTCTGGATACTAACTCTTTATGGAAAAGAGCCACTTGTTTTTCCCTTTGATAAGGAACTTCTTTATCATCTACAGGTGTTTCACAAAGTTTTTTACGTATGTAATCAAGAAACTCTTGGATATCTTTTTGCGTTGGCTGAAGTTCAGGGCGACTTTCAAAAACAAGTTTTTTTAATGTTTGGCTGCAGCTTGCATGGTTCATTGAAAGCATAACGCTAGTTACCATTAAGGCAGAAGTTATAGATAGTATTTTTAGAGTATTCATGTTTTAAGATGGTTAAAAAGTTTTTGAAATGTTTGTCCACGCTGTTTATAATCTGTAAAAAGATCAAAACTAGCGCCACCAGGTGAAAATAATACAATATCGCCTGGTGCAATAAGTGAAATGCAGTGGTTAAATGCGTCCTCAAGTGTTGTATGTTCAGAACTTTGAATTGACGTTTGCGTGCATAGTTTTTGTAATTCAGGCGCTTCTTTGCCAAAAAAGCATATATGTTTAATAGTGTTAGGCAAATTGCTAAAAAAGTGTTCACGAGAAACACCTTTACTCACACCGCCAAAAAAAAGAATGACCGGCTTATCAACAAAACGGCTTAGAGCGCCTTGTGTAGCTTCAACCACCGTTGATTTAGAATCGTCGTAAAAATTGGTGCCGTTATAGGTGCCAATATATTTTACGCGATGTTCAGGTGTTTCAAAAGAGTTAAAAAAATCACGTAGTCTTGTTATATCTAGACTGAGTATCTGAGCCAACTCATACAATATAATATAGTGGTCTGTATGTGTTTTTTGTTCTGCAATAAGTTCTTGTATGTTTTTTGATACTTGTGAATCAAAGTATTTTACCGAGCTTTTAAGTTCAAGCTTTGTTAAATACTCTTTCACTGAATCATGGACAAGAGCCTGCTGCGCACCCGTTTGATTTTTTAAAATAGGTAATTTTGCTAAAAAATACTCCTGCATGGTGCCGTGACGATCAAGATGATTTGCAAATAAATTCGTCCAGATAGCAATATCAGGGTTAAAATTTTTTGCGTTTTCAAGCTGAAAACTAGAAAGCTCCAGCACAGCATAATCATATGATTCTTGATCATCTAAAAGGTCAAGCAAACCTATGCCGATATTGCCGCCAATCTGTGCGCGATAGCCATAAAACTCTAACATTTTCTGTATGGCATGGGTAACAGTTGTTTTGCCGATCGTACCTGTTATAGCTATAATTGGTTTTCTATAGCGTTCAAAAAAAATATCGACTTCGTTGAGAAATTTTTTTTGATATGCACGATAGGGCTTAAGATTAATCCCCGCGCTGGGCAGTATATAATCGCATGCTGATAAAAAGCTTTCAAGCTCTTGAGGCTTATAGATGGTTATTTGGTGCGTGTTACAAAATGCTTGAGTCTCTGGGGAAAGTGGTTTGTTGTCGTAGACTGAAACAAGTGCATTATTTTTTTTAAAAAATGCCAGCGCACTGGTGCCTACAACACCTGTTCCCCAGACACCGATATGTAACCCGGCAAAAATCATGCAGCTGTCAACTTCCCTTGTCTGATATCATCAAGATAAAAAATAGTTAAGCCGATAAAAACGATAAGAAATGAAGCGAAAAAGTGCCAGGTAATAGTTTCATTAAGCAAGAGTGCGCCATAAATGAATGCTGAAAGAGGCGAAAGAAAGCTTGCAAAAGCCAAGAATGTTGTTGAATAGGTTTTTAATAAAAAAGCTTGCAGGTTTGAACACAAAATATTACTTACGATAATCTGTAAACCAATAACAACGGTAAAAAGGACCGGATCACCAAAAACCATGTTTTCACTGACAGCAACAGATGCCATGCCCATTAATGCTCCGCCATATACCATCGAGATAGCGTTAACCAGTACGGGATTAACACCGCGATGTTTAACAAGTTTCTGCATAACAATCATGCTGTAGCTTAAGCATGCAATCGCGCCGATAAGAATAATTTCTGGAAAAGAAAAATAGGCAAAGCTTCCCCAAATATTTTCTTCAGGTGAACTTTTTGCGATTGCTACGGGAATCATGCCAGAAAAACCGATGACAAGCCCAAGCATTTTATAAACAGTGACTTTTTCTTTAAGAAAAAAATAAGCAAAAATGGCAGTAAAAAAGGGTGATAAATTCATGAGTAATGCCGCCTTGCTGGTGGTTAACGATTGCAATGCCCATGAGCGTGCACCATAAAAAATGCATATATTAAAAAAGATAAACTGCGCATAAAGCCACATATCGTTCCTGTGTGGCCAGCATTTAACTTTATGATACCAGGTTAAATAGGCCATAAGCGCGAGTCCACCGATAATCATGCGTGTTGAAACCACAAAAAATGGTGAAGCGTAAAAAAGAACTATTTTACCCAGTGTAAAGGTAAAACCAAATAATGCATAAAGAAGGATTACAAGAAAGAGCATATTTTTTTCACAGGTTTGGGGTTATTTTTTATAACATTTGAGTATAGGTGAAATTTGTCTTTTTGGCTATGGGTTATAAAAAAATAAGAGGCGCGTGATTCGCCTCTTATAGCTACCTAATGAGAATTTTAAACAGCTGTTTTATTCGATAATCTTATTATCTTTAATAAGTTGCTGATTTTTATAGCCGACATACAACGCTGCCATAAGCCAGATCCCAATAAGGCCTGAGCTAATCATGGTTCCAAAGATCATGAGATCTGGTAAGTTTTCCTTAAATGCGTGACTAATTTGTGCGCCAGCACCTTTTGAGAATCTACCTCCAAACATATCGCTCCAGCCTTTTGCCTTAAATTTTACATCTTTTGATGTGGGTATATAGAGTATTTCTTTTACCGGGTTGTTTACTGCATAGCCTAATGCTTTAACCAATGCATATCCCGAAAAGATAACCCATAATAAAATTACTGGTTGAGGTGCGCCGAAATAAAAAATGCTAAATATCCCACCTAAAATAACGGCCGTAATTACTGGATAGATAAACAGAGAGAGTCTGATGCCCAATCTCTTAATAATATAACTTGTTCCCAATAGTGAGATAATAAATGATGCGGTATTAGTGGTAACACCAAAAATAGATTGAAACCAACCAAATGCCGAGGCACTGTGATAAATCAAATCTGAGTTTGCTTTCATTTGATAGTCAAGCACTTGCCCGACAACTTCATAGAAGGTCGATACGACAAAGATTCCCATCATATATGGCCGTGTGCATAATATCACAAGTCCCGAGATAAAGCCTTCAAAGAAACCATCTTTTTTTTCTTCTGAACGCTGTGCGGTTTTGTTGCCGATCATCTGGTCAGCTGGGATAACTTTCATAAAGTAAGCAATAATCGGGATGATTGAAAGGACCGTTATCATAGCCCCCAAAATAATGGGCCATATCACCGGTGGACGAAGAAGCATGATTGACGAGCCAATAATTGCACCAAATTGCATAACGGTAATAATCAAAGGAAAGCCATGTTTTGCGTTTTCTGTATCGGTGATACTGTTAGTGAACGACCAAAAAAGAGCTACTACCAATGATCCGAAACTTTCTATAGCAAAATAGCTTAGCCAGCCTGCAGCTGCTAGAGCAAAACTGCCTACATAGGCAGGCCCGTAGATTTCAGATAATAAAATAACCCCAGCTGTGAATCCAAAAATTGCACCATAAAACGAGCAGATAATATAGAATAGCTGATGTTTTTTAAACATATCAATAAGTTTTGAATAGATAAGTACCATGGCAATTACAACAAAAACTGACCAAAATTTGGCAGTAGGTTGCAAAAGGCGCCCTTGGTTAGGTAGCCAGCCAAGCGCTTCAGGAAAAGCAATTTTGAAAAAGACGGTATCTTTAAGAATTCGTAAAAGCCAATAGGTCCCGATAATCAAAAAACCGGTAATTGACAGCAAGTTAAACTTGCGCGCCTCTTGTTGTGAAATATCGGGATAAAAATAATGAATTATAGGAGATAACATAAAAAGTACCCTTTAATAAAAAGTTTGTAAAAGTAACCACATACTCTTTAAAGTATGCTTTTTCGTAACTGATTAAAAAGATATCTTTTTATGATGCCGAGAATATTCTAATTCCATCTTACTCTCATGGGCTAAAAAGTCAATAAAAATCTATTAAAAATTGCTTATTTGAATTTTGCAATTTGATTTGGTATGCTGTAAATGTAGGAATTTTAAAAAAAAAGTTATTATTATGCGTATAAATCTCATATTATTTCTCATTATTAGTTCAATTGCCCCCATTCTGGCCGAGAAAATACCCTCTAAGCCTTTTTATTTTACCCGTCACGGCATGACCGAGTGGAATGTGCTCGGTAAGCAGCAGGGGCAGACTGATATCCCGTTAAACGGCGCTGGACGTGAACAGGTTAAAAAACTTCGTTCCTTAACTGATACACTAGCCATTACTCATTTTTGTAGTAGCACCTTATCACGAGCCTATGAAACAATGGCCATTTTGAATAGTTCACGTAACCTCCCTGAATATCGCTTTGATGCGTTAAAAGAGCAGGGCAAAGGCGCTCTTGAGGGAATTACTGAAGCAGAATGGAAACGTTTGCCAAAGGCTAAAATTACTGCGGAAATCGAAAATAAAGACACATTTAGACAACGTACAGAAAGTGTCTTGCATAAAATTTTATCACAGCCGGGCACGCCCTGTATTGTTGCCCATTCAAATAATTTACGCTGTATTGGCAATCTCTTGGGCTGCCCAATTAAAGCGATACCCCATAATGTAATTTGGCATTTTGAGCCATCACTCGATGGCAACACATGGAAAGTTACTGAACTAAAAGTGGCATAAAGCTAGAATCTAGTACGAATCTGCTTTTACTCGATTAAATTCAGCTTCGAAATCTTTATCAATTTCTGTCAGGCGCTTGAAGCTTCCTTCTACAAGAACCCATGGGTTAATGCCTCTAAATTTATTCTTTCTAGGTTGCTGATTAATTTCTGCCTCATGATTATAGGCGTTTAGCAGATTATGTACGTGGTAGTTTATCTGCGCATTCTTACAAGAACATAGTTTTTGCCACACAACATCATCGGTACCGTATATAATTTCTTCAGGTGTCAGAATGTCAATTTCAAAGGCTTTTTGTATTGCCAGTGCCAATTCATGAGAAACATAGCTGCCCATTTGTGCACCCCAGAGATGCTCTGTATGCCACAATGATATTCGGGCAAATTTTTGTGCGTGATCTGCATCGGTAAAGTACCACCTATTATTTTCGAATTTGAGATGATTCAGCATATCACGTGCTTCTTGTCGCGTTATGAGCCCTTCTAAAATGCCGCCTGCAAGGTTATACTCTAGGCGGTCTGCACAGATATCTGGAAGCGGCTGTTCTAAGCAGGTAAATGCAGCATTTTTATGATCAATGCCATTAAGAGTTAAACCGTAACGCTGCAAAATCTGTGGAATATCTGTTGAGCTTAAAAACCTTATATGGTTGAGATCTTGATATGAGTCTTTGCCATCTTTATGTCTAAAAATTTGATCTCCGCCGTGCGAAAATGCCGTGTGCGATGCATCATGCAACAGACCCGCAACTTGCTCTTCAAATGGTGCACCAAAGTGATGTAAAAGATAATATACACCCATTGAATGAACTGCACGGTTATAGTTTGCTGAATTTTTACGTTTTGGAAGTACTATGGCATCTATTCCATATTGTCTAACATCACGCAACCGTTTGAACGCTTGCGATTGTACAAGCCCGATGATGCGGGGATCTGTTATTTTTAATGTTGCGTACAAAAGCTTTTCTACATGACTGTTCAGAAAAAATGGGACGCTGGATAAAGAAACAAGAACTGATAGTAATATTTTTTTTGAACATATATGCATTGATGAGCTCCAGTTTGAAAAATATACTTAGAGTATAAAAAAATTAAGGGAGCTTTTAAAGCCCCCTTAAAATTATTCAAAAAAATAATTACTTATTTTTATTTACCATCAACATCTTCCCAGGCGATGATTTCTGGAAGTGGTCCAGATACACGTTCAGCTGACGCTTCTGTTGCCTGCTGAGGCTGTTTTGCCGGTTCAACTTTTTTTCCGCAACCAATAAAGGCAACTGTTGGAAGAGCAAGAACTAATGCACGTGATAGATATTTCATTAAATTAACCTTTCTATGGGGTTTATTTAGATTGTGTTGTTTTACTTTTGGTATTTTTCCTGGTTTGCTTCATAGGGCGCGAAAAGGGATTTTTTGTGAGCGCAAGTTTTAGTACTTCATCAATTGTTTTCACGTATACTAATTTTAAATCTTTAGGAATATCTTTGATGAATTCTTCAATATCATCTTTGTTTTCATACGGAACTAATATGGTCGATATTTTATGCTGGTGCCCAGCAAGTATTTTCTCTTTAAGCCCGCCCACACCTAATACGCGTCCACGCAAGGTTATCTCACCCGTCATTGCAACGCGTGGATTTATTGGGTTTTTAGTAAGCGCAGAAATGAGAGCGGTACACATAGTTACCCCTGCAGAAGGGCCATCTTTAGGCGTTGCGCCTTCAGGGATGTGAATGTGAATGTCTCGTGTTTGGTTAAAGCTTGCAGGCAATCCTAAGTCTGCTGCGCGTGAACGAATATAACTTAACGCTGCATGTGCAGATTCTTGCATAACATCCCCAAGTTGCCCGGTGAGGTTAATGCTTCCTTTACCCGGCATGACGGTGGCTTCAATTTCAAGAACATCGCCGCCCAGTTCGGTCCACGCAAGGCCCGTAGCTAAGCCTATTTTAGCAGTGCCAACCTGAAGATCTGTTTTTTTATACTTAATATTTCCAAGCCATTCTTTAATTAACTCAGGCGTTATCACAACTGATTTTATTTTTGAGTTTAATAAAAGTTGCTGAATAACTTTGCGCATGAGTTTTGCAATCGTGCGGTCAAGCTGACGAACGCCAGATTCTTTAGTGTAATCACTAATAATAAACTTAAGAATGTCATCAGTTATTTTAAATTGTGTTTTTTTAAGACCATATTCTTTAAGATTTTTCGGAACAAGAAAATCATGAGCAATAGAGGCTTTTTCATCGTCGGTATATCCAGAAAGTGAGATAATCTCCATGCGATCAAACAGTGGGTAGGGAATCCCCTCTAAATGATTTGCTGTCGTAATAAACATCACCTTAGAAAGGTCATATTCTAGTTCTAAAAAGTGGTCAACGAATGTTTTGTTTTGTTCTGGGTCAAGAACTTCCAATAATGCAGAGCCCGGGTCACCATGGGTATCTTGTGACATTTTATCAATCTCATCAAGCAGTATCACGGGATTATGAAATTTTGCTTTACGCATAGCCTGTAAAATTTTGCCAGGTAACGCACCAATATAGGTTCTACGGTGCCCACGAATTCGGCTTCATCACGCACGCCACCCAAAGAAATGCGCACAAATTCACGCCCAAGACTTTCTGCAATTGATTCAGCAAGTGAGGTTTTGCCAACACCAGGAGGCCCAACTAAGCAAATAATGGGTGATCGTTCAAGCGAACTTTAGGAAAACTT
>CAWKEK010000011.1:0-88217 GCA_963848615.1 uncultured Candidatus Babeliaceae bacterium
CTCCGCCTGCTGAATTCTTAATAGATGAATATGCGTATGATAAATCGCCCCCGGTTGAAATTGGACCTGCTGGAGTTGTATAGTTTGCCGCAGTTATTACGCCACGAACAACGGCATTGCCCGCAACGTTTAAGCCGCCACCAACATTAAGTGTGTTACACACCTTTAAATTTTGGAAGCTTTTGCACTTGCCACTTTTATGTTCTGCATCTTGAACTTCTGATAGATCTGCAGCGTATAAGCATACGCTTGTAAAAAGTAACGTTACTAATAATTTTTTGAACATACTTGTTCTCCTTATTTAAAAAAAATTAAACTGTCCATTCAGGATTGTAAAACAAACTTTTTTTAAAAAACAAGCTAATTGTTCAACTAATAGTTGAATTTCTTGCTGTAATGATTATTGACCTTTAATACTAACTTTTTTATCATCAATAGAATTAGTTAACCTTATAAAAGAGATTTTTATGCATGCACTTATTTGAAGTAAAAAATCTAAAAAAAATATATAATTCCGGGAAAAACTACCGTAAAAGCGGTTGATGGAATCGATCTTGCGGTCCACAGGGGCGAAATCTTTGGTTTTCTTGGCCCCAACGGCGCCGGAAAAACTACCACGATGCGCATATTCACCACCCTATTCAAACCAACTTCAGGAACGGTGCACGTCGCCGGGTTTGACCTGATAAAGCAAGCGGATCAAGTGCGCACGCATATTGGGTACGTAAGCCAATCGGGCGGCTTGGAGCGCAGCGCAACGGCACGAGAAAATTTAGTTCTGCAAGCGCGCCTTTACGGCATGAGCACAGCGGAAGCTGAAAGCCGTGCGGACGAACTTATTAAATCGCTCGATTTGGCAAGTTTTGCCGATCGCTTGGTAGAAACCTATTCTGGCGGGCAGCGACGCAGAGTCGATATCGCGCTGGGTATGGTGCATAAACCGAAACTGCTCTTTTTGGACGAACCGACTATCGCGCTCGATCCGCAAAGCCGCGCGCATATTTGGCAAGAGATTAAAAAATTAAAAACGAGCGGCACCACGATATTTTTCACCACGCATTATCTTGATGAGGCCGATCTTTATTGCGATCGCGTCGCTATCGTTGATCGCGGCACCATCGTAGCGCTGGGCACGCCGCAAGAACTTAAAAAGATCGCGGGCGACACAGACTACCACCCTCGATGAAGTTTTTTTCGAAAAACGGGCCACAGTTTTAAACAAAATAACGATCAGTAAGAGAAGATTATGAAATTAGCTAAAGATACCTCAATTATTTTTTTCCCGCAGTGTACAGATTACATTACGCAACCCGGTTTGGGTAGTGTTCGGCCTTTTTCAGCCGCTCTGCTTTCTCTTTTTGTTTGCACCACTTTTGGAAAAGCTCACAAGCAATCCCGCTTTTGGTAATACCAACTCACTCACGATATTTACTCCCGGTCTTTTAATTATGATCGCGCTTTATGGCACTTCGTTTGTCGGGTTTTGTTTAATTGACGATATTCGCGCAGGAGTTATCGAACGTTCCGCGTAACGCCGATTAATAGACCTGCGATTCTTTTGGGCCGCGTATTCGCGATGTATGTGTCCTGATTATTCAAGCAACGTTCTTGGTTCTCCTTGCATGGTTTTTGGGCCTTTCCGCATCGTTGCCCGGCATTTTAATGTCGTACGGCTGGTGATGCTGGTAGGGTTCACGATGGCCACCGCGTCCTATTCGGCGGCAATGTTCTTGCAAAGCGAAGATGGCTTTGCACCGATGATCAACTTTTTCTTGCTCCCGATTCAATGCTTGCGGGCATTACGCTGCCGCTTACATTTCGCGCCAAATTGGTTACAAAAGATTGCATTTTTTAATCCGTTTGCGCACGCCGTTTCTGCAGCGCGGCACTGTTTGTGGGCGATTGTTATAATGCGACATTGGTTGGTGGATTTGCAACGATGCTGTGTGTTGCATCTACTGCCTTTTTTCTTGCATCACGGTTGTTTAGTAAAAGCGCTGAGTAATTAATTAAACGTTATGCCTGTTTCAAGAGACACGAGCATGCTCCCAAGGCTTTGGTTGTTGCTGCCTTTTTGACTATATAATGAAAATGCTATGCCCGGATTGAAAATAAAACGTTCTGTTGCAATCCACAATGATGGCCCGATATAGAAATTATTATCGTCAAAATTTTTATAATGTGTTGCGAACTCTACTGTCTTGCGTATAGCTTCCGAAAAATTCTGCTAAAAGGGTAACGATACGTTTTCCTGGGCTGTAGTTTATGTTTTTACCATTTCCCATTGATATAAAAGAGTATTTGGAAGTTGGCTGCTCTGGTGCGGCGTGGTAATAACACCACCAAAACAGCTAAAAAGATACCAGCTGATGCTCATGTAACTTGCTGTTGCACCCAAAAGAAAAGTTGGTGAACCAAAGCCTGTTGGAGGTGTTTTATTAAATGATCCGCTTGGAAAAGTGATCTGCGCAACCAGTGTTGCTTGGGTTGCGTATGCTGGATGATCGCTATTGTAAAAGGCATATTCACCCTGAATAAAAAAATCACCTATTCCAGAAGAGTGGTAGTTATTAAATTTAAACTTTGCAGCAACCGGTTGACCAATAGTTAGGGTTAATGAGTCTGTTACGCCATAAATAATATTTGGTATAACTTGAGTAAAGTCTGTTTTTTTACCCAAAAGGGTGTCGATATAGGCAAATACTTGTAAATTATTTTTATCAATTACCGATTGGCCAAAACAAAAAAGGGGTGCCGGTTCTTGTGAGGTTGGCAACGCCAAATTACCCTGCAGAATATGTGCCGTTTCTTCTTCACGTGCATTAAGGGTTACAAAAATTATTACTAACAAATTTATTTTTTTCATCGCGTTACGCTGTTTTGAGGGGTGTATAGTATAATACTAAGAGTTTTAGGTATTAAAATTCTAGATATATAACAAATAAAGAAGATTTAAACGAATTAAAAAATGAAAACCGATTTTTATAAGAAATTATAATTTGAAATTTAGGGATAGTAATGAAATATGATGAAGATATGATGATAAAAGATGACCTTAACTTTTTAGAGAATCCCAATTGGGTTGTTTCAAAAAGAGAGGCTATCAAAGAGATCTGTATAACAAAAGAAAATAGCTTGTACGAACTTAAAAGTACCGAAAATTTGCCGGTTCGCTTTGATAAAATAGTTCTTTATTACTTAATCTATAAAATATCAAAAGAATCAGATCTTAATTATAACACTAGTATAATTACACGTTATGAGATTGCAAAAAATGTTTTTTCTCAAGAAAAAAATTTTAGTAAAGCAAAATATGATCGTATCATGCTTGCACTTAAACGGTGGCAAGCCTTGGTAATACATTTCAATGGCAATTTTTTAAAAGATGATGGTCGCGTTGAAGAAAAAAAATTTTCCGTGATTGATTCTTATAGTTCAGACAAAAAGACGAAAAAAATAAAAATAAAATTCAACTCTTTGTATATACGGCAGCTTAAAGAAACAACAAAGTATAATTCTATAAATTTTGTTGTATATAAAAAATTAGCTCGCCCCGTTTCGATGAGGCTCTATGAGCTGTCGCTTAAAACTCTTACGCCGCACTCGGTTTGGCTTGTTTACATGGATCAGTTGGCTGATGCATTAACGTTAGGCAAACGGGCTTTTCCATCTCAAGTTCTTTTACTTCTTAAGCCTGCTATTTTGGAAATAAATAAAAAGGCCCATGTTAATTTAAGGTTTATCTATGATCAAGAGACGGGTATTTGTATTTTTAAAAAGGTTATTCGTTTTTAAGAAAAATTAAAAGATTGAGGCAGTCTATGCTACTGCCTCAGACTGCGGGTGTAATGAGATTCAGCCTTAAATACTATCTTTTTTGGAAGAATTATTTCAAAAGTCTATAATCTTGGATTGTAGTTTATTTACCTATTTTTTTTAAGTCAATATAATTTTTTATGATAGACCAAGAAATTTGTATTGTGCTGTAATATGCGTGATTTTATTGTTGCCATCAAAATCAAGAATTTTTTTAATATCACTTTTTAATGTTTGGCCACCTTGAGTTGTCCAAACAATTTCGAAATGAACCAATACTTTATTAGAATTTTTTTCATCCTTCACGATACTTTTGATCGTAATTTTTGAATTGCTTGTATCATTCAAAAATATTTTTAGAAAATCTGGCGCCTTCAAGTGGCCGTAGATATCACAATCTGTTGTAGCATTATGTGCAAAAAAACTTAAAAGAGCGTCATAGTTTAACGCTTCGAGTGCTTTAAAGCTCTCTGTAATAATAATCGTCTTATCCATACTTCTCCTTGAGTAAAAAGAATAAAGAATTTTTTCTGTATATTCTTAATAAACTTTAACGCAATACCTTGTTTTTTCAAGAAACCATTTACCAACAGAAAAAAAATTGAACCAAAAAAAATGGTGCTGGAAGATAATTTTTTATTGTTGTTGTAGTAATTTTCATTCAAATAATTTCTTTTTGTTAATTTTTTATTCAATAGCTTGACGATCAAATAGTAATTAATCTAGATTCTAACCGTAGTATTTTTTACAAAAAAATTTCAGGGAGAGTTAGTATGAAGCAGTTGTTTTCATATCTAAAAGTTATGCTTGTTGTAGGGCTTTTCTATGCCTTTAGCGCGCAAGCATATACTTGTCAGGAGTTGGAAAACTATGTTGAGCTTATTAAAAATATCGACCAAGCGCTTACTAATAATATAGTTGATTCTGCAATTGTAGCAGAAGAACTTGATGTTGTTCAGGTTTTAGAACTTTTTGATGATATTAGATCTGAACTGTCGGCTTATGATGTGGAGATAGTCGATAAGGCTATAGAGCATATCAACTCTCAGTTGATCCTAGTAAAAGCACCGCGTCCGAACCCCGCAACGCCGATCGTAGCAGAGACTGTTGAGCAAGGGCGTTATTACCTTGTTAGGGATATTACGCTTAGAGATCTCACGGTTACCGGTACATTGATTGCTCCAAACTTTGCGTCTCAGTTTTTGAGGAATAATGGCGATACCACCACAGGGGATATTACCTATTCAAATCAAGCTGCAACTGTTTATCAAGGCTCTAAGAGCAATTTCGCTGTTTCTGTGAGCGCGCCTGAATTAGTTGCCGATTCTTATTCACTTACATTACCTGTATTAGGGCCAACCTCAGATAATCAAGCTTTGGTTTCTAATGCCGAAGGTCAACTTTCGTTTGTTGCAATCGCACAAGGCATACAAAGCATCAATACGGCTACGTGCGAAAATCAATTTTTAACAACAAGCACCCAGTCGATAACGCTTGGCTGGTCACAAATTGGTTCATCAACTAATATTTTGAATATACCTTATGCTGGTAATTTACCTAATGATTCTAGTTCAGTTGGTTTAATCACAGGAGCGGATTACTTCAATTTAGTTAACGCTTCAACAATAGTTCAAGTTGGAACCCCAAACAATGTACCAAATACGTTGGCATTACGTGATGCTACTGGCAGCTTCCAAGCAACAACTATAACCGTAACCACTGTAGTATTCGATGCGCTTAATGGTGGGTCTATAACTCTTGAAGGCCCCGATACAACCACTCTTGACATCCCTTACATATTCAAATTACCCGTAGATATCGGAACTCCGGGGCAAGCTTTGACAACCGATGGTGCAAATCCAGCCCAATTAGTATGGTCTTCAGCTATTGCAACTACGTCAGGTATTCAAAGTATTAATTTGCTCACTGGACCCGACCAACGTCTTGTTACCGGAACCTTAGGAATTGTTCCAAATTGGACAACTGCCAGTCCATCAACCCAAATATTAAATATTCCTCAGGCTTCAACTTCAGGTGTAACATCTGGTTTAATAAGCAATACTGATTACACTTATTTTTCAGATAAAGTAGATCGTTCTGGCGATACGATAACCGGTCCGCTTATAATGACTTCAACATTGGTTATGGCAAATTGTAATGAGATGATCTTTAATAATACAGATGATACCTTGAACATCTCTCTCAAGGCACCATGTCCAACCGTTTCTCCATCAACAATTATCACTATACAATTACCATCTGTTCAGGCAACTCAACAATTTCAAGTACTGGGAAATGTTTCCAACCCAACAACAAGTGGTCAACTTGGTTGGATTACGACGGTTACTTCACAACAGGCGATTAACTGGTTATATACAGCAACAACATCAAATATTGCAAATACATTGGTCTTGCGTGATGGCTCAGGTAACTTTAGTGCGGGCACTATTACGGCAAATCTTACGGGCACTGCAACATATGCCACAAATGCTGGTAGTTCTATAAGCACCGTTACTGCGCAATTTTTCACCGGGCCATTACTTGGCGATGTTACGGGTACTCAGGAAGCAACGGTAGTTTCATATGTTGGCGGCCAAACTGCAGCGAGCGTTGCAGCAGCAACTATTCTTGCTAACAATGCAACATCAGCAGATGTTCCAAATCAAATTGTAAAACGTAATGCATCAGGCAGCTTTGCGGCAACAACGGTGACCGTAACAACGGTAGCATTTGAAGCTAAAGATACGAGTGGCACGGTTTCTATTACTGGACCAGCAACGGTAGCACAGTATGCTGTAACACTTCCATCAGCCCAAGGCGGAGCAAGCCAAACGTTGATTAACGACGGTTCAGGTAACCTTTCATGGCAAACGGTTGTTGTTGGTTCAGCAATCGAAAGCTTGAATACCGTAACGGTAGTGAATCAATTTCTAACAACAAGTACAGCAGGCACCCTTGTTGGCTGGACAGATAATGCAACTACTGGTGTGCATCAACTTACTATTCCTTACGCAGGCAACTTACTTGGTACAAGCAGTGTTGGTTTAATTTCTGGCATCGATTTCCAAGAGTTTTTAACAAGTTACACAACCACACAAGCGGGAACACCAAATAATACGCCAAATACACTGGTAAGAAGAGATGCTTTAGGTAACTTTGCTGCAAGCCAAGTAACGGTGCAAAATCTTGTAGCAACAAACCCAACAAATCAATTAACGCTCGGTTCAGGATCAAACACGGTAACGTTAAGCGCGCAAAGTCTTACCCAGTCATATACCTTTTATTTCCCAAACTTATCACCAATTGGTACGGCAACATTTCTTATGACCAATGGCAACCAGACTATTAATGGGCAAACTACATTTAATAACAACGTTATTGTTGAATCGCCCTATTCGCTTCAATTTGCAGACCCTACAGGAAATAATTATGTTGGCATACAGACCCCAACATCTCCATTGGGTTCAAGTTATACCTTCTCATTACCTCCTGTAGCTCCAGGGCCACTGCAAGTACTTCTTAGTTCAACGGTTGCTCCGTATACGGCAACAAATTGGTCAGATCTTGGTGGCGCACCAGCGTTAACTCTTTATGTTGCAATAAATGGAAACGATGCGGTTGCAGATGGTTCTTTTAATAATCCATATCGAACATTACGCAAGGCAGTGAGTAAAGCAAACACCCTGGCAACGGTTGCAACTCCAGTAACTATTAAAGTTGGTGCCGGTACTTTTATTGAAGATCTTACGTCAGGGCCGATAGAAGTTACTGCCGCGCCTGTTTCTATTAAAGGTTCGGCCTCAAACACAACAATCTTCACTTCGTTGACTACCTCGCAAACATTCCTTTACCTGCCAGCAACAACACGCGTTGAAGATATTATTATTACTTCCTCAGGGTCATCTCTTTTATTATGCGGTATAGCAGTCGATGCCTCTGGTGTAACATACCCTGAAAATAATGTGACTTCGTTGTATAACGTCGCGGTATTTGGCTGCCAAACTGGTTTCAATTTAACTGGTTTAGTTGGCGGAGGTTCAGCGGACTATTTACTTAATGGCTGTAGTGCTCAAAAGTGTACCTATGGTGTTAAAGTAAATAATTGTCGCGCGGTACTTTATAATAATACTCTGGCCGGTGTAGATCTTTCGATGGGAAATAATCCAACACCAGCAAATACAGGTCTTTTGGTAACCGGTTCTACGGTGCTTATTGCAGAATCAACCGCGTTCCTTTATTGTTCACTTGCCGCAGAAATTTCTGATGCCTCGAATGTACAAATTATAGGTGGTGCATTTACGTCAAACGTCAATGCGGTAGAATGTAATTCAGGCTCAGCAACTGTTGTTGAAGGGGCATCGTTTATCTCAAACTCAGGGACAAATATATCTGCTACAGATGTTAATACAACTTTGGAGGTAACTGCGTGTAACATGGACGGATTAGTAAACATGATTCAAACGGGTACGGGTCTTATTACCTCTAATGGTGCTTTGGTCAATATTTCATCGTCTAGTTTAAATAATCTTGTAGACGGTATTATAGCAGGTATGACCGTAGATGCATCTCCTGCGACGGTACTTGCAACAGCGGTTAGTCTTGGCACCTGTACAGACAAACAAATCATTCAAAATGATTCAGCAACTATCGTCTTTGTTGGTGGTGTATTTAACGAGTCTCAAATCATTATTAATTCACCATCAACCTCGTCATTTAATGCGGCAAATAGTAACGACAACTATTCAACTCTTATCGGCAAATTTGCCAATGTTACTCAAGATATTATAGTTGTTGGTACAAGTGAAGTAACTCCACCGGCGCTCACGTATCAATTAAATTACAATGGTTCATCAGGACTTGTATTGATAAATCAAACGGGTGATAACACTATGCTTGGTGTAGAAGTTACTACTGCAAATGATGCGCAACTTTCTGCCGTTACGACTGAAAATAATCAGGCGGCGCTTGTTCAACTTTATTCTGGAAACATAGGTTCAATACCGCCTTCACAAACTGTTTCTAATAGTAATATACTTGGATGGGAACTCAAAAAAACAGGCTTGCCAACGACTACCATCCCAGTTCAAGCAGCACTTGCAGCAAATTTTATGAATAATGATCTGACGTTGACGCCAACTATCAGCAAATATACCAGTTTTTATGTTGATGGTTTTGCAAATACATTTAACTTCCCAGCAGTTAACACTACGTATCTGCCAACATATACCACAACGCGCTTAGTATGGGCCCAAGATACTAATCTTTATCGCGCGGCAGCAGGCCTTTTAAAAACTGATGGTAATCTTGCAATCGGCGGACTTGTTCAAGGCAGCACGGGCCAAGCATTAATAGCTAACACCAACAACGTGATTCAGACAAGTGTTACATCAGCAACTGAATTGGGATATGTTCACGGCGTAACTGCACCGATTCAAGGACAATTTGCTCTTTATCTTCCGCTAGCAGGCGGCGTCATGACTGGCGCACTTACATTGCCACAGAGCACATCACCATACCCACCTTTAAATTTTGGAAGCGCACCGGGGTCGACAACTGGGTTTGCCGCACCAAGTGGAGTTCTTACGCTGATAACCAGTGGAAGTCCACGTATTTTAGTGGATGCCAATGGCGGCGTAACCATGAATGCGGCAATAGGCGAAACTACGCTCACGGTCACGGGCGGAGGCGCAGCTATTTATGGCAATCTCACGATCCCTTCAGGTTCTGGCAGAATTATTACTGATGCCATTACTATCAATAATGCGCCGGTTAATCCAACTGACGGCACCAATAAAGCTTATGTTGACAGCATCGCAGTTGGTCTTGCAGTTAAAAATCCATGTCAGCTTGTTGATGTTCTGAACACAGCAACTTTTGGATTTCCAACTATTGATAGCGTTGTGACCACTACTGATTATCGTGTGCTTCTTATCAACGAAAGCAACCCAGTGTTTAACGGTATTTGGCAGATTGGATCGGGTGGTCTCTGGAGTCGCCCAACCGATTTCCCATCAGGTGGTAATGCTGCCAACGCATACACCTTAATTCAACAAGGTGCCGTATATGCAAACTCAAGTTGGATCTGTACCAATACGGTAGACTATGCAACTATCGATACCGACCCACTTTACTGGTCAGAATTTAGTAGTCCACAAAATATTACTGGCGCAAATCTTGGCACGGGCGTAGGAATATATGCAGGCAAAGTTGGCAATACTTTAGACTTTTATTCACTTAACCCTGGCAGCAACATCAGCATTGTTCAATCACCTGTTAATGAAATTACTATTGGACTATCACCAAACCCAAGTGTTTCAAGCCTTACCGCCACTGGACTTATTCAAAGCACTGGGGGAACCGTTGAAGGTGTAACACTTACTGACGGCGCTGGAACAACAATTACCGGCGGCACGGTTACTGCAAATAATATTATTGCAAGTAATGGAACAGCGCTAAACCCAAGTATCAGTTTTATTGCATCGTCAACAACGGGTCTTTATTCCCCGATTGCTAATACCTTAGCAATTAGCACCGCTGGACTTGAGCGCTTACAAATTAATAGCTCTGGTACAATTACTATCCCGGCGTTTACTCCTGCGGGTGTTGTGCATAATGATGGTTCAGGAAATCTTTTTTCATCCGGGCTTATAACGAGCGATTTTTCGAATGCCAATGTTGTTCCTAATTCAGCGTTACAAACTCTTACTACACCTGGTTTAGTTGCAAATAGTGCAACCACGGCAACATCGTTAGATGTTTTAAATACTATTGTGTCACGTGATGGGTCAACCGGTGGTTTTTACGCGGGTATAGTAACGGCAACCGCCTTTGTTGCTGGTAATGGAACGACTGCTTTGCCATCAATTACGTTTTCTCAGTCCCCAGGGGCAGGTCTTTCTACGCCAGGCGCAGGACCAAATGCGGGAGAACTTGATATCAGTTCAGGAGGCGTAGCGCAAATTGTTTTAAATAGTAGTGGTACACATGTGTTATTTCCCCTTCTAACAACCGGAATTGCACATTTAGACAGCGCAGGCACGTTAAGTTCAAGCCCCGTGGCTCTTAATTCCGGCGACGTGAGTGGCGTATTACCAATTGCAAATGGCGGCACGGGAACTAACTCTCTTGGCACCAATGCGATTCTTACGTCCAATGCATCAAGCGCTCTTGCTCCAATTAACTTAACCAATGGTCAAATACTTATCGGTTCAACAGGAGCTTCTCCAGTTGCAAACACGATTACGCAAGCAAGCCCAAACCAAGTTATTGTTACTAACGCTGCAGGAAGTATTACACTTGCAACGCCGCAAGATATTGGCATATTATCATCGCCAACATTTTTTTCTGAAACATTATCAAAACAGCTCACGATTACAAGCGTTAGCAACCAAATAGTCTTGGTATTGCCGGGGCTGGACCAAATATTGCGCTCACGGCGCCAACACCTGCAGCAAGCGTAACCTATACTATTCCAGACGTCGGTACAAACTCAAGTTTTGTTATGACCGATGGCAACCAAACTATTAATGGCAATAAGACATTCACTGGAACAGTAACCGCCAACATTACCGGAACAGCAACAAGCGCGATAACATCTATTACCGCAACCTACTTCACAGGGCAATTATTTGGGATGTTACCGGTACACAAGGTGCAACAGTAGTTTCATATGTTGGTGGCCAAACTGCAGCTAATGTTGCCGCAGGCAACTATTCTTGCTAACAATGCAACATCAGCAGATGTTCCAAATCAAATCGTAAAACGCAATGGCTCAGGCAGCTTTGCAGCAACGACTGTGACCGTAACAACGGTAGCATTTGAAGCTAAAGACAACAGTGGCACGGTATCAATTACCGGCCCATCAACAGTAACAACATATGCTGTAGTGCTTCCAGTCCACAAGGCGGGCCAAGCCAAACAATGATTAACGACGGCTCAGGTAACCTGTCATGGCAAACAGTTGAAGTGGTTCACAATTGAAGGCTTAATACCGTAACGGTAGTGAATCAATTCTTAACAACAGTACTTGCGGGCACCGTTGTCGTGGCAGACAATGTCGTTACCGGTTACATCAACTGGCAATTCCATACGCGGGAAATTTAATTGGAACAAGCAGCGTTGGGTTAATCTCTGGCACCGATTACTACAACTTTCAAAATCAGCAAGCTGTTGCAATGCGAACCCAAACGATGTTATCGATACACTGGTTAAACGTGATGGAACGGTAGCTTTGCAGCGACAAATATAACAACAACAGGATATCTCATCTTCGATAATCCATCAGCAACAAAACTCAGTATCTCTTGGTGCGCAGACGTTAACTACTAGCTACACCTAACTGGCCAACCAACGGGACCAACCCTTAACCAAGCTCTTTTTTATAGTGGTAATAACCAACTTGCATGGTGACAACATTAACCGGTGGTATAGAAAGTCTCAATGGCTTAATCGCTGCACAACAATATCTATCAACAGGAACTCAATTTAATACCCTTGGTTGGACAACCATAGGTACTGCAACAAATAATGTAATATTCCGTAATGCAGATAAACTTAGGTAATACTAGTAACCAAGTTGGTCTCATAACCGGTGCTGATTATTACAACTTTGAAAATGCAGCAACTGCCTATAATAATGCGACACCAAATGATTTACCAAAAACGTTAGTGTTACGTGATCCATCAGGAAATTTCGGGACAACACCATAACGGTAACAACGGTAGCATTTGAAGCTAAAGACAACATGGCGCATCAATGACCGGTCGATCAACAGTAGCAACATATGCAGTAGTGCTGCCAGTTGCACAAGGCGGAGCAAGCCAAACACTGGTTAATGACGGCTAAGGTAAGTTGTCATGGCAAACAGTTGTAGTTGGTTCGGCAATCGAAAGCTTGAAACAGTGTAACAGCAGTAAACCGATTCTTAACAACAACTACCGCAGGCACCGTTGTTGGCTGGAAGATAATGCAATTACTGGTGTGAATCAACTGACTATTCCGTATGCGGGTAATTTAATAGGAACAAGCAGCGTTGGGTTAATCTCTGGTATCGATTATCAAGATTTTACAACAAGTTACACAACGGTACAAAATGCAACAAATTGTGATAAAGCGGGTACGTTAGTAGCTCGTGATGCCACGGGCAGTTTTGTTGCAACAACAATTACATTAACCGGCAACAGTCTCATTAACTATGGCGGTTATGCTATGCCATTCTGCTCCCAGGTGTACTCATTCATCAATAGTCCCGTTAATGGAAATACAACGTAATTGGTCTTGCTGCGGGTAATAAACATTTTAAAGTTGCAGATACCAATAACACTGCTTTTGGTAATGAAGCATTAGCTCCTTAACTAATGGGTTCAATAACACTGCTATGGGTCAAGCTGCTGGTTCAACTTTAACAACCGGTTCTGGTAATATTTACATCGGTGCAGGTGCTGGCGCAGGTCACCAAGGTAATAGCTCGATCTTCTTGGGTTATACACCGAGCTTCACGGGCGATGCCGTTAACTTTATTGGTAACCCAGCATCCGTTCTTGGAGAAACGGCTAATACGACTATTTTTGGTTGCATTAACTTCCCTGAAGTAAATGCTGGAACTGGTTACATGGCGTCGTTTGATATCAATAATCAGCTTGTTATTGCTCGTTCATCTAAGAAATACAAAGATAACGTCAAATCGCTTGCTCCAACATTGACTGATAAAGTCTACAACTTCGTCCTGTTGAGTTTAACTTCAAGAACTCTCCAAGCACCTTGTCATATGGCTTGATCGCAGAAGAAACTGAATCAGCTTGCCCTGAAGTTGTTATTTATAACCAAGCTGGCGAGCCAGATTCTGTTAATTATCTTTCAGTACAAGTACTTGCACTTGATGCGTTGATTAAACAACATGCATGTATTAACACCTTGAATGCCCGCTGTGACACTTTAACACGCATGATCACAAGTCAAAATGAAGTAATTGCCACATTACAGCAACAGATTGAGGAGTTACTTTCACAAAGATAAGTTTTTACTAACGTAACCTGCAGCATAAGGGGCGGATTTTCCGCCCCTTACGGTTATAAAACCATTACGGAACGATAGCCTCTGTTATGAAAAATATACCTTTAAAAAAATATCTATTTTTGTTGGCCGCTATAGTTTTTATGCATAACTGCCATACCGTTTCATTAGTTTATAATATGAAGATTCGTCGTGCATTTTCAGCACAAAATTTTTTACAACTCGACCCAGGAAGAAAAAATTTTTGGCTTTTAACGGCTTTGCCCATACTCTATACACGAACCAGGCATATAGAAGCGCCGCTAACAAAACAAGATTTCTATGAAAAGTCTTTTCTTGCAGGCTCGATATTTAATATTCGCCTTTTGATGCCAGATTATTGGTGGCTCGAGTTTACGACAGGCTTAGAAAACCAGACAAATCATAACGCGGGAACACTCACGTTCAAAGATTCCCGTACAGGATTTGATGATATTGTTCTTACAGCTGGTAAAAATTTATTCTTTAGTAACGATAAAGGTCAAGTAGCCTTTTATGCCATTACTGGGTTTCCGACAAAATATACTATAACGGTTCAAGAAGCATATGATACGTTAGTGGGTACGCGCTTTTTTGGGCTAGGCGCAGGTGGTGAACTTTCGTATAGTTTTATTAAAACGCTCAAGCAAGCATTAACCGCCGTGCTACAGGTTCGTTGTGTTCATTTTTTTGACCGCACCTGGAGCCCAATTTTACCAGCAGGTGGCAAAATTCAACCGGGCAATCTGACCGATCTTTTTATGATTTTACAGTATCGTCATAAAAAAAATATTTTTGAAATAGGCTATAACCCAACATTTTTTACCAATCAAGCAGTGCGTTTATGTACTGAAAAAATAAGTTCACCTAATCTTGTTCGTAATAGCTTTTACGCAAACTACATTCATGTTTTTAAAAAATCATTACTTTTAAAAAAGCCGGGTGGGATTGGGACCGGTTTTAATATCGGCAGGTCTGGCACCTTTGACACTAAAATTTTCGCCTGGTGGTTGAATTTAAGTCTCTTATTTTAAGATGCCCTTGTTTTTTATGTTCGTAAATTTCTATACTAAAGACAGGGATAAAAAAAGGGACTCTATGGTACGACTATTTCCATCACTTATAGCAAGCAATCCATTAACACTGGAAAAGACATTGCACCATCTTCGTGACACCTGCAGTGGATTTCATGTTGATGTCATGGATAATCACTTTGTTCCAAATTTAGCCTTTTCGATTGACACGGTTAACGCAATGCGCTCAGAGACGCCCTTGGTACTTTGGACCCATTTAATGGTCTTCAATCCGCTTGCTTGTTTAGAAAAGTTGGCTTTGAAAGAGCATGATATTGTTTCAGTACATTATGAATCGGCCCGGCCAGAAGAATTAAAAGTTATTTTTAAAAAGTTGAAAGACAGTAATGTTGTGGCAAGCTGCGCCTTGAAGCCAGATACCCCTCTATCTGTTTTACATGAGCTTGTAGAGGTTATAGACCATGTCCTGATCATGTCGGTCCAAGCAGGTTTTTCTGGCCAGCAGTTTCTAGCCAGTACCGTATCTAAACTTAAAGAACTTGAAGAGTTTCAAAAACGGTATAAAACTTCTTGGGGCGTTGGGGTTGATGGCGGTATTAATTTAGCAACTATTCAAGAAATTCTGCCCCATGCAGTAAGTGATATAGCCCTTGGTTCATCGGTCTTTTTTGGCAATAAGCCACAAGAAAAGCTCGAACAATTTTCAAAACTTATTTGAGTTTTTTGATTTAAAAAATCTTAGTCTATCATTATAAAGTATTGTCAAAAAATATAGTTGCAGTATACTGTTTTACAATTATATAAGTATCGTAAAATAAGTAAGGAGTTACTATGTATTCTGACATACATCCACTTTCTGACCGTGTTGTAATTCGTCGTTTGGAATCTACAGAAGAAAAAAGTGCTGGCGGCATTATTATTCCTGACGCAGCAAAAGAAAAAAGCCAAATTGGTGAAGTTATAGCTGTCGGCCCTGGCCGCATTGCTCATGACGGAAAAATTGTTCCGGTAGCAGTCAAAAAGGGTGATAAAGTTCTTTTTGGTAAATACGCTGGAACAGAAGTTGATAAAGATTTACTCATCGTTCGTGAAGATGATATTTTAGGGGTTTTATAATATGTCATGCAAAAAGAATATTGTTTGGCGTCGACGCGCGTCAAAAAATTGGCATCGGTGTTGATACCTTTGCTAATGTTGTTAAAGTAACTCTTGGGCCCAAAGGGCGCAATGTTGCTTTCCAAAAATCATTCGGTTCGCCTATGATCACCAAAGATGGTGTCAGCGTAGCAAAAGAAATTGAATTACTCGACACAATTGAAAATATGGGCGCACAAATGGTGCGTGAAGTTGCAAGCAAAACTGCAGATGTTGCCGGTGACGGAACAACAACAGCAACGGTTCTTGCGCAAGCAATTTTCCGTGAAGGTAACAAGTATGTTACTGCTGGCGCAAACCCAATGGAACTCAAACGTGGTATTGATAAAGCGGTTGAAGCAGTTGTTGAAGATATTAAAGCGCGCTCAAAAACAGTTAAGCAGCAAAAAAGAGATAGAACAAGTTGCTACAATTTCTGCAAACTCAGACACCTTTATTGGTGAACAGATTGCGCAAGCAATGGAACAAGTTGGTCGTGATGGTGTTATTACCGTTGAAGAAGCAAAAGGGATGGAAAGTGAATTAGACGGTTGTTGAAGGTATGCAATTTGACCGTGGCTATCTTGTCGCCATATTTTGTAACTGATGCAGAAAAAATGGAAACGGTTATGAACGATCCATTAATTTTGATTGTTGAAAAGAAAATTTCTAGCATGAAGAGCGCTTCTTGCCGGTGCTTGAACAGGTTGCAAAATCTGGTCGTCCGCTATTTATTATCGCAGAAGATATTGAAGGCGAAGCATTTGCAACCTTAGTGGTTAACAAATTGCGTGGCATCTTAAATGTTGCTGCGGTTAAAGCTCCTGGCTTTGGCGATCGTCGTAAAGCAATGCTTGAAGACATTGCTATCTTAACTGGTGGTAAACTTATTTCAGAAGATCTTGGTCTTAAATTAGAAACTATAACACTTACTGATCTTGGTCGCGCTAAAAAAGTCGTTATCACCAAAGATGACTGCAACAATTATTGAAGGCGCGGGCGATCAAGAAGAAATTAAAGGTCGTGTTACTGCAAATCAAGTCACAAATTGAAAACACCGCTTCTGATTATGACAAAGAAAAACTGCAAGAACGTTTAGCTAAACTTGCTGGTGGCGTTGCAGTTATTAAAGTTGGTGCAGCAACTGAAACTGAAATGAAAGAAAAGAAAGATCGCATTGAAGATGCATTACACGCAACACGTGCTGCTGTTGAAGAAGGTATTGTTGCTGGTGGTGGCGTTGCATTACTGCGTGCACAGGATGCTGTTAAAGAATTGAAACTTGAAGGTGACGAACATCTTGGTGCGCAAATTGTTACTTCGTGCGCTTGAAGAGCCATTACGTATTATTGCTCAAATGCTGGTTTTGAAGCTTCAGTTATTGTTAATAGTGTTCGTGAAGAATCAGGTAATATTGGCTTTAATGCTAAGAACTGGTGAATATGTTGATATGATTGAAGCGGGTATTATTGATCCTGCTAAAGTGGCGCGTTCTGCATTACAAAATGCAGCATCTATTTCTGGATTATTGTTAACAACTGAAGCAATTATTTTTGAAATTCCTGAAGAGAAAAAAGAAACTGCTGGCGCTCATGCTGGCCACGGCCACGGCGGCGGAATGCCAGGGATGTACTAAGATAACATAAGCAATGTTATAGGTGATTGACCAAGCCCTTCGAAGCTTTAGCCAAGTAGGGCGGCGGAATGCCGGGCATGTATTAAAATCGTAACTAAAAAGGGCAAGAAAATAGTGTTTATTACGCACTATTTTCTTGCCCTTTTTTATTATTATCAATAATGCTTTTTTAACATGGATAATATCCGGCGTTGGCGAGATCTTGGTAAGATGGCTGAGCTGGTTGGTAATCCGGAACCCAAACATCTCTATCGCCAGCTGCGTTAAGTTCGTAATGACCACGTCTTTCTGGAGCCTTTTCAGGCGCAATTTGTGATACGTTTTTGTCTTCTATTGTAGGAACTACTTTTTTTGCAGGCTGAGCTAAACCCAAATCGATTGCAACTGCCTGAAACTTTCTTTGCTGCTCTTGAGTAAGTAAACCAACAAGACCTTTGTCTTTAAGCTCTTGAGCCATTGTTCTGCGCGCATTATGAGTAATTCTTAAATCAACTACAATGGCATATAATCTGTCAGCCCGTTCTTGTGGTTTAGGTTCTTGTTCACTGGCAAATGCTGGTGCAATAGTCAAAAGAGAAAGTGATATAACCATCTTTTTGTACATGAGTTAATCCTTTTGTATTAACGTGATTGTGTAAAAAACTGCTGATAGTGTATCAGGGATTTTTCATGCTGTCTTTAATTATCAAGGAGCCCAGTTTTTTTCAAGCGAAGCTTTGCATCTTGTAATTCTTGTTCCCGTGGTTTGCCAGGAAGCGGATCAAATGTCTTTGGAGCATTCGGCGTTGTTTTTCTTAATCGTTGGCGGGCTTTGGCAAGGTCCGCCTCAGCAATCTCGGTGCTGGTTGGTGCCTTAGGTGCTGCTGGAGGGATCGGTTTTAAATTTTTTCGTGCTTCAATAAGTGTACTATTTCTTTCCACAGCTGGTTCTTCTGCTTGAGGTGCATCAACCCTTGCTGAAGGTCCGGCTGACGCCGGTGCAGCAATTTTTTGTTCTGCAGCTTGAATTTGTTCCGGTGCTATGCCGGCACGCAGCATTTGCCGTTTAAAAGCAGGACGGTCGTTCCCGTCGGCTTGGCTATAAATCGTTAAAATTTCCTGTTCACTTTTTACGAAATCTGAAAGTGCTTCAGAAAAAGATTTAGCTACCATTTTTTCACAAAAAATGATGGTGCAGCATGTAATAATAAAAGAGTATTTTTTCATAGAATATCCTGATTATTTAGGGCCCATTATTTTCAATACGCGTAAAAAGCTTTGGGCTGCCTGAGCAGCACTTTGCGACATTTTTATCCCGGTTCGTTCAACTATATGTGGTGTCTTAAGTGTTTGCACTGGTGTGTTTGGTGTTGGCTTGTTAAAAATTTGATTACCCATAAAAAGCTTTTGTGCTTTTTCTATGCTACTACTTATTGATGTTTGCAAGATGTGCGGCACGGGGCGTTGGGCCAGGTTTTGGACCATGTTTAGTTCATGAGTCGTAAAAAAATTAAAGGGCATCGTTTTTATATTAAGTTTATGGTCTAATTTTTTTGTAAGTTCAGTAATATTTCTTTGCGCTTCTTGTACAATCTGAGCCTGTTGTCGAACTTCAGCAGAAGCTGCCTTTAAATCTATGTGACAAACGTGCTGATTACAAGAAGGTGCGGGCAGGTTGCTCTGAGCAACGGCAAGCTTTGTATATTCTTGAGCTATTTGTGTTGTAGTACGTGCAACTTCCTGCGCGGCAAGCTTTTGCTGTTCAAGATACGACATTCTGTTGTTGAGTGTCTCAATGCTTTTTATAATATCGTGAACCAGTTCTTCTGGAAATTCACCCACAAATTTTATATCGATACTAAAAAGTTTTTTAAATATTTTTTTATACTGCTCTTTTGCCTCTTCAAATTTAGCCTTTTTTGCCATATGGGACATTTCTTCAGAAAGCTCATTTAATTCCTCAAAAAGAGTATGATGTGGTTGGGGTACCGCTGCGCCTTTGATTCTTATATTCAAACCGTTAGATGTTACCCGTCTTTGCACCGCTGAAAGATCGAATTTAGACCTGTCGCTAGCGATAGTAGGGTTTTCTATAATAGAAAGTGAGGCAGTTGCTAATTCAATTTCTTTCTTGTTGAGTTCAATTATTTTTTCTATCCTTTTTACATCTTCTTGGGCAATCTGCGCTTCAAGTTGGCGAACTTCAGATTCAAGTTGTATCTGCTGTGTTTGGTACCGGATAATTTCAAGAGGGTTGACCATGGAAACTTTTCTTTGGTGGCCAAAGCCCTGTGGTTTAAGCACCTCATTAAATTGTTTTGCATACTCTTGAAGTTCATCAATTTTTTCTGCCATCTGTGATGCCTGTTTTATCTGATCAACGGTTATCTGATAAATTTCTTGTTTAAGCGTTTCCACCGCTTGCGTATACGGCTGGATATCCGGGTGTTGCTCGATTTCACGTAAAAGATCTTCTGCTGTTTGTGTGGCCTGCTTTTCAACTGGTTGATTAACAGGTGGTTGATTAACAGCTTGCATGACCAAGAGTTGTGTTCTCAGGTTTTGCAAAAAATCAAACGTGAGAGCGAGCAATAGGGATATTTTATTCATGAGCACGCTTTACTTTTTTATAAAGGGGGCATTATTACCAATGCCCCCTTGGTTGTTAGTATCCTAATAAGCTCTTATTTTACTGTTCGTTGCAATAGTTTTACCAGGTCGCCAGCAGCTTTTGCCGCACGTTGTGACATTTGACTGCTTCTAAGCGATTCAGCTGCGTTTGCTAATTTTTCTGAAACGAATTGCTTATTTTTTTCTGCTAATTCAGTAGCTGATGCTTTAAGGTCAGCAGCTGCTTGTTTTGTATCTTGTACCGCCTGGCGTATCGTTTGAGCATCTTTACTCATGCCAGACTTGAGGATATCGCTTGCTGCCTTCGCGCGTTGTTTTACAACTTCTTTGGCCTGTGCAAATTTAGTTTGCGCTGCTTCAATACCGCCTCGTGCGTTATCCACAATTGCTTGTTGTGATTTTGTAAGCGCTTGACTGATATTTGTTGGAACCGTAAAGTTTTTCGGTGCTCTGATAGATTTTATATCAGTACCTACATCCGGCGTCAGGAAATTCTTAAGCTGTTGTGCAAGATTTTGAGCTTCTGTGGCACCGGCTTGTTGGATATTTTGACGAATAGCGACCATGTAATCTTTAATTACAGGAGCAATATTTTTTATTGTTGCTTGAGGCATAGCGCTTAAATTACCCAAGCCCATTCTGACGGAGTTAAGGGTTACTTTAGCCCCTTGTTTGAATTCTACTGCTGATTCGGCAAATGATTCTGCTAATTGTTTGGCTTTGTCGCTGAGTTTAGCCATTGCTTCATCAACAGCTGCTGCCGCCATTAATGGTTTGTCGTGTCTTAATGCTGATCGTATTCTTTCTCTTTCCAGATATCTATCAGCGGATAATTTATTAAGAGCTTCATTTTTTTTAATATATTTTTCTACTTTAGCATCTATTTCTGCTATGCCCGTTCTTAATCTGTCTGCAAGTTTGTTTTTTACAGTCTCTAATTCTTTGACTCTGAATTCTAACCTTGCCTTGGTGCTGGTAAGTTTATCGTAGTAGGCTTTAACGTCTGCCTTCATGGTCACTGCGCCGATATTAGATTTTGCTGCGCGCTTTTTTATGCTTTCAATATTTTTGTCAATATTATTGATGTTACTGGTTACGCTTTTAAGCTCTAATTTAACCTCACCAATTTTTTTATCGAGCCCTTCACTTAAAATTTGATAAGCTTTTTTTTGATTTTTAGCTATTTTCTTTTCAAGCTCTGATTCGGCTTTCAAAAGATCTTGAGCTGTTTTATCGAACGCTATTAATTTATTTGATAGTTCAAATGTTTTTTGTGAAATTATTGGTTGTATTTTTTCAGATGCTTTTTGTAAAAATAAAACAAGCTGTGCGCCTATCTCTTGTGTTAAACTATTCAACTGGCCTTTAAACTTATTAGCCGCATCTTTTAGTTCTGGAAAAAGTTCTCCGATTGCAGTAAGGGTAACGGATATGCCGGTAGCTGCTGTAGCTGCTATAGCCATTGTACCTGCTACACCTATAGAATCTACAGCTTGGGTAACGTCGCGAGCTGCTGCATCGATAGCGTTTAAATAACCATATTGTTCAAGAACTTCTATTTCTAGAGCATCAACGTCTTCTTGCGCCTTTTGGTTGGCGTCAACAGCAATATCAACGGCATTTTGTGCCTCAGTTACTTGCGCATCATCTGGATCAGCAGGGGTTTCTTCGTCAAGCGCATTGATAAGATCGGCTTTTGCAGTAACTGAATCTTCAATTGTTTTAGGATCTGTTTCATCCAAGACATTTGCAACTTCTGTATCAAGTTTCGCCAGCTGATTTTTATCAACATCCGGCATGCCGTCAAAACCAATGCCGCCCATGAGTTCAGCATTTGCTTGTATTCGTTCTTGACGCGCAGTTTTGGCAGCCTCTTGTTTTTGAAGCTCTGTTTCTGTTAAGTAACCCTGAGGCAGAACATCCACAATACCTTTTTTTGCAGCCGCAAAAGTATCTGCAATATATTTACCTGCATCATCGGCAGCTTTTCTAATGTTTGTAGTATCCAAGTACTGAGCTATTCCATCAGGTATAGTGCCCAAGTAAGCTTGTAACGCAGTTGTGTTTGCTATAGCAGCTTTTCTTTGCTGTTCAGTCCAGTTAGCCCAATTTGTTTGAATTTCATCAGCTTTTTCTTTTATCATTCTAAAACTGGTCATCAGGTCTTTTTGAACGGCCTCATATTGTTGATTCATCGTGGTAAAAGTTGCTTCAGTTTTGTTGGCAAGACTTGTTTTTGCCGCAGCTAAATTTTTTTCAAGAGATTTTCTTAATGCATCAATACTTTTCTTTAACGGAACTGTTACGGTTGAACTATCTTTTTGTAAGTTAGCGTATAGTGCTTTGGCTCGTTCATCTTCTTGCTGAAGTCTTGCAATAAGGTCTTTTTTCTGAGCCTCTGGCCATGATCGCCAATTTGCTTGAGCGTCTTCTAATACTGTTTTCAGATTTTCATCTGCTGCAGGTATTACAGGCATCTCTTCTTCGGCTGATGGTGCTAAGGCAAGCACGCCAGAATTTTCCTCTGCTATGCGACCAAGTTCTTCTGCAACTTCGATAAAACTAGCTCTTTTTAATCTATATTTATTAATCAATTCAGCTGTCTGTAGCTCGTTTTCGATTCCGTTCTGTACGGCAAAAGTCATAAACATTTGAACATCTTGAGCTTGATCGCCAGATGAAGTTAAGCCTTTTGCTGGCGCCCCAAGAGTTGCCGCTTTTTGTCTAATATCAGCCATGTTCAGCTTTTTTGCAGTTACAAAGGCATCAAAGGTGCGACGGTATTTGTCTGTGTTTTGCGCGCTGTCATATTCATCAACAACCAATTGCGCATTATCAGCTGTGGGATTTTTTTGATAATTAACGACACTTGCCTGAAAAAATCTTTTTGCATCGCCGATTGAACGTTCTGCATAAACAACGTTTACGCACGTAAGTAGTAATAAAACTATTCTTTTCATATTTTTTTCCTCAATTATTTAAAATGAAATGCCAATTTTACCAAAGAGCAACCATCTATCAAGAGCGGTATTAACGGTGGTAAATTCATATGAACCACCAGCGCCGATAAAGACCGGAATAGATAAGTCATCCCAATTCCAACCGGCTGCTGCATAGACCGTGTGAGATAACATGGTTGGGTGTGCCGCAGAATTTAAATCAAGGTCTGCAAGGGTAACGGGGGTGTAACCTGACTGCAAAGTAATATCTGAGAGATGGAAGTTGTTTTTAATGGTACGTGCAGTATTAGTTCCACCTGTTCCATCAATGTCTTTAACTGCAACGTCGGTATTCCATGAACATTTAGAAATTTCTTCAGCTTGGCGAACATAAAAGTTAAAGCCAACCTCTGCCTGTAAACCACAATAGTTATAAATAAGCCCGGTATTAGTGTTAGTAGTAAATTTTGGGCTTACTTGTGCACAGGTAGTAAATACGTTAATGCCAGAAGTACCTGCGTTAATGTCAAGCGGATAACTCTCCCCTGATGCAGTAGTTGCAGCTGCTACATTTTGATAAACTTCAAGGTAGCGGCTCCACTGGCCCTGTTGCACTAAATCAAATGAACGCCATTGGGTATTTTTGAAAAGATATTGACCTTCAGCATCAAACTCTAAACGAAGACTGTGTTGACCGAATTCACGTAAGTAAAAACAGGCATGCGCACCAAAAAGAAGACCCCAGTGGTGGTTATTACCTATAACAGGGCGCCATATATAGGCCGCATTGTATTGATTAATTTTTGTTCCGGTAGGTGCAACAAACCCTATATACGCATTAAAATCACACGTTTCAGAAAAGAGTGCGTTATAGCCAAACGTGACCTCAACGTCAGAAACACCCCATGCTGAAAGGTCAGCACAGTTGTTAACTTTTCCATAGAGCCAGTTTGATTGGGCAAATGCTTCTGTCATGTTTGCAACATGGTCCACACCGTCCAGGCCAACTTGCCCGTCAGCGCCACCGCCTGTGCTCAAAACATTTTCGCGCAGGTTCATTTTATTGTTAATATATTGCACGGGAATGATATTTCACCCCAAATGCGCGGCACATCGTTGCAGTCATGCCAGATATTTTGTATCCAGGAAAAACCGATACCAAAAGAAGTTTGTTGTGGATTAAATGCGATATTGCTTCTGAATGTTTCTGCTGTTGAACTGGTAGCAATATTAAAGTTGCGTGCTTCTATGTCTTTAGAAGATTGGCCATCTTGACTATATCCAGATGTTTTATATTCCTGCACATTTAATGAAGTTTTATTTGATGGCAGGAAGTATTGGTTCAATTGACAACCATTTGTTGATTGGCCGCCATAGACCGCCACTTGGACTGCGCCTTCAATACCACCTTCTTTTAGTTGCATGCGGTCGTTGCGAAACAGAGCTTCTTTTTCTGGCGATACTAATCTAAATTGTGGTCGGACAGTAAAAAATGAATGGCCGGCAAAATCGTCAGCGTGTGCTGCTGGCACAGCAATTAATAGAGCCAACGCAACTAATTTTCTTTTCATGCTTCTCCTTTTAAGAAAATGGTAAGACTATGAGTTTGTTGTACTGAAATTTTGCTGTTCGTGTCAACAATTAAGATATTAACAACTAAAATGAAATACCAAGCTTGCCAAATAGCAGCCAGCGGTCAAGTGCCGTTGTTACCGTGGTGAATTCATATGATGCACCGCCGCCAAGAAATACCGGAATGCAGATATCATCCCAATTCCAACCAGCCGCTATATACACCGTGTGTGTCAGCGTTGTTGGGTGTGCTGCAGAGGTTAAATCAAGATCCGCCAGCGTAAGTGCTGTGTAATTTGCAAGAGCTATTGCAGAGCCATTAAAATTATTTTGTATGGTGCGCGCTATATTCGTTTCACCGGCACCATCGATATTTTTAATAGCAACATCGTTGTTCCATGATGATTTGGTTATCTGTTCTGCTTGTCGTACAAAAAAGTTAAAACCAAGTTCGGCTTGCAGCCCTTTCCAGGTATAAATAAAGCCTGAATTAGTGTTAGTTGTAAAATTTGGATGCACGGTAGCGCAGGTGGTAAAAACATTGATCCCCGATGTTCCAGCATTCATATTCATCGGTGCAGCATCTGCAAACGATTGATCTCATGTGTTACATTTTGATAGACTTCTAGGTATCTGCTCCATTGGCCTTGTTGTACTAAATCAAATGAACGCCACTGAGTATTTTTAAAAAAAGATATTGTCCTTCAACATCAAACTCTAACCGTACTTGGTGCAGCTTATGCTCAAAGACTTTAAAGCCCGTGTGTGCACCAAAAAGAATTCCCCAATGGTGGTTATTACCTACTACTGGACGCCATATATATGCCGCATTATGTTGGTTGATCTTTGTTCCTGTTGGAATAACAAAGCCTGCGTATGCGTTAAAATCACATGTTTGGCAACTGAGAGCATTATACCCAACCGTAATTTCTATGTCAGAGACACCCCAGGCGTGCAAATCTTTGCAGTTATCAACTTTGCCATAAAGCCAATTTGCTTGAGCAAATGCTTCTTTCATATTTGCAACATGTGGTGCACCATCTAAACCGGTTTGGCCATCGACTCCACCACCGTCGCTGTCAACAAATTCATTCAATTTCATTTCATTTTTTATATACTGCACGGGAAAAGAAATTTCGCCCCAGATACGTGGCACATCATCTTTGTCATGCCAAAAGTTTTGTATCCAACTAAACCCTATACCAAAGCTCGTTTGCTGTGGCCGGAAAAGAATCGTACTTTTAAAGGTCGTGCCGGAACTCTGGTTGGTTGAGATATTAAAGTTTCGTGCTTCAAGATTTTTTACAAAAAGGCCGTCTTGCGTAAAATCTGGCGATTTGTATTCTTGCGCGTTCAGTGCTGTTTTATTTGCGGGTAAGAAATATTTATTCAGTTCAAGGTCGTTATTCGATTGGCCGCCATAAAAAACCGCTTGCACCGTGCCTTCTATGCCGCCTTGACGCAAAAGCATGCGGTCGTTTCTAAAAAGGGCCTCTTTTTCTGGTGAAACAAGTCTAAATTGTGGATGCACCGTAAAAAATGAATGACATGCAAAATCATCAGCTTTAACAACGTACACGGTTAGCAAAAAAATTAACTTAATTACTTTTTTCTTCATAACACCCTTTAAAATAAATCTTGTTAATTTTTTGATTATTTTCTTGTATAAAAAATTCATAAGCACTTGAAATTATGCTTGTTATGTCGCTGTGCTGTGGCTGCCAGCCCAAAAGTTTTTGTGCACGGCTAGTGTCTGCAATAAGATATGCTGGGTCGCCGGTTCGACGCGGCAGTTGTTTGATCGCAACTTTTTTTCCCGTAACCTGCTGTGCACTATTAATAATTTCTTGAACAGAAAACCCACGTGCCGTGCCTAAGTTTATAATTGCGCTTGCCCCCTTCAAGAGTGTCATCCTGAATTTGATCCGGGATTTCTTGCGTACCCAACAAATACTCAAGCGCCAGCCTGTGTGCCTGTGCAATATCACGTACATGGAGGTAGTCGCGTACACAGGTGCCATCGGGAGTTGGATAATCGGCGCCAAAAAGCGTAAAATGGTTATTTTCAAAAACTGCAGAAAGTATGCGTGGGATAAGATGTGTTTCTGGTTCGTGCCGTTCGCCAAGATTATATTCTGGCTAAGCCCCTGCGGCGTTAAAATAACGTAATGCAACGTATTGGAAATGATATGCTACCTGATAATCTGCTAATATCTGTTCAATAATATATTTTGTCCTGCCATAGGGGCTTATGGGGTTGCAGGGGTGGGTTTCCTGTAAGGGAATTGTTGGGGAATGCCGTAAACAGCTGCGCTCGAAGAGAAGACTATTTTTTTTATGCTATATTCGCGCAGTGTATCAAAAAAAATTAAACTTTTAATAACATTATTTTCATAATATGAAGCAGGGTTTACTACTGAGGCGCCGAACTTCAATTGATGCAGCGCAGTGGACAACTGCGTCGATGCTTCAGTAGTTTAAAATAGTTTTTACTGCATCTGTGTCGGCTATATCGCATTGGAAGTAGGTGACATGGGGGTGGTTGATTTCGAATGAGCATGCTTTGTCGATTACTACTACATGGTAGTTGTGGGTTAATGAGTTCTAGGACAGTGTGTGAGCCGATGTACCCTGCGCCACCGGTGACGAGTATAGTGTGCTTCATAGCGGAAGTGTAGAATGAGTTTGGATAAAAGACAAGAGTTGATAAATAATATACTGGTATACCCACAAGTTACGTGCTTCTGAGTTAACGACGGCGCGATCGATCTTAAGAAGAAAAATATATTTTTTTCTTACGTCGTTCATTCGCAAATTTTTCAAGGTGTTCTCTGATATTATCCCGTGCTGCGTTATTACTTGTTGCTTGCAGCACGCTTAGAAATATTTCCGCATTATGGACCGACTGTTGAAAATCGATTAAGTGATATGATCGCAATCTGCCACAATTGACGATTCTACCATTTCTTTTAGATGCTGCTGCCCCAAGAGATCTCTATTGTATATTGACGATAAAGATTATCTACGTTATAACGATTTTCGTGCACAGCACTAAGCTTTTTCCAATTATTGCATCATTATTTTGTGCGGTTTTTTTGGTAAGGGTTTCAATTTTATGGTCACTTTCGCGTAATGCTTCAGTAATCGCATTAAAACTTTTGCTCATCTTTTCATTCAATTGACTTACCGAAATTGAAATTTGGCTCTTTTGTGTATCTATAATCTCTTGTTGGTGGTGTATGTGATACAAGCAATAAAGATTGGTAATAACTGAAGCGCCTAATACCGCGGCGACGGTAATTTCAGATGATTTCCAATTATCAAACGCCCGTGTTCTTCGTGGTGTCAATAAAATGGCCGTAAGCAAAAGTAAAACTTTTTTTTTATTCATACTATCTCCCTGTATAAAGCGGAATTCTAATAGAATGAGTTCATATCAAATTCAGGGCCCGAATAAAAAATTCGAGCCCTTTTTGTTTTTTTTGTTTACGCGGCCGGCTGCTGCTTTTTGCAGTTCTGCTACTACAGTTTTTTGTGGGCCATTGGCGCCATAAATTTCTGTTAATAACTTGCCACCGGTGCTGTTTGCATCAAAGAAGGTAACAAGCTGTGCTTTTGCATCTGCTTTAGAATTAATAGGCTGAACGGTTATTCCCGCGTCCTTTATTAATTTTTCAGCTTCTGCTTTTGTCATGCCGCCTGCAGCTGCACCGCCGCCAGTTCCTAATTTTGCTTTTTCGTCTCGTAAAGCTTTTTTGACATTATCAGTGGCTTGCGCATCCCTGGATACTTTTAATGTGGGGCGAATTTTATTAATTACAGCTGGTGTTAAGGCATCTTCTGGTATTAACGTTGCAATTCTAACAGCATCTTCTGGTTTTGTTGCGATTAATACGAGCTGCGCTAAACCAAAATCCTCTGCTAAGAGTGTGGCAAAAGCTAGTCCGGCAAAAAATAATTTATAAGTCATAATACGATTCCTATAAAATTCTGATACTAATTTATGCATAGACCTTTAAGCCTTCCAACATTCGACTGTGCCGGAAGAGTTTTGCCCTTTTTAGCATTGTCGAGCGCTTTATTAATGGTTTCCATTTCTTCAGGAGTTAATGGCGCGTTAAAAAGCGGTATCATTTTATCTTCATATCTGTAGTTGTTAAAGTTATCAAACATATGTTCATTATATTTGCTACCTTGAGCCGGTGCCGGTTGAGCTACTGGAGCTGCCACTGGGATTGGTTGTATTCCAGGTTGTGGTTTTCTACCAAGACCATAGCCGGTAAATGCGGGTGCCGCTGGTATGCTTGTTGTGCTGCTGCTGGCACTGGCGCTGGGGCTGGTTCAGCTGCTGGCGTTTGTTGTGCTGCTGCGGAATTGTTGCAACAAATGCCTCAAAATCTTTAATTGATTTTTCTAGCTCTGTTTTCTTGGCTGGAGATAATTTATTTCTATCTAGACCGGAGTTTGCAATAGATGCTGTGACTGAGCCAATTCTAATATCGGTTAGATTTCTATCGTTCAAGATCGGTGCAATTTTTTTGATTAAAATATCCGCTTCCGAATCTATGGCAGCTCTAGCGCTTCTGAGTTGAGCAGCCTCTTTTTTAGCTTCTTCGATTTTAGCTTTGCCCTTAATTTTCTCTAAACCCTTGCGAACAGTTGCTTTTTCAGCCTCAGTTAAGTCTGCAATTGCTTGATTAACTTGAGCATCAACTTGCGCTTGCGCAGGTTCAACTGCTGCTGGCGCTGGTTGAGCTGCTGGAGTTGGTTGTGCTCCTGCGGCCGTTGCTGGAAGTTTATTTTTCAATTGTTTTAAAGTATCTTCTGCTTTATTGAAAAGATCAGTAAGTGTATCACGCGCACCTTTAAGTGTTAGGCGACCAATACGTTCTTTTAGTTCTGCAAGCTCTCCGGCAAAACGATTTGCTGCTTCTGCAGCATCTTGTTTAATCATCGCTTGATTTGCGCCAGTAGCTTTTGTAACAGCATCAAGTTGTTTTCTGATATTACTTTGTAAGTCGCCAACGCTCGCTTTTATTTCATTAAATGCTGCTGATTCATCCATTGGTGCTGTTGGCACGGGTAGAGCTGCTGCTGGTGGTGTGTTTGCAGCTTGAGCTTCTTGTTTTGCTTTTTCTTCAGCCTTTTTCAAATCATTGCGTGTTTTTTTGCCGCGCCATAATTTTTGTATTTTTGTTGCAGCTTCAGCTTCTTCTTTTGTTGGTTCGATACCCAAGTCTTTTAAAAGTGCTGCGCGTTCGTCGGGTGTCATTGTATCAAGGTCTGCCTTGATTTCTTCTAATGTCAGGTCAGCTACTACTGGTTTCTGTAATGCTTTAATGCGGTCTTGAACAAGGTTCATTTGGCTATCAACTTTTGCCACAGTTTCATCAAGTTGTTTTACAAAACTCGCACGTGAGGAGGCATCGCTAATTTTTGCAGCTGCGGTTTTTTGATTGTTGATTAATCCTTTGACGGTGATTAAGTCTTGGCTATATTCATTTAATAAGCCGTTATCTGTTTCAGCATTAATTGATTGAGCGGTTGCATATTCGTTGAGTACCGAGGTTGCTTCTTCAATATCGCTTTGAATAGCAGCTTCTATTTTTGCGTCGGCATCTGTTGCGCCGCCTTTAACTAAAACGGGTGTTTTTGCTTTTATTATGATTTGTTTTACTCCGGCGATATCTTTGCCAAGTTCGCTTTTAAGCATCGCATCTGTTTTAGCTTTTGCGTCTTTAGAAATAGCTGCGTAATTGTTTAACAAATCTTGAGCCGCTTTTGCATCGTTTGAGTTCATTTTTAATGCTGCGATTGCATTTTTTACATTTGTTTGAGCTTGTATGCTTGTCACAACTTTTGATTCAAGCCCAAAAGGTGCTGCAAGTAAGCAGCACCCCAAAACTATATTTTTGATCGATTTCATGAATTAATTCCTTTAATAATTAGTAGGTAATACCAAATTTGCCTAATACGTTCCAACGGTCAAATGAGCTGTTCATGCTGCAAAACTCGTACATGCCCGCCACGCCAAAGAACATAGGTATTGTCCAGCATTCTGTGTTGTAATCAACGCCGCCATAGATAGTGTTAGTAAGTAATGCAGGGTGTGCAGCAGAATCAAGGTTGAGGTCAGGTAATTGAATAACACTTTGTGCATAGTTTGCAAACGCTGTTGCAGAACCACCAAAATCATTTTTGATAGTGCGTGCAATATTGGTGTTACCTTCGCCATTAATGTCTTTAACCGCAATTGAAAGAGGAAAGTCAATGCAGCAGTTACGTGGGAACTCAACTTTTTCTGCTTGGCGGGTGAACAAGTTATAACCAAATTCAAAATCAACCGATCTATATGAATAGTTAAGTGCCGTGTTGATGTTGGTTGCAAAGCGTGGTGAAACACGTAAGCGGCGGGTAAATACGTTAATACCAGATGTTCCACTATCAACTGCAAAGGTTGGGTTGGTAATGATATCAGCATTTGCAGCAGTTGCTTGACCTACATTCGTGTACACTTCAAGGTAACGGCTCCATTCCATGCCCACTAAATCAAATGAACGCCATTGGTGGTTAGAAAAGAGGTATTTGCTGGACATATCAAGTTCCATGCGGAGCATATGATTGCCTTGGCCATACAGTTCATACCCAAAATGTGTGCCGTATAAAATACCAAAATGGTGGTTATTACCGATTACAGAATTAAACATATAACCTGCTTGGCACTGGTTAATTTTTGTTCCGCTTGGAATGATAACCCCAGCATACGCATTCAAATCACAGCAGTCGCTATTAACTGAGTTATACCCTATACGCAGTTCAACATCGGCAACGCCCCATTTGCTGAGGTCTTTACTATTGTCGATTTTGCCATACAGCCAGTTTTCTTGAGCAAATGCTGCTTGCATGCTGCCAACGTGACGCGCGTTATCAAGACCTAATGTGTCGGAAGCCCCCCCACCTTTTTGGGTGATGTTTTCACACAAGTTCATTTCGTTTTTTACATATTGAATCGGGAATGATATTTCTCCCCAGATGGTTGGTATGCCACGGTGGTCTTTCCATAATGATTGTCTCCAGACAACACCGATACCGGCAATAGTTTGTTTAGGGTTAAAGGTGATGGTGCCCATATATTGTGCGCCATTATCCCCTGCTACGCCATTAACGGTTACTAAGTTGAAGTTGCGTGCTTCAAGGTCACGGTTAGTGGTTCCATCTGCTGGTTCGACATAAGGCGGAGTTGTTGGGCCTACAGGGATACCTTCAATAACATTTAAAGAACATTTACCATAGGGCATAAAGTATGAGTTCGCTTTGCTTGAGTTGGTCGATTGGCCGCCATATCCTACAATCTCAAAGCCACCACACCAGCCATCTTCACGTTCTTGCATACGTTCTGTATTAAAGAATATTTCTTTGGTCGGTTTACCGATTTCCCATAGTGGAATATTGGTATAGTATGTTTTACTTGAAACTGTTTGATACCAGCTTGAAAGTGAACTGGTCATGGTGAGCGCAAGTAGGCTTATAGAGCCTAACTGTTTGAAATTCATACTTCTCCTTTTTGAATAGGTTAATAGGGTATGGTAACAGTTCTACTATGTCTATCTTGATAAAGTCAAGAATAGTTGATGCGCTTTGGCACACTATTTAAGTATGCTATACTGACACTATTCAAAAATATTTTTTTAGTAAGGACCGCTCATGATTACGCGTATTAAGGGCACACAGGATTTCTGATTTATCTCTGTATAATCGGATACTCCAAAAAACAAAAATACATCTGGTAGAGTATAATTTTCATGAGATTTCTACGCCGTTAATTGAACCGCTTGAGCTTTTTAAACGCTCTCTTGGCGTTGAAACCGACGTTGTGAGTAAAGAGATGTACCGCGTGCTTTCTGAAGTTGCCTTAGCTCAACAAGAAGGTGAAAGCTCAGAAAAAATGTGTCTACGCCCCGAGCTTACTGCAAGCATTATGCGTGCATTTATTAATGCTGGTATTCAAGACACGCCTTGGAAAGTTTTTTCTGCAGGCCCGGCATTCCGTCATGAACGGCCACAAAAAGGGCGTTACCGCCAGTTCCATCAAACAAGTATTGAGGTTATTGGTTCAGAATCGATTTTGCAGGACGCGCTTTTTATTGCCATGCTTAATGTCTTGTTTGCAGAGGTTTTAAAAATCGAAGGGTTTGCTTTACTCATCAATTATTTGGGCACGCGTGAAGACCGCGCAGAATACCAAAAGCTTCTTAAAAAGTTTTTAGAAAAGCACACTACAGACCTGTGCGACTTGTGTAAACAGCGTATGAACAGCAATATTATGCGTGTTTTTGATTGTAAACAGGAAGGCTGCCAAAAACTATTTGCATCTGCGCCAACTATTATTGACACCATGGCTCAAGAATCTGTCTTTGAATGGCAACAGCTTAAAGACATGCTTGAAGAACTTTCTGTTACCTTTTCTGTTAAACCAACACTTGTTCGTGGGCTCGATTATTATAACAAAACGGTGTTCGAATTCGTCTCGATAGAGACGGCTCAGCCTGAAGGAGCCTTGGCAAAGACAGGGTTGGGTACGCAAAATACTTTCTGTGGCGGCGGTCGTTATGACACACTTGCAACGCAGATCGGTGCTAAAAAAGATTACCCATCACTTGGTGCTGGTATTGGCCTTGAACGGTTACAGCTGTTACTTGAGGCCCAGGGTAGCTTGGTGAGTCACGACATGCAACCCGCTCTTACGGTTATTATTCCGCTTGCTACAGAACAACAACCACTTGGGCTGCAGATTCTGCAGATGTTGCATGCTGAACATATCTGTGCCGATATAATTTTAGATAAAGCTTCTGTTAAAAGTATGTTTAAAGCCGCAGATAAAATGGGCGCTAAATGGGCCGTTCTTATCGGTGCAGATGAGCAGGCTTCTGGCATGGCAACCATTAAAAATATGACGACGGGCCTTGAAGTTAAAGTTGCGCAACGGGACATTATCCAGCATCTATAGGCATATTTTTGTTGTTTTTTATACCGTTTCGATGTAGCCTTTGGTAGTTTTATTCTATCTTGAGGTCAACCAAAAGGAATTGTCATGAAAAATTGTAAAAAGTTATTGTTAGCATTAACCGTGCTTTTTTTAGTGAAACCGGTATCTGCAAGGCGTGATTCTAATGAGGTGCCCACGCACGTTGTTATTGGTGCAGTTGTAGTAGCAGTCGGTGGCCTGGTCTATTATTACGGCAAAAAGCGTTATGATAGTTGGCAGAATCAAAAAGTAAACGATAAGCCTGTAGCTGCAACAGCTGAAACGCAAGATGAATCAAAGCCAGCACACCATGACTTGGAAGAAATTATTGCCCAGCAGGAAAACCCTGACCAAGGGTCTGTGTCTAAAGAAATTGATATAAAGCCGGCTGTTCAAGAAAAGGCAAAAGTTTCTGAAGGACCAAAAATTGTGACGTTCGACAAATTTGCTGCAAAAAAACTGGTAGTTCTTGCAGATGAATTGAATAGAACTGTTACCCCGGAAAGACTTTCTGCAGCTGGCAAAACCGTTGATAGATTTGCAAAGCTTGCCAAAGACAGTGAAACTACCGGCTTTTAATTAAAGGTTTATTCATGAAGTTACATAAAAAAATAGGTTTATTTGTTACAACGTTAAGTTTATTAGTTGCCCCTGCGCATGCAGATTTTACCGAAAAAGGTTATTGGTACCGGTGTAGTGGCTGTTGGTGCGCTCAATGCCTTCATGTTATATCAGATGCTGGAAAGCTACCAAAAAGAAAGAGCATTTTTAAACGCTGAATTACAGAAATTGCAGGGGACCGTTGCCGACGCACAATCAAAAATTGAATTGGTTGATGTCAGCGTTAGAAATTATGGTCTAGCGGTGCTATCATGCATGCTGCAACAAAATGCTTGTGATCATCAGGCTGAAAAGGCACTCCAAGAAGAGCAATCGCCTGAAGAAGTAAAAGCAGTAATTGAAGAAGAACCAGTTCAACATGATACTCTTATTGAAGAGCTTGCTTAAGTCTTGTGCTTGAAAGCTTTTCATATAGGCAAGAAATTCTGTTATACCAGATAAAGATAAAATAATTCAAACCACTATCTTTATCTGGTATAATTTTTACACGCTTTTGCGCACTTTTTAGGAGGGTCATGAAAATTTTTTATAAAAAACAGGCGTTACTACTGACTCTATTTCTGGTAGTTCTGCCCGGGTATGCTGAAATAGATGCCCATAATGTTGAGCGCTTTATGATTTTGTTAGTAGGCGCGACTACCGGGACTCTTGTTACCTATCTGTACATGACAAAGCAGCATGCTAGACAACTTGAATCAATGAGATTAGAGCAGGTGGCGACAGCATTGAACAATATTCCTGTTGATCTTGGGCCATCTGTGGCCATACAACGTATCCCTAGAGATCTTAATGAAGGTCATACCAGAAAAGGCACAGAAAAAACGTTTGCAGATTGGTTTGGACCATCGGCAGGATAATCTGTTGCTATTTTGTTACGGTATTTTTTTTAAAGAGAAAGCTCTTCTTTTGCCCGCATAGATACGGCGCCAGTCTGCAATCGATAATATGGTCATAACCAAGTAAATGGCAAACGCCATGAACGAGAAATTTTTTCATGCGCGCTTCAAACGTGACCTTAAGCTCTTTGGCATCTTTGGTTACATATTCAGCCGATATAATAAGATCGCCTAAATTTTTATCTTCTTCATGCTTTAACCTTAATCCGTTTACCCGCTTGTAGCTCTGGGTGGTAGGGAAAGAGAGTATATCAGTCGGTTTGTCTTTATTGCGATAATCACGATTGTAGTCACGAATAGTTTTGTTGGTCGTAATTAAGACAGAGATATCAAAGTCGCTGTAGTTGAGCGCATCCGAGAATAATCTGCAGATCAGTTTTGAGTTGATTTGCATTAATTGTTATTCTACGTTGGCTATTTTTTATATGGATCATACGTGAATAACCATTGAATATATGCCCTGATTATCGATAAGTGAAACTTCTTGTTCAACTTCTTGTGTTGAGTAACGTATCTCTTGTGCTCGTGCAACACCTGCCAATATTTTTTCAACTGGTAAGAAGTTGTTTGTGTTGTTCTGAGTACCGTGAATGGTAAGAAGTTTAATATCTGTTTTTAACGATACGGCTGCATCAGTTTTTATTTTACGAACTTGCTGTACTGCTTCAAGCAAAAGCTCAACAATTTTTACGTCATGTACGTAATCATAATGGTCATGCTCAGAGCTGTAGGTTGTCTGGTGTAAGGAAAATTCTTTGTACTCTGCTCGGTAAAGTTCTTGGTATATGTTTTCTGTGATATAGGGCAAGAAGGGCGCATACCACTGTATCAATTCAAAGCCGAGTTTATATAGAACAGCCTGTGTTTCTGCAATAAGTTCTTGACTATAGTTGCCGGGGTTGAAAAATTGGTCTTTAACCAGTTCAAGGTAATTATCACAAAAATCATTCCAAAAGAACTTTTCAACTACTTCAAGCGCTTTATTAAAATGGTAGTCATCAAAAGCGTTTTTATAGCATGCTAAAGGTATCTGGTTGCTTGGTGCAAAATCCATTTATTCACCGTGTCATGGGGAATAATAATTTTACTGTAGTTTCCATGTTCTTTAATAAATAAACAGGCGTTCCAGAGTTTAACAATCAGCCGTTGGCCGATTTTAAACTGGTTTTCAGAAAACGCCGTGTCAGTTCCCAGTTGCGCACCGGCGGTCCAGTAACGAATAACGTCTGCCGGATAGGTTTTAAAAGATTTTCTGGTTCAAGAGGGCTGAGTTTCCCTGAGATTTTGATATTTTTTGTTTATCGTTTATCTGCACATGGCCAGAAATAACAATATCGTGCCATGGAATATGTTTGTCGATGCATCCATGATTTGACGATGGTATCAAATGCCCAGGTGCGAATAATGTCATGCGCCTGTGGGCGCATGCTCATAGGCAATAAATCTTTTTCTGTTTGTGGATATGCCTTTTTAAACATCTCTGCGCTGATTTATGGCGTTAACGATGACGTGTTCCAGGTATCCATAACGTCCATATCGGGAACAATTTCTGTGCTGCCACATTGTGGGCATGGTTTATGGTAAGGCGTTTCTTGCGGATCGATAGGTAATTGGATTCTTCTGCAAGAATAACGTGTTACATGCTGTGCAGTGCCAGCAGGGAAACGGAATCCCAAAAAAGCGTTGGCGGGAAATACACCAATCCCAATTAATATGTTCTACCCAATTATCGTAACGTGATTTCATATAATGCTGGGTGCCACATCATTTGATCGGCCCATCGCTAAAAATTCTTGTTTGTGCGATTATTATATCGATAAACCATTGCGGAAGCTTAAAAATTCAATTTCATTTTTGCAGCGTTCATGAATATTAACAGTATGACGATCTTTTTTTGTTCAATAATTAAATTTTGCGTTGCAAGCTCTGCTAAAATTTTTTCACGTGCAGGTTTAACTTTTAAGCCGCCGATATACTGCAGGTCTGCTTGAAATCGGCCATCTTTTTGCAAAATTGGTTTAATAGGTAAATTATGTTTTTTAATCCATTCAACATCGAGTTGTGTCGCCAAACGAACAACACATAACCAAACCGGTGCCCTTATCAATTTTAACCGTTTCTTCTGGCAGTAACGGCACATTAAAGCCATATAGTGGCACAGTGCTGTTGTTCCTGCTAAGTGTTTATAGCGTGCATCTTCTGGGTTATATAACACTGCAACACATGAAGCCTAAAAACTCTGGACGTGTTGTCGCATAACCAGATCATTGCCTTGTGACCGTGTAAAGGGTAATAGTCGGTAAACATGATGGTTTCTTTTTCTGCATCATCAAGTTCTGCTTGTGCAACAGATGTGTGGCAGGTGGTGCAATATAGCGCAGGCTCTTGCTTGCGATAGACATATTTTTTATTATACAGCTCGATAAACGATTCTTGTGAAATTTTGCGTGTACGTGTCGTCAATAGTTGAATACCAATGGTTCCAATCGATTGAAAGGCCCATAGTTTGCCACAATTCTTGGAATTGTTTTTCAACTGTCTACTGTTTCTTCAAGGCATAGTTTAATAAATTCTGACGGCCTAACGCTAAATGCTGATAATCCCTTTTTTTTTTCAACAAAGCGTCAGTTGGCAACCCGTTATCATCAAAGCCAAAAGGATAAAAGACGGCATATCCACTCATGCGTTTATAGCGCGCAATAAATCGGTATGCGTATAGGAAAATATATGGCCGATATGTAACGAGCCTGAAACAGTTGGCGGGGGTGTGTCTATACTAAAAAGCGGGCGATCATCGACATGTTCGGGCGCAAGGGTATAGGTGGCGTTTTCTTGCCAAAATGCTTTATCTGTGGTTCATGAATCTGATGATCGTACTTTTTTTCCATATTGGCCCAATCGTCTTCCTTCGAAGATTAAATTTTTACGTAAACTAACTTAGTTTACATATAATTTTACCTTATTAAAGATTTTTCGTAGTAAAGGGACTATAATGTATCATCTTTTGTGTATCTAGCAGTATTTTCGTTTTTTTCGCGTAGTTGATTCGATAAGCTTTAGGGCAATGGCAGCTTTTATCACCGCATTGGCCCTTTCTTTTATTTTTGGCACTTGGTTTATATGAACAGTCAAAAAAGTTTTTCCGTTCTGGGGTGCAGGAGTTCACCCCAGATAACCACAAGGCAAAAGATAATACCCCAACCATGGGCGGTCTTTTTATTGTGAGTGTGGTTGTGAGCACACATTTTATTATGGTGCGATTTAAACGATCCTCATGTCTATATTATTTTGGCAGCACTAATTCTTTTTTGCAGCTATCGGCTTTTGGGATGATTGGGGTAAGATTCGTCACAAAAAGGGAATCTCTGAAATAAAAAAATGGGTTGCCCAGCTTATTGCGGAACTTAGTTTTATGCTTTATGGTATTATTGCTTAAGCCTGAACAACAATTTGTATTCCTATTTTTAAAGATTTAAATCCTGATCTTGGCTTGTGGTATTTTGCATGGGCGCTTTTTATTATAGTGGGCACCTGTAACGCGGTTAATTTAACCGATGGTTTAGATGGCCTTGCCGTAAGTGCCTTGCTGCCAAATTTTGCTACATTTGCGTTAATAGCCTATTGTGCGGGCCATTCTGTTTTTGCGCACTATTTGCATATTCCCTTTGCAGGAACTGCCGAAGTTGCCATTATTGCCGTTATATTAATCGGCGCCTGTTTGGGCTTTTTATGGTATAACACCTACCCGGCTCAAATCTTTATGGGTGATGTGGGGCATTGTCTTTAGGCGCAACCTTGGGGCTTATTGCCTTATCACTAAGCAAGAAATGCTTCTTGCTATCTCTGGCATTAGTTTTTGTCGGTGAAACCTTATCGGTGATTATTCAAGTTGCCGGCTATAAACTTTTTAAAAAAAGAATTTTTAAGATCGCCCCGATTCACCACCATTATGAAAAATTGGGTTGGCCAGAAATGAAAATCACTATTCGGGCAAGTATTATCACGATGATCGCCTGCTTATGCGCTTTGATGTTGCTTAAAGTTCGTTAAAAAGACCCCAACGCCAATAATTACAGTAATACAAAAGGGTAGCTCGGTAACGTTTGGTAGTGCATAAAGTTTTTAACTAAAAAACCTAATAACAAGATGCAGCTTGCCGTTGCACACAAAGATATAACGATAATTGAAAAGCTATTTTTAAGACTGTACCACACAAGTCCCAGTACGCTGAGTGTAAAGTTATGGTTAAAGCAAGGGTGTTGGTTTGTTGTAATGGCACTTGGGCTGCCGTGCGTATAGCAAAGATACGTCAAAATAATTATAGCTTCTGTAACAATGCACATATACGGCACCTTGGCTTGGGAAAGCCATAGTGCTTGCGAGTTTTAACCAAGAAATTTTTTTCTGCAAGGGTAATAAGATTCCAGCGTTACTAAACATAACCCCATACGCGGCTCCAAGGCCGAACATGCAATAGCGGTATGTATCAAAATAATACCATAATGGTTTATTAAAGCATTTGAAAAAATATATTTAAATACCAATGGAAACGTTGCAAAAAGCTATCTGCTAAACGCAATTCAGCCCCAACTAAAACATACAAAAGGGTTTGAAACGTTATGGCGATAAACACACTTAAGCCATATGAATATAGTATCGCCTTTGGCCCATCAGTTTTGGATTTTCAAGGGTATGAATCAATGAACAGGTTGCTTCAAAGCCAGTAAATGCGGCCAGAAAGCGCAAAAGGTATGGTAATAAAAAGTTGATCAAGATCCAGTGCGCTATTTATCAGATTTCTCGGTGAAAAATAATAATTCCAAAGATAATAATAAACAAGATAGGAATCATTTTAAGACAAAAAAGCCAATTTGTATAGATTTATTAATCCGGAGATTGAGCATATTAAGCAGCAGTAAAAACATTACGACGCGCAATCGAGAACGTATCGGCGAAAAATTTTTAAGGGGCAAAAAAGTGTTTGCACTCAAGACGACATAAAATATGTATGCCTAGTGCGCAAGCAGCTAGCTTGCCGACAAAGTAGCACCATTGACTCATAAACCCTGCAAAAGGGTGAATGCCAGCAGCATAATCATAAAATAGAAGGCCGCCTTTATGTATTTTCACCAAGTGCGCCATAGCAAGAATCAACGGCAAAAGGACTATCCCCACTGTTGCGTAACTGAGTGCGCCCCAGGGGCCTAAATGATCTGCCAATTTGACGCTATTAATAAAAATTCCGGTACCCAGAATAATATTAAGATTGATAAATATAGCTGAACGTAACGATAATTTGTTTGAAGGCATACACTCACTTATTTGGTAATAATTGTTGCATAGAGAGCAATTGATCCGGCAACTGCTGCATTCAGGCTTTCGGTATTTCCGGGCATGGAAAGGGTAATTTTTTGTTCACAATCTTTAATCCATTCTGCTGGAATGCCATTGGCTTCGTTGCCCACAACAAAAAGGCCTTCAGCATGCGCAGCTGTGGGTTGTTGGCCATGGTGTGTTACGAGTGCGTACAGCGGTATACCGTTTTTCTGTTTTTGTAATCCGTGCCAAGAAAGCTCGTGAATATTCATGCTTGCAATAGTGCCTGCACTTGATTGAATTACTTTTGGGCTCCAGGGGTCAACACTTTCAACAAAGACAATGGTCTTTTTATTGAGCGCTGCGGCAGTGCGAATTAATGTTCCCGCGTTTCCTGGGTCTTGCAGGCGAGCGCAGACTATTCCTGCGCCAAGGGGCGCGTTGATTGGGTTGATCTGGAAAATTGCTAAAATGCCACTGGGAGTTGTTGCAGCACTGATCTGTTCCATGTCAGAATCTGAAATAACGGTATAGTGGTGCAGCTCCAAAGCTTTGCCAGAATTTTGTAATGCTTTTTGCGTAACATACAGCTCTTTAAGCACGTGTACCGAGTTTAAGAACGTGGTAAATGTACGTAGGCCTTCTACAATGCAACAGCCAGTTGGCTTACGGGTTTTTGGTGAATGCAGGGACTTAACCCATGCTTTTATTTTTTTATCCATAACTTTAAGTCTACCGTGATTTAGAGTATTTTGCCAAGATGGCATCTTTAAGGGGCATAGTGAACATTAAAACGTTATCTATTTGACAAAGTAAATGCTTAATTTAATCTTTTAACTAAATAATTTTTAATAGTTACGTTAACTTTTAAAGGCTTTGGATATGGAATTTTTAAATTTAAAAACAGTTGCATTAGCTGCTTTTTTAATAGGTTCGCATCAGATTTTTGCCAAACAAGAAATACCCAGCGTCGGCAAGCGTTTAACGGCAATAGTTGAGCATTCTGTATATGCAACGGTTACCGGCGCTTCAGCTGGCATAATCGGCCTGAGGCCACGCAGCTTTGCTCGTTCAAAATGGTACCATTGGCCCTTCTGAATTACAGGGTGCGCGTAACTAATCTCAACAATTTTTTACTGATTTAATAACAACCATTGCCAAAAACCCCCATGGTCCGCATGCGCTTCTAGCCGTTTCTAGCGTTGTGGGTCTTCTTGCACTCTATAATGCTTATGAGGTTGGCTCGAACTTCTTTGGCATCGTTAAAGATCGCGTTTAAATTTTTGCATTTTACAGCTTTTTACCAAGATGGTAGGCTCAAAGTACTAGATTTTTGTTGAGTAAGGTTGTAAAACATATGAAAAAATTAACGTTATCACTTCTGTCGTTAGCTTTTATTTTCTTAACCGGTTGTGGCAAAAAGCCTTATCAGGCTTATAGGACAACCTATAAAACACAAGGCGCAGAGCAATTTGATGATAAATCTGTTGATCCTGCCCAAGCGACGAGAAAAAATATAAAAAATATGACTCTTCAAGAGGTTCGTGCAGCTCGGAAATACTTTGAACAGCGTGATGATATCGAGCTGATTGAAAAGGTGCTTGCCCGTATTATGAAGTTGAGTGACAATTATCAAGAACGTGCAGACTGCTTGTATGAACTTGCAACTATTCAGTTGGCTATGGGAAGGCTTGAAAAAGCACGTGAGCTGTTTGAACAGCTTGTTCGTGAATATCCCGGTGTTGAGTTTATAAAAGAAGCACGTTATCGGCAGATATTAGCCCATTATTGGGACTGTTCAGACGCAGAACATGACCAAGATATGACTGAAAAAACACTTAAGCTGGTTCAAAACTTTTTAAAAGAGTTCCCGGGCCAAACAGACTATTTAGAAAGCCTTGAAACGATCGAAGATTATTGTTATAAGTTGCTCTTTGATGCGGAGTTTTTGCGCATGAACTTTTATATACAAAAGTATCACATCAATAAAGAGCTTGAGTCATTAACTTCTGCACAGATGCGCTTTGTCTATTTGGTTGAAAAATTAGTAGAGTATCAAAAAAATATTAGTTCGCCTGCAAAAGATGGTTTAATTGAATTGTGCCTGCAGCTTAAAGAACTTGAGACTGATAAGGTAGCAGAAAGAATCGATCTTTTAGATAAGGCGATAACCCTCATGACGGTTGAGTATGAAAACTGAAATCCAGGGTCGGGGTTATCAAGCCGAACAGATGGTAGTAGATTATCTTATTCAGCAGGGCTATACCGTTTGTGCGCGAAATTATTGCATACGGGCAGGCGAAGTTGATATTATTGCCTGCAAGGCTGAAGTAGTTTCTTTTGTAGAAGTCAAAATGCGCAGCAAGCGTTATTTTAATCTTTCTTTAGTGGTTGACCGTTCTAAACAGAAAAAAATTATTGCAGCTGCGCTGCATTATGCAGCAAAAAATAAATTCACACAGCATGTATTACGCTTTGATGTTGCGTTGGTTGAGCCCAACATGCAAGAGGATACTTTTGATATTACTTTTATTCCAAATGCTTTTACGGCTAACGAAAGTGCGTCATGGTAATCTTTGAAAATTTCGTAAAGCGTTTAGCTACTGCAATTATTTTAATGGGCAGTGCATGCTTAGCTTTTTATTTTTTATCTGCAACGCAGTTTATCTTGTTACTGGGACTTATCCTATTTTATATTTTGCTTGTTGAATGGCCTCGTTTTAACCTATGGTGGCTGACGCCACTCTATCCGGTGGTACCATTTCTTGCCCTTATGCACCTGTATTTACAAGACTCCATGCTCTGGGCTTGGCTTGTTATGGTGGTAGCTGGTTATGACACGGGTGGTTATATTTTTGGCAACCTTTTTGGAAAAAACAAAATTGCACCAACCGTGAGTCCCGGCAAAAGCTGGCAGGGGCTTGTGGGCGGCATTCTTTTTGCTGGTTTTGTTGCCATTTTTGCAGGGGTTTTATTGTTTAAAAATTGTTCTTATGGTAGGATGACTCTCTACCTGGTAGCTTGTTGTACTGGGTTTTTTGCTTTTCTGGGGGATCTTTTTGAATCATACTTAAAGCGCCAGGCAAAGCTTAAAGACTCTGGAGCTCTTCTGCCGGGCCATGGAGGCATTTTAGACCGCGTCGACGGCCTACTTTTTGCCGCAATAGTTTTTGATGTTCTTATAATTTTTCTGGGATAAAGATATGAAAAATACACTGGTGATGGTAATGGCCCTAACGCCATTAACTTCTTTTTCTTCAGATTTTACCAGAAGAGCTATCGATATTGATGCTCTGGATAGTAGGTCTTCAAAAAGATCTGATTCATTCAGCGGGGTTTATACTAAACCTAAAGCTGCTGGTTTAATTGCTCAACGTGCTTATTCAGAACCAATAAATACCGGTGAGTCCTCATCTGCTTTTAGTTCTTTATCGGGCGATTTAGAAGAATTATTTATTGATGATAAAGATCCAGATGAATCGGTTAAGAAAAAATTTTTTGACGTCCTGGATGAGTGCGATTCTGTCCATAAAAGTCTTGAAACGTTACTTGCAAAGCAAAAAAAATCTAAAAAGATTAAAGGAAGTGCTGTTTTACAACTTCAAGAAAAATTTTCTGGTTATGACAAAGAGCTTGCTCAAATGCAGATGGCGCATCCCAACGTTTTACGCAAATGGGACGCTGATGTTAATAAGGTTAGAATTGAAATAATAGGATTAACGTTAAATTGTTTGAAAAAGATCTGCTTGTCATTTTCTGCTGAATGCGCAGATGAAGTTGAGTCTTTAAATGCGCATTTAGATGATTTAACATCAAGGCTTAATGACACAGATGAATCTGATGAATGTAAACAAAAAGCGCGCAAAGAGAAAAAGGATGCCGTTTTATCAGCTTTTATGAGTTTAGCAGAGGGAAACTTTAAGGAAACGTATGACGCGTTTAATTACCTTGATAGCTCTTCTGTTCAAAAAACTCTGTATGATAATGTTTCATTATTAAATCGATTGCAAAGATTTTTTCCAGATGATCAAGAGTACGCTCAAAAAATTAATGCAGTAATAGATTATGGGGTAAATTTGTTTTATTCAGCCCTTGAGTGTGATTATAATGAATTGTCAGACCCTGCAATTAATGATAAAAACTTTGCAGAAAAAGTAGCGGCTCTTAATAACAGGGTGGTTGATCTAAGAATGAGATTTTCAACAAGATTGTCTCAGGGTGCTCTTGCGAAATTAGATAAAATAACAACTTTTTGCACAACTAGGCCACCATCGTCTGGACAAAAAGTAAGAAAATTTTATGTGGGTGAAGATAATGATTAATGAAATTATTTTTTTACTATCGATTGTCTTTATTGCTATCAGTTCAATAGTTGCGCTTTATCTTTCTGCAACAGCACTGACCGCGCTTGTGTGCTTACAGATAGTTTTAATGAACCTGTTTGTGACAAAACAGATGGTGCTCTGTGGTCTAAATGCCACAACTGCTGACGCATTAGGCATTGGTGCAGTATTGGGAATAAACTTGCTGCGAGAATATTACGGTGCGCTTGTTGCACGCAAAACAGTCTATTTAAGCTTTGCTATTGTTATTTTCTATACCATTATCACCTGGTTACAGCTTGCGTATGTTCCGGCTGCGTGCGATGTGCAGCAGCTACATTTTGTCGCTATTTTGGGACAGATGCCCCGCATTTTAGCAGCTTCGCTTTTTACTTATATGTTTGTAGAGAGCATAGAATATTATCTTTACGATTATTATAAAAGAAAATATCACGGTAGTTATTTTATTGCGCGTAACTATGGCGTTGTGCTGGTTACCCAGTTAATAGATACAGTACTTTTTACGTTTTTGGGGCTTTACGGTCTTGTCGATAACGTTTATGAAGTTATTACGATAAGCTATGTAATAAAAGCTGTTACTATAATCTGTATGACACCGCTTTTAGTTATTTGTAAAAAAGTCTTAGAATGGCTTGGCTATGTTAAAATTTGAACTTATACACCAATCGAAAAAATCGCGTGCTCGTGTTGGCAGAATTCATACTGAACATGGCATTATCGAAACACCCAACTTTGTCCCGGTTGCAACAAACGCATCATTAAAGGCGCTTACTGCTGACCAAATTGATGCTCTTGATATCGATTTGATGTTTTGTAACACCTACCATTTAATGTTACACCCGGGTGCAGATGTTGTTGCTACTGGTGGTGGTTTACACCAATTTATGAAGCGCTCAAAACCAATTATTACCGATTCAGGTGGATTTCAGGTATTTAGCTTGGCCTATGGCGGTGTGCACCAAGAGCTTAAAAGTGCCGGCACGAAAAAAAATGAAGGCGGAGTAAAAAAAATCACAGAAGAAGGTGTTCTGTTCAGGTCATATCGTGACGGCCAGCTTATAATGTTAACCCCAGAAAGTTCTGTGCAGGCGCAAAAAAAACTCGGCGCGGATATTATTATCCCGCTTGATGAATTGCCTCCGTATCATATGCAACAAAAAGATTTAAAAAAATCTCTTGAACGCACCCATCGTTGGGAAAAGCGTTCACTTGAAGAACATCTTAAAAATCCTGGGTATCAATCTATGTACGCGGTTGTTCATGGGGGCATTAACCCTGAAATGCGCAAGCACAGCATAGATATACTTTCTCAGTTACCCTTTGATGGCTTTGCTATTGGTGGTAGCTTGGGCAAAAATCGTTTTGAAATGATCGAAATGCTTACCCAGCTTATGCCGCATATGCCGTATGATAAACCGAACCATCTTTTAGGTATTGCGGATCTGCCATCACTTGAAGCTGCTGTACCACTGGGTATTGATACATTCGATAGTTCTCACCCAACAAAATGTGCACGGCATGGACTTTTGTATACAAGTTCTGGAAATATCACTATTGCACAGGGCCGATATAAACAAGATTTTTCTGCCATTGATGCAGTATGCGATTGTTACACCTGTAAGCACCATTCACGTGCATATCTTCACCATTTATTTAAGGCTCACGAGCTTACCGCGTATAGTTTGGCAACTATACATAATGTAAGATTTATGATAAATCTTATGAGTCGTTATAGAAAAGCCATTTTACTAGATGAAATTTAATATATTATGACATACTTTGTTAAAAAAATTCACCTTGTAGCATTTCTGATATTCTGTTGTTCCCCTTTGAGTGCAACTGAAGATGTTAATGTTTGCGGAAGTCATTTTCTGTATAAAGAAAAAGACGTCATCTGGGTTAGAGATATATTGAAAGGGGCGGGTCAAGAAGAGTTAAGGCTTGTTGTCCGAGCTTCGACCCGTCGTACCGGGCAAATTTATCCAGATGAACGTGAGTGTCTTGAAAGATTAGATTTTTTGAGTATTAGAGGAAATTTTAAGAAACGAGATATTCGGCAGATTGCAACTTTGAGTATAAAGCTTTTTCCGTGGCCACATGTAATCGATATACTCGATACAAAAAGAATCACGTTAAAAGATGGTATGCAAGTCGGTAGAAATCTATTTCAAAAAGTTATTCAGGCTTTGGGCAACTTTTCTGTGAACAAATATTTTCCTGTTGAGATTAACGAGCCTGTTGATTCTCGACCTGGCGGAGCCATTCGGTTTATAACAAAAAAATATCCGGAATTTTTTACCAATGGTTCTTTAGATCCTCAGGTTAAGTTAATCCTTGACCAAGCTATTGTTCCTGGCACGAATTATGATTCAATAGTTGACCCAACAGGAAATTGGGATTTGAAAGTCGATAATGGCTGTGGGCTAAGCGAGCCTGTATGATTAAAAAAGCTACAAATATATAGTTTTGAGTTTTTAAAAACGGCGCAACTGTGACTAACTTATCAGATAACTCTGGCATGAGACAAAAAAGTACGTTAAGCTGAATCCAAATTAAAATTTTTTAAGGCTTGGGCATAAGTATGATCAAAAAAAGTATTGTTCAGATTCTTGTAGATAAAAAATTTCTTACGCAAGAAAAGGCAGATGCCCTTGCAACAGCCTGCGATGAAAAATCTCAAAACTTTTTTAAATGCTCGCGCGATTTTGGCGTAAGCGAAGAAGATCTTGCACAAGCGCTTGCAGAAAAATTCGAATGTCCGTATGTCCCTGAAGTAACTGAACAGATGACGGACCCAGAAGTTATTTCACAAATTCCCCTTAAATTTTTACGAGAACAGGCGATTATGCCCATAAAAATGGGTCAAAATAACGCGGTTACCCTGTTGTGCGCAAATCCTTATAATTTTCAGCCCCTTGATGAGCTGAGCCTCTTACTTAAAATTCCCTATGAAGTTGCTGTTGCGCCACAAAATGTAATTATAGAGGCAATTAATAAATTTTATCCCTATGAAAGCAGCAAAGAAGTTATCGAAGGGCTAGAAGAAGAAAAAGAGTTTTCTTCAGATTTAGATTTTGCCGCTATTAATGAAGAAGATATTTTAGGCATGGCAAGTGAGGCGCCGATTATTAAGTTGGTGAACCATATCTTGTACCAGGGTGTTAAGCAAGAAGCTTCTGATATCCATATCGAGCCGTTTGAAAAAGAGCTGCGTGTTCGTTACCGGATTGACGGCATATTATATCCAAGCATTACACCACCAAAACGAGCACAGGCCGCAATTGCCTCACGTATAAAAATTATGGCAAATCTTAATATTGCCGAAAAACGTCACCCACAAGATGGCCGTATTCAAATTAAAATTGCCGACAAAGCGATTGATATTCGTGTTTCTATTTTGCCCACTGTGTATGGTGAACGGATTGTAATGCGTCTTCTAGATAAAGCAAAAACCTTTAAACAACTTAATGAACTTGGGTTAAGTGAACGAGATCTTCGTATTCTAATGCAATCTATCGAACAACCAAATGGTATTATTTTGGTAACAGGGCCTACAGGTTCTGGTAAAACTTCTACCTTGTATGCGATTTTAAATAAATTAAACTCTCCCGATGTTAACATTGTCACGGTTGAAGATCCTGTTGAATATCAGATGGCAGGTATCGGTCAGGTGCAGGTACAAGACAAAATTGGACTTACCTTTGCTGCGGCATTACGTTCAATTTTGCGACAAGACCCTGACATTGTCATGATCGGTGAAACGCGTGACCAAGAGACCGCTCAAATTGCTATTCAGGCATCGTTAACGGGCCATTTAGTATTAACGACGTTGCACACCAATAGCTCTGCTGCAAGTATCACGCGTCTTATTGATATGGGTATTGAGCCCTTTTTGATTGCGTCGTCAGTTGTTGCGGTTATGGCACAACGACTTGTCAGAAAATTATGTGAGGCATGTAAAGAAAAATATGTCCCAACACCGGAAGTGCTTAAAAGAATTGGCATAACGCCAGAAGAAGCAAGCAAAATTACTTTTTATAAACCGGTTGGTTGTGGTGAATGTTTAAACACCGGTTACAGTGGACGAATACCCTTATTCGAGATTATGGTAATGACCAATGCTGTTGCGCGTTTAACTATTGAACGTGCAGACACTGCGCTTATTCAAGAGGCAGCCTTAAAAGATGGCATGACGCTCTTGGTGCACGACGGTATTGAAAAAATTAAAAAAGGTATAACCACGATAGAAGAAGTTCTTTCTGTTGCAACCACGCAAGAGGGCATTGAGTAATGTCTCGAGCTACACAGTCAGGGTTCATGTTGTTTGAACTTATGCTTGTTGTGGCGCTGGTGCTTATCTGTTCAACTATTGGTTTTATGAGTTACACCCGTTTTAAGGGTACCTCAATCGCAACGGATGTTTCTATCTTGAATCTCTTATTACGCAGTGCCGCAACACGCGCAGTCTGTCTAAAAAAAGAACAAAAAATTATTATTGATCAACCGGGCTCGGCGTTAGTTTATGACGGCACACGTTATGCATTGCAAGACGGCTATAGTTTTGGTGTTATGCCAGACACGTACGGCCCACCATCTGCACCACAAAAAATAGTTACGCACGCTGTTACATTTGTAGATAAAAAAATCAGTGCCTACCCAGATGGCACCTTGCAATCTGGGACTTTGTATATAACAGACGGAAATAGGCAGTATGCGCTTACCACACCAGTTTCAGCATTTTCTTATATTCGTGTATATCAGTATAATAGTAGTATATGGCAAAGTTATTAAGCAGATATATTCTTTTTTTTGCGCAGGTGATTATTTCTTTTTTAAGCGCAGCGACCATAACCTTGTGCATATCTTTGTTAATTATTATGCATGATCGTGTCTTTCTTGATAAGCTTGAAAATGCTTTATGTTCAGGGGCAAGCAAAGCGTTTGAATGTAATTTTAATGCCCAAGTCGATCGCTTTGATTGTATACACGGCACAATTTTTTTAACCGATATTGTGGTGCTCCCAGAAAAAAATCGAAACTGGTTTTGGACAAGTGACAGTATCTCGCTTGGCTTTGATTGGGCAAAACTTTTTTTTGAACAGAAAGTTATTCTTACCATTTCATGCGGTATTATGCACATCGATACCCAAATTGTTGATGGCAACTTTGCAATTGTAGAACATATCAAGGCCTTCACGCGTGAAAAGGTTATGCCTATCGAGATTGTTCCAGAAAAATTACACATACAAAAAGCGCATATTGCACTGCACCATGATGCACAAAAAGTCTTTGAATGTTGCATAAGTGGCTCATTAGACCTTATTAATAATAAGCAGCATGTTGGCCTAACAGCCGTGCAAGATCATATTATGTTACGTAACCAGCTTCTTGCCAAAGATCTTAAACTATCGTTAAAAAGTGTTACAGACAGTTTCACCAAGCAAAGTTCGAGCGAATTGCAGGGAAGCTTTAAAGTACCTACTATTTTTGATGATTCATGTATTGATGCTACCATCGCTGGGAAATTTTTGCCCGATGCTAACGTACTCAGCGCTCATGCTGGACCATTAACCATAACCACCGATATTAAAAGTACCGCGACGGTGAGCTTAGGGCCGCTATCTTTTAATCTCACCTATAGGTTAGAGCCTGATCATATTGCAGTAACGCTTACTGGCGATGGTGCTCAAAAACTCCTTGCAGAACTATACTATGATGGTCATTATACCGTGCAGGCAAGTACTGAATTTATTCAAGAATTGATACAAAAAAATATCTTACCGGTGGAGTATCAAAAATTATATTCTACTTATTCAGAACTGTTTGCGTACAAAACGCCATTTAGTATCAAAGGCATGGGCACAGCTCAGTATCTGCGCAATCGAATAGATTTTCCTGACTTGCATATTAGGATTCCCTATACCTATAATTTTTTGCGTTCATGCCACAGTACTATTTTTTTTGGTTATGACAATGGTTACCTGCTGTTGCGTGACACGATGTTTCAAACAGACCGTGGCAGGGTTATAAGTGCTATCAGCACGCTTGGCTTTGATGCGAATGCAGATCTTTTGTATGCGCATGTGCCCATAATTGTTCAAGATTTTTTTATTAACCAGGCAAAAGATTTTTTTGCAGAGCTTTCCGGCGCATGTACTATTCATTATCAAAAAGATGACAGATCAAAAATAGAAGGTATCTGTACTATAAAAAAATGCCATATACGTAACAATCCATTTTCTGGCGAGGTTGGCAATGACATTGTTGCAGCTACGATAAATCCCTTTGAAGGTCACCAATTAGCCCAAACAACTGATCTTGATATTCGGTTGCATTCATATGAGCCGGTTGAGATAAAAACAGCATTTTTACATGCACGTGCACAGGTTGCCTTACAAGTTTTGGGAACGATAAGCGACCCGCAACTTTATGGCCACATCGAACTGTTGCAGGGGACATTGCATTTTCCGTATAAGCCACTCGAGATACGATACGGAAAAATATTTTTTGTAGATAATGAACGTGACGACCCGGCAATTGAGTTGTGCGCATCTGCAGTTATAAAAAATTATGCTATAACCTTAACCGTTGACGGCACAGCCCGTAACCCAGTAATTTCTTTTCAATCAACACCGAGTTTGCAAGAAGAGCAGATCATTGGACTTCTGTTTGGTGGCGCGCCAGATAGTTCCTTGTCGTTGGTGATGCCTTTATCGTCTATGGGCATGGTTGAAAAACTTATAGTTGGTTCTTCAGACGAGTTTACCCAAGGTGACGGTTTAAAAAGTTGGCTTGGATCGTTACAGAATGTTAAAATCGTTCCCCGGTTTAGTGACCAGACAAGTCGTGGCGGTATTCGTGGAGCACTTGCCATAGAAGTTAACGAAAATCTAAGTGCGTTAATTCAACAGAACTTCAGCTTAAGTGAGGACGTTCTTATTGAAGTTGCATATAAACCATTAGATGAGTTGACTATCCGTGGCATGCGGGACGAACGGGGTGACTTTGGTGGTGAAATTGAGGCCCGCCTTACCTGGTAGTGTTATTTACAGCCAATGGCTGCAGCGGCATTTGGATGTTTTGCCATAAAATCTGGTGAGCAGCACCGTTTGTTGAGATCTTTTTTTGCAGCTGTGGGTAAAAGAATGAGGCTTCTGCCTGCATGGCCGATAATATTCATGCAAAGATCTTTATTTTCTTGCCAAGTCAAAACATTACTTGCCGTATCAGGCTGTTTTGCGCATTGTAATGCTCGTGCTGCCCTGGGATGCGATGTCTGAAACTCTTTTGATTGACAGCAGAACTTAGCTGCGATACCGCGCGATTTTTCTGGAACAAACGCCAAACCAGCGCCGATTTTGCCAATTGCCTGTACACAAATATCTTGTTGTACGCCTTTAACCGTTCTATCAAGTATGGGGGTGATATCGGTAAATTCTTTGTGATAAAAATTATTAAAAATGACGCGATTTTTATCACTTATATCATCTTCATCCGCTTCTTGAGCTGTGTAAGTAAATTTTTCCCAGTTTGGCCACAACGTATCAATCGCAACGCCAGCCAGTGGGTTTGATTCTATTGGATCGTATTTTTTAATGGCGATAAGCTTATCAACTTGTTGGTTTTGTGGGTCGATATTGGCAACAAGATTTTTATTTTTTGTATATAAGCTTTTAATTTTTTTGCATAAAACAAGAATATGATCTTCGATTAATTGCGTATAAAGGGCAGTGTGGGTTGGCTCTTGGCCATTTAAAAGTAAATGAATATTATACAGATCAATACTATTTATTGGTCCATAGCGTCGTTTAAATTCTCCTGTTAATGAGCCTGCTGATTGTACAAAATCGAGCATTGAATAGAAATGAAAGAGCTGATTAATTGCGCGTGGAAGATAAAAGTCGTTGTCAGTACCCAGCTTCTTTTTTTGGTCATAGCGCAAAGCAGGTGTTGCAAGAAAAATTGCGCAGTCTATTGGCTTGGTAACAAAGTTACTTGCCACGGCAATAACGTTGCCGCCGTGGCTATGGCCGATAAGAATAATTTTTGGTGTTATCCCGCCATTGCCGCATTGTTGTATAATTTCATTAAGCCCCTGGCCGAGAATTTTACCACTTTGAATTCGAGCTGCATCATCATTTTTTCCACTCCAATTATAGGTGAGCTTAATCGGTTGAATGTTATTGTAAGCCCTTTCTTTGAAAAACTCTTCTGGGATAACGTCATTATTTAAGGTTACGCCATCAAGAAATTTGTCCTGATTAGAAAATGTGCCGTGAATAAGAATAAGTAAGACAGGATTTTTAGATTCAATTCGTATTTGCCGTAAAATACAGCTTTTCTTTTCTGCCACCTCATGAGCCTCACAAAACCCCGCCGGCAAATTAATTAATTGCCCAATGATATTTTGCGATACGAATAAGAGCATCGTGAATAAAAATATTTTTTTCATAATAGCCTTCAATGGGATTTAATTACATTTCTAATTACTATTATAAAATATATAATGGGCTGAATTCAACAAATAGATATAAAAGTATAAAAAGTGGCTTTTTACCGCATTAAAGGGTATTCAGAGAAGCCTAATAATCGGCATTCAGGAGTTGGAATAATACCATAAGCATCAAAGACTTTTTGCTGCATGGTGCGGGCAAGGGTGATAATGTCAGCAGTTGTAGCAGAGCCTGAGTTAACCAGCATATTGGCATGTTGGTAAGAAACAACTGCGCCGCCGCATGCAAGTGCCCCTTTTACACCAATTTTATCAAGATAATAGGCAACATAAATAAGTTTCTTGCCCATGCTTTCAAGGGTAACTTCTTGTGGGTAGAAGTTTCTAAAAAAGCTACCACAGGTTCCAGAGTTTGGATAACGTGATACCCTATGACGAATAATCTCTTTTCTGCGACCTTGTGCATAAGCAACTTCAAGAGGGGATTCGGCACGTTTAAGTTTAAAAGTAGCGTCAAGCAAATAATAATTATTTTCATGCAGCGTTGAATAATTATAACTAAAATTAAACCAGGCAGCATCTACTTTCAGCAGCTTGCCGGTTGTAGCGTCAATAACGGTTGCTTGTGTAATAAATTTGCTTAATAAAAATTCAAAATAGTGGATATTGATAAAAACAGACCCGCCAACGGTTCCGGGGATGCCACTAAATTCTTCAAGTCCTAATGCGCCCTGAACTAAACAGGCATCGATAAGCTCATGCATGCTCACGCCGGCATCAGCTGTTACATAAATACTTTGGCCGTGTGGTTCGACGTCGCTCACCACGAGCGGCTTTTGTGTGTCATCCGGAAGTTGTTTCAGGATCTCTTTGAATATAATATTCTTGCAAGCCGGGTGAATGACAAGACCAGAAATGCCTGTGTCACTAATTAAAACATTGGCGCCTTCGCCAATAAGCGTAATAGGTAAATTATGTTCATGGGCATATAAAATTGCTGCAGAAAATTCTTCTGGTGTTTGTGGTGCTGCATAATATTCAGCAGCGCCACCCGTTTTAAACCAGTTTTTATCTGCAAGAGGAATGTTTTTTTGAATCAGCTCTGTTATAGAACGCATGATGCAGTTTTGTGGGGAACCTTACGCATAACAGCCGGATTGTCTAAAATAGCCTGCTTGCATCTATCGCTACAGGTAGCATTATGTTTACTTACGCATGGTGGGCAGATAATAAGTTGTTTATTGCAACCGGCATAGACGCAGTTATAATAATCATCTGCAGGTTCTGCGCACAACGCACAGGTACTGAGAATGTCGTTGGTAACAGGAACAGCAATTCTGCCATCAAAAACATAGTTTTTGCCCCTAAAATATCCGTTAGGATACGCCTGGGCATAGCGGTCAATCCCACCAGTTACTTGGTATACCGCTTTTGCTACTTTTTTACTTTTTAAATACGCAGATGCGCGTTCGCAACGAATGCCGCCGGTACAGTACATAAATACTTCTTTGTCTTTAAAAAGATCTTGGTTTTTATCAATATAATCAGGAAAATCTCTAAAATTTTCAATATTCGGCACAATAGCACCTTCAAATCTGCCTATTGCCGCTTCGTAGTTGTTTCTGCCATCTAAGATAAGTAAATCTTTATTGGTGGCAATAAGTTCATGGGCCTCTTGTGGCGTTAAATGCGTGCCAGTATCTTTATAGGAGATCTCGTTAGGGCTTTTGCCCATGCGGGTAATCTCTTCTTTTTCAACAACTCGCATGCGGGGGAACGGCTCGCCTTCACATTGGCTTACTTTAAAATCAATCCCATTAAAAAGTGGATGAGCGTTCATATGCTCAATATAAGCGTCGCAGGCTTGAGCCGAGCCGGCAACAGTACCATTAATGCCTTCGGTAGCAATAATAATGCGCCCCTTGAGCCCAAGGCTTTCACACAGCTCTTTTTGGCGTTTAACCTGCTGAGCAGGAAACTCGACGTCGGTATATTTATAATAAAGTAGTATAGTTTTCATAGTAGTATAATTTTATCATAGATTGATCGTTTTACAATTTTTGCGTAAACTTTAAAAATCATATCCCCTAACGTTAGGTTATAATCGCATGAAGCTTTCACTTTCTTGGTTGTTTAGTCATATTAAGAAAAACCCTTTTTTAGAGTTTCAGTCTGAGTTTGAAAAGGGCAATTTTTTTGAGCGTGTTGGTGCTACTGTAGCAGAAATCGAACATGTTGAAAAAATTACCTATCCATTAGATACCATTTTTCTTGCAACGGTCTCTGCCGGCGATAAAACTTTTACACTGGCCGTTCCCGAGCTTAAAAAAGATATAACACTTGCTGTACGTACAGATTTGGCCATTGGTGACAGTTGTCTAGTAATTAAGCAGGGTGATGCCTTTGCTTATCTGACATTGCATAATTTACATGCAGAAAAAGAGGGGCTTGTTCCAGCTGTCTGGGTTCCTGAATCTGATAGATCGGGCTCTTGGAAGAAGAATCTACCCACTTTCGATTATATTTTAACTTTTGATAATAAGGCATTAACGCATCGGCCAGACTTGTGGGGCCACAGAGGCTTTGCACGTGAAATCGCGGCATTATATGGTTTAGAGCTGCTGCCAGAAGAATATCTTTTTGCTCAAAAAGCAGTGCGCTCATTTACGCAAGGGACCCCAGCTGTGGCGGGTAACACGTTTGGTCTAGAAAATAATGCTGCTCATTGTAAGCGCATTGCAGGGTTAAGCATTCCGGCTATCAACTGCGTAGCCTCGTTTCCCGATATGTTGTTTCGCCTGTGTTCCATCGACGCAAAGCCTATACATGCTATTGTTGATACCACCAATTATGTTATGTATGATATCGGTCAACCTATGCATGCCTTTGATGCTGAGCATCTTGCTGGTGATGTTATTAAAATTGAGCAGGCGCCTGCCCAAGAAAAGCTACTACTTTTAGATGGCACAACCATAACCTTAACAGCGCATGATATGGTAATCCGTGATAAGGAAAAAGTTTTAGGCCTTGCTGGCATCATGGGCGGTAAAGGTTCCGGTGTTACGCGCGGAACACAAGCTCTTTTTATTGAAGCTGCATCGTACGCTGCTTCAGCAATTCGTGCTTCATCGATTAAGCATAAAGTACGTACCGAGTCATCTACCCGTTTTGAAAAATCACTTGACCCTTTATATAATACCCAGGCATTAACACGCTTTTTGCATCTTTTGGATATTCATGATGTGCCATATACAAGTGCACAAGCAATTATGTCTTTGGGTGAGGTTCCTGAAGAAAAAACCATTTCTTTAAGCCAAGCGTTAATAACAGAACGGATTGGCACTACTATTTCTATCGATAAAATTCATACTATTTTAAGCGCATTAGGTTTTGGCGTGCACCAATCTGGTACAGAATTTACCCTAACCGTGCCAAGCTTTCGTGCCTCTAAAGATATTACTATTGCAGAAGATATTGTTGAAGAAATTGCTCGCTTTATTGGTTTTAATAATCTTGCAATGCAACTGCCTACGCGTATCATGAAGCCATTTCAACTTGATTACATGATGGCCCGTCGCGCTGTTAAGCGTTTATGCGCATTTGGGTTTAACATGCACGAAGTGAGTAACTACGCCTTTTATGATAACCAATTTTTAGAAAAAATTGGGTTGCATGGCCTATTGGCTGACACTGCATATGCTGTTGCAAACCCTGTTTCTGAACATTGGACACATTTAGTTTCGTCACTTATTCCTCATCTTTTTAAAAATATTGAGCAGAATGTCTATGAACATGACCGCATGGCTTTTTTTGAGATAAATAATATTTGGAAAAAAAATAATAATAAAGCATCAGAACAACTATCTTTTGCAGGTAGTTGGTATCAGGCAACTGAGCTTAATTTTTATGACTATAAAGAAAAAGTTAATCAGCTATTTAAGCTGCTTTCGCTACCGGTTATATGGCGTAAGCCCCTTACTGAGCCTGCCAAGTGGTATCACCCATACCAAACAGCAGAACTTGTTTTTAACGATACGGTTATTGGTTACGCTGGCTGTGTAAGGCCAGATAGCATGCGTGCATTTACTACAGGTCATGCGTTTATTTTCGAAATTGAACTTGATAAACTTTTAACGGCTCACCAAGAGTTGGTAACCTTTATTCCCCTTTCAACCTATCAACCGGTTACTACTGATATCAGTTTACTGGTGCCATTTGAAGTTTCTGTTGATGCGCTTGAACAAGCAATTGCTCTTGTTGATGCGCGCATATATCAGGTGCAGTTGGTAGACTATTTTGAAAAAACAGAATGGGTTTCTGAGCGTGCGGTAACGTTACGCTATAAGGCAGTTGATGATGAAAAAACGTTCTCTAAACAAGAAATTGACCAGTTGCGTGCTGCGGTACTATCTGCAGTTCAATCATTAGGAGTAACAGTACGATGATCAAAAAAATATTTTCTATTCTGGGTTCGCTTACATTTTTTATTTTTATTCTCGCGATTGATTTTTTAAGTAAGCAATGGGCATTAAAAAGTGCAACTCAAGAAATTGTATTAAATAAGTATGTTTCTATTGAACTGCTTATCAACCGTGGCATCTCATGGGGCATTTTTCACCACGCAACCCAACCCATTTTTATTGCACTTTCTGTTGCGATCTCATTGCTGGTTGTCCTGCTTGTTGGCTACACCGTATTTAGATTTATAAAGGGATTTCCCATTTTTGCAGAGCTTTTGGTGATCGCTGGTGCAACCGGCAATCTCATAGACCGAGCTTTGTATAATGGCGTAATTGATTTTGTGGTTTTTCATATACATAGTTACGCCTTGCCGGTATTTAATGTTGCAGATGCTGCTATTATTATCGGTGTCATCTGTATTTTAGCCACCATGCATGAATAACATTCTTGTACAAATCACCAAATTAATTTCGCCGCCTTATTGTGTGGGATGCGAATTATTATTGCCGTCATACAGCGTGCTGTGCACAAGATGTTTAGATGGGTTACCAAAAATTATTTCACAACATGTCCGGGTAACCAGATCTAAGTTAATCACCGTCCATGCCTTTACGGCCTATCAAAAGCCATTAGAAAAATTGATTCAAGCAAAACTTAATAATCAACGTATTCCCATAGACCAGATGGCATATTTACTTTCTGAGTATGTAAGAAAAAACTCTTTTGACTGTGACTATATTGTGCCGATACCGTTACATTGGCAACGCAAAATGTGGCGTGGTTTCAATCAGGCAGAGATAGTGGCCGATGCTGTTGCACGAGTTTTAAACAAACCTGTATCTCTTATGCTTAAGCGAACAAAAAATACGCTTTTTCAATCAACGCTTACTGCCCCAGAGCGTAAGCAAAATCTTCACGATGCATTTGTCTGCACAACACCTGTAAAAAATAAAAAAATATTATTAATTGACGATCTGTATACTACCGGCGCGACGGCAACCGCCGCTGCACGTGAACTGTATAAACAAGGCGCTGGGTCAGTTGAGCTTCTAGTTGTCTGTAAAGTGACAGACTAGACAATCGGTGACTAGCTTTTGTAAATCTTGTGTCTCTATGGTAACCTACAAAATGGCAATCGGTAATATAGCGATTAAAAATAAAGGATAACTATGCAAAAAAGATTTTTTAGTCTCATTTTTTTAGTAAGTGCGCTCATGATGCTTCCTGCATGTGATTGGAAATCGTGGTTCACCCATTCATGCACCACCTGCGATTCGCACCTTGAACATGACCACGGTCATGATAATGGTGCATGCTGCATATCGTTAAACGGCAAGCCTGCTGTTACTCAACGTGATTTTGAAAATAAATTTAACCAATTATGCATGTCCCGCCCTGATATTCAACAGGCCCTTTCTTCACTGCCCGTAGAGCAACAACAGGCTTTTTATGCTCAGTTTAGTGAAGCAATTCTTGCCGAGCTCTTGGTTAGTCGTTATGTAGAACTTTCTGGGCTTAAAAATTCACCAGAGTATAAAGCTGCTTCAAAAGAAGCGCATGCTGCTGTTGAAGTGCAATTAATGAACACTATGTTCCAGTCTGATCTTTATAAAAAGATTGAAAAAGAAATTACCGACCAAGTAGCTGAAAAATATTATGAAGAAAACAGGGACCGCATAGCAATTTTTAAACGTGCGCCGTTTATCGATAAAGCCGGCGGTGTAGTTATTCAGATGGTTGACGGCCTCAAAGAACAGGCTGCAAATGCCCTTGCAGCATCTGCGAAGAATCAAGATTTTGCAAAAGTGGCTAAAAATGGCCAATACAAAGTTAAAAACCTTGGTTTAATAAACCAACGTTCTATGGAAGTTGACGAACAAGTGCGTAGTAAAGTTATGGGCTACACCAGCGTGCCGCAGGTGGATGTTGTAAAACTATCAAATGGCAAATTTGCAGTGATCAAAGCAACAGCAATTGAAAAAGAAAGCTTTAAGCCATACAGTGATCCAGAAGTTAAAGAAGCGGTTAAATCGTTTTTAATTCGCAACGAGCTTGGTAAATCTGTTAATAAAACCATGGACGAGCTTAAACAAAAATATGGCGCTATCATTCACCATGAAAATATCATGAAATTGGTAAAAAGTGGTGTTCAAGCAGCTCCTGCGCAAGTAGAGCCTGTTCAAGAACCAGCCGCCGCACCACGTCAGTTTAAAGCGTAGCGAAAGCCGAGGCTTGAAAACAAGCGTCAAGTAACGTATACTATCCGGGAACATAGTATGATATATGTTCCCGGATTTTTTATACTATACCATAGAGCTGTATGAACAAACTTATTAAATTTTTTGCATGTTTGATGGTCTTTACGTTGCCAGCTCGTACACTCGTTAACGAGATTGTAGCAATTATTTATCACGAAATGGGCACGGTTGCTATTTTGGCTTCTGATGTGCGCCCTGGCCTTGATGGGCAGATGCAATCATTACGTAAGATAATTTTTGATCGACTCATGCAACTGGATGCAGCGTATCATAAAATTGTTGTGACAAATGAAGATGCCGAAAAATATATTGAAAATGTCCAAAAAGAGAGCAAACTTTCACGAAGAGCGGTAGAACAAATGTTTGCTCAAGCTGGCTATACTTATTCAGAAGCTCTTGAAATGTTACGTGCTCGGCAGATGATCGAACAAGTTGTTGAATACCGCGTCAGGTCAGACAAGCGTTTACTTATTACCCGTGCTCAAGCAGAAGAGCGTTATAACCAAAATACGCCGATGGTTGAACCTACCTACACGATAGCCATTGCTTTTATTTCAGAAAAACAGATGGGGAATAAAACACTCACTGATTATCTCAAGACCATTGACCTTGATAAAGATGTCAAATTTGATGACCCGATTGAATTTAAAGAGTCGGAAATCGTGGAAGAACGTAAAGCGATCATCAACCATAAAGAGGGTGAGATTGTGTTTACAGAACCGATCGCTGGCGGTTTTGAGATAACCCGTTTAGTAAAAAAAACTGCAGCATACCCGGTTCCTTTTGACCAATGTGCTGGTGAAATTGTTATCAAAATGCGTCAAGAACGGCTACCAGAAGTTTTTGACGATTACTATAACCTGCTTTTATCACAAGCAACTATTCGTTTTACCCATCCAGAAGATGCTAAAGTTCTAGAATCAAAAGAACTAATTTAATGATATATTTTTTAGGGACACACGTTATGAAAAAAGAGAATATATTTTTTATTGCTACTATTTTTATAGTATTATCACCCCAACAGGTAACGGCTAAAAGCGAAATGCTTTTGGGGTTGAGTTTTGGCGCCGGGACAGCTTCTGCGCTGCATGCCTGTATTAGCCAAGTAGATGATCCTGCGGTTTTTTCATTGGGTTGCTCAGCGCTTGCACAATCGTTTTGGTTGGCGTATCAATTGCCCAGTATGTTTCGTTTACGTAATGATGTTGATGCCCAAACAAGTGCTATAAAAAGATATTTCGGTCAAATACGCGTTGATACCATTATTAATGGTGTAATTGCTGGCTCCTTAGCGCCCGTAGCGTATAAAGCGCAGGTCGACCCAGATTCATTAACAGCCGGTGATTATGTTCCTGTAGCGTTGGCACTCGGCGCTAAAGGTGCCCATTGTCTTGTTGGTTACGTTATTAACCGTATACGTAATGATATGTTAGAAAAATAATAGATACTAAAAAAAATTCATAATGAACGTGAACATGCCATATAGTACTTTTACAACTATCTAACTAGCATGTTCTTCTTGCTCAACTTCATGTGCCAATTCAAGGGCTCTTTTGATCATATCATTTTGTAACGGTGCAAATTCTGGTTTTGTTGCGCAGTAATCGTGTTTTTACGTGCAAGGCTTAGTCTTGCGCTGCATATCCTTTTGAAAATAGAGATGCCCAATCGAATCGTCCTCATTAAAACCATCAATATCAGCTAGTTTAAAAATTTTTTGGAAAATTTCATACGGCAACTTTTTATTCAGAGTTCTTCCAACTTCATGTAATGTTTTATGGAGTTTACAATAGTCTGCTAATTCTTTATGAATCGGATTTGCTGTATTTGGTTCCAGCTTTTCTTGAAGCGAAACAACTGGTGTGTCTCTCCAAATTACCGTTCCAGCTTTACTTGATGGGTCAGCGCCGTGATTAATAAGATGTTTAAGAACAGCTTTGTTTTCTTGATTAAGGCCATCGCTATAGCAGCGAAAGAGTATTTCTGGTCCAAACTGTTGGAAGGTAGATTCGCATTGCCCAGCTTTATGAATCATATGCAGAATGGGCATGATTACTTTAGGATCTGTATTTCTCCGTAAAGTTGCTAATAATCCTGGCAAGCCATTGTGGGTTAATGATATTTTTGTTGCATTAATAACTGCAACCATTTCTGCGCTCCGAACTGTGCTCCAGATGCCGAAGTTGTAAAAAACCGAATAAAGAAGTTTACCTTTTATTCGAAGTTCTTCTAGCCGTGATAAATCGTATTGAGCCGCCTGAAAACAGCTTGCCAATGAAACATCATTAGCATGAACTAACCTGATAAATGTTTCGACTATCTCGACAGCGCAACCAGCTTGTGCGTCGGCTAGTAAAGCTGTTGCAATTTGCTTGCGACTCGTAACTTGATCAAACCCGGCATTGAATTCGTCACAAAATTTGAGTAAACGGGACCGTTTTTCTGCGGGAGTTAGAGCGGTTAATTCAAGAAAGAGCACACTCTGTTGAAGTGTTTGACGGTCAATAGGTTTACGTAGTTCTCTTTCTCTTTCTTCTATCTGTTTTTGATGCTTTTCATGTTTAGCCCTAAGCACGGCCTGTTCAGCATAGATTTTTCTCATATAATCGACATCTATTGAATGCAATGGAATACTTATCAAAAATAAGCTTACAAAAAAATAGATCATGCGGTGGCCCTGAATAGCGGAGTCTTATTTGAATTTCTAATAAGATTAGCATTTCTGCTGAAATTGTGCAAATACTGCTTTTATTTCGCGAGAATTGATTGAATAGCTCATATATAGATTCTATTTATATTTTAATAAGCTTATTATATGGAGACACTATGCTTATTGTTCTTCTTGTTCAATTTCATGCACAAGCTCAAGGGCTTTTTTGATCATGTCATTTTGCAATGGTATGTATTCAGGTTTTGTTGCGCAGTAGCTAAGCATAAGCTCTTGTAAATTCATATCAACTTTAAGTGCCGCGCGTGATTCTTTAATCACAATAGGGCGAATCGGGAATATGCCCACCACATAGTGTGCTGCGTCGCACGCATTGTAAATAACATGCGCGTCAACACGGTCTTTAATATGCGCAGGAAGCGTGTAAACGATCTTTAGTACTGCGTTTGAAATCGGGTGCTTACGCACGTGCGCAAGTATTTGTTCGGTGTGACTTGAGTCATCGTTGAGTATAATCTCGATTTGTAAAAATGGGCGCGTTGTAACCTGAATAAATTCATGAGTTGTGTCTTGTTTGTCATGAATGGTTACTAAACAAAAACCTTTTTCTTCTTTGCGTTCACCAAAATCTATCCGTTCAATAGAGCCAGAATATACAATTGCCGGGTGCCCGTTTGGGTTTAAATTTTGGTAGCGGTGCAGGTGGCCCAATGCAACATATTCATAAGGTTCAAGTGCAAGTTGTGATGGTAACAGTATTGGGTCGTTACCATAAACGGCACGCTTTTCTGAACCAGAAAATATGCCAGAACTGACGGTTAAATGGCCCGCCAAAATTGCCGGTATTTTAGAGTCAAGTTTTTCTGCCAAATTTCTAATAATATCTGCAATGCCGTTGCTGATGAGTTCTGTAAGCTGCGCTGCGGTTCTGTTTTGGTGTTCGTTTGATAGACTCACCTGTGAACGAGTTGGCCACGGAATTCCGGTGATTTGGATAGGGCCACGCTTTGTTTGCAGGGTAATATTTTCAGGTTTTGATATAACATAAAAGCCTTCAAGTGGCAGCTGACCGAATATTTCGAGCGCATGAGATTTACCAAAGGTAAGCGGGTGGTCATGGTTGCCGATGACCATTACTATGGGGATATTGTGCTTAAATAATCTAAAAAAACATTCGCTTAGTAATCGCTGATGCGTTGGTGATGGGTTGGGCGTTTTGTAGGCATCGCCAGAGAACATAAAAAAATCTACCTCTTCAGAGATAGCACGGTCGATACATTCGTGGAGTGCCTTTTGAAAATCGATAAGACGTGAATGCACGCCCGTTTTTGGGTCGATCTTGCCATAGTTTTCCATGCCAAAATGGATGTCTGCTGTGTGAATAAATTTGATCATTTTTCGTTACGCGATTGTGCAGTATCAGCTTTAACAGCTCCAATAAATGAACGTGATTCTGCAAGCCGTTGTGCATAATGCTCTTTATTTACTTGGTGCGCGCGGGCTATGCCTAGTGCAAAAGGTGGCACATCGCTGGTAATAACAGAACCTGCGCCGGTCATGGCATCGTGGCCAATAGTTACAGGCGCGACCAACGAATTATTACTACCAATTTTAGCGCCACGTTCAATATTAGTTATATGTTTTTGAAAACCGTCATAGTTGCAGGTAATCGTTCCTGCGCCAATATTAACTTTTTCTGCAATAGTTGCATTACCGATGTATGAAAGATGTTTTGCTTTGCTTTCTGCGCCGATGGTGCTGTTGCTCACTTCAACAAAATTACCAATTTGTGCATGCTGATGAATTGAATGCACATTGCGCAAGTGGGCAAACGGCCCGACAGATGCATGTTCATAAATCTCTGAATCGGTAACAACACAATGAGGTAAAATCGTTACCTGGTCTTCTAGTGAGCTATTTTTTATCGTACTATAGCTTCCAATGGTGCAACGTGTGCCAATGCGTGTGTTGCCCGCAAGGTGTACCCCAGCGCCAACGCGTGTGCCCACGCCAATCACGACCGATTCTTCGATAATAGTAGTCTCTGGTTGTTCAAAATAGACGCCTTTTTTCATCCATTTTTCTATGATGCGCGAACGAATAATTTTTTCTGCAGTTGCAAGTTCGCTGATCGTGTTGATACCTCGCACGCTATCAAAATCTGTTTCGAGTGTATGTACGCGGTGGCCCGTATCGCTTGCAGCTTCAACAATATCGGTAATATACCATTCTTGAGAATTTTCATGAACTGCAAGTTTTTCAATTTCAGACCTTAAAAAATCTGCATTAATAATATAAATGCCTGCATTAATAAAGCGGCCCTCTTGGTGAGTACCTTTAAAATCCCGCGCTTCAATAATTTGTACACAGTTGTCAACGCGGATTACTTTTCCGTAACCATTTGGTTGGTCGTCACAAGGGGCTACGACAAATGAGACGGTTGCATCTGTTGCTAAATGCTCATCGATCAGCTGTTTAATAAGTTCTTGTGAAATAAGGGGCATATCGCCATTAACAATAAGAATATGCTCTGCATGCCAAGCTGCTTTAGAGCAGGCAACTGCATGCCCCGTTCCTTTTTGAGTTGTTTGTTCAATAAAAAGGGGTGTCAACTTTGTAGCTTCAGTAATAAATTGGCGTATAAGCTCTTGCTGATAGCCGGTTATTACAATAGTTGGTATCGAAAGTGATTCAAGAACTGCAATTGGGTACATAACCATAGGTTGTCCGCATAACGGAAATGCCAATTTGGAGCTTCCCATTGCAAAACGAGTTGACTTGCCTGCTGCAAGAACAACTGCTTGAATGCTAGAGGTAGACAAATTATTGTATACGTGTGAGAAACTTTCTTTCATACCAAAAAATCCTATAAAAATTATGATATACACCTGAGCAGATATACGTTTTATGCGGTTTTCTCTGTTAATAGCTGTTAGATATTACCATGAAAAAAATCACGCGTCACTTTAAAAAAATAATACATCGGGTATTCTAGAGTGTACGACGTTATACAGCGTTTAACAGAATGGAAAGATGGCTGAGTGGTTGAAAGCGGCCGTCTCGAAAGCGGTTATTCCTGTTACAGGGAATCGGGGGTTCGAATCCCCCTCTTTCCTTATACTGCATAACCAGTCTTTACTAGGAAAAAACAGGGTAATGGAAAAAAAATATTTTATACGTTTGCGCTCTCTTTTAGCTTTTGCTGTTAGCCTTGCTTGGCTGAATCTGCATGGCATGGTTTATGACAACCAATATCTTCCAGAATTACAAAAATTACTTGTTAAAAAACCCTGCTCGTACGGGCAACTTATGATTCAGCCTTTTGTATGGGTCGGCGAACAATCATTTTTTGAAGAATTTGGTGAATATGAGCAGGGTGGTTACGCTCATGACGGCGATATTCCACTTTTTGATATTAATGGTGTGTATAATCAGGTGGTTCTTGATAGCGCATTGCAAACTGCCGGTCAAACGAGTCAGACTACCCTTAGGTCAGACCTTATTGGTGTGAGTCCCATGCTGAAATGGTCAATGGAAGGTATTATCAGGGCACAGGGTTTAGGTTTTACTTTCTACCAACCGATACTAAAATATTTTAGTTGGGGCTTCAATTTTTTTATGGCCCGACTTACTACGGGGCTTAATCTTAAACCGAATAGAAACGATTTTAACAGTTATTCGCCCGGTGATTTTACCGATTTGTATGATGAAAATAATGCGATGCAAGATATATTAAATCTACCTGGTCGTGAATATACTACCGTTGGCATTAGTGATATCGAAGCATATTTTCGTGTCGGCTTTGTTGACGACTATAACTACAAAATGCGCCATCTTGATGTTGGGTTTAATTTTGGTGCCCTTATTCCGACCGCTCAACCGGTTGACTACTTTAATCCTGCAGCGATTCCACTTGGTGGTAATGGTCACTGGGGGATATTTGCTTCTATAGACGGGCAGTTTGAGTTAAAAGAAAATCTTGGTGTTGGGTTGCTGCTCCGTTTAAATAAGCGTTTTTCGCGCACTGCTAACCGGCGTATGGTACAGCTTACTGAGCCTGACAACTATGGTGTTATTTTTGGCCCATCAAAAGTTAATCCGGGGATTACCTGGATATTCTCGCCTTATGGCCAGCTTTTGAGGTTGCGCAGCGGTTTTGGTTTACAAGTACAGTATACTCTGGTGTATCATCAGCATGACCGTTGGCGAGACCTGGCAGGCAACGGCAAACCTCTTGCAAATATTGAGCTTATGAATAAGCGTTCGCAATGGGCAAGTGAGTATGTAAATGTTGCTGCGTTATATGATTTTGCTAAAGACAGTAAAGAGCGCACGTATAAGCCGATCATTACTTTTGCAGTCGATATACCGGTACAATTTTTAATAACAAAAAGAGTCGCTAAAACTTTTGGAATCTCATTAACAGTAGAGTCAACCTTATGGTAAATTTTTTCCCCGCACGTAGATTATTTCGTTTTTTTTCAAACGATCTTGCAATCGATCTTGGAACAGCAAACACCGTGGTCTATGTTCCAGACCGTGGCATTGTTTTAAATGAACCGTCAGTTGTTGCAGTTAAAGCGCATACCAATCAGGTTCTTGCCGCTGGCCACCGAGCAAAGGACATGCTGGGTAAAACACCAGAAACTATTATTGCATGTCGCCCTATGCGAGACGGCGTTATCGCAAATTTTGATTTAACAGAAAGTATGCTCCGTTATTTTATTAAAGAGGTTCAAGATAATCGCCGCACCTTAGTAAGTCCACGTATGGTAATAGGTGTACCTTCTGGGATCACGCAAGTTGAACAGCGCGCGATTAAAGAATGCGCTAAAAATGCCGGCGCTCGTGAAGCATATTGTATTATGGAGCCCATGGCAGCCGCTATTGGTGCAGGGCTTCCGGTCCATGAACCGGTTGGAAGTTTTATTGTAGATATTGGTGGCGGAACAACTGAAGTTGCAGTTATTTCGTTGAAAAACGTTGTCTTTTGCCGTTCGGTGCGTGTTGGCGGTGACGAAATGGACCGTGCTATTGTGCAGTACATTAAACGTAAATACAATTTACTTATTGGTGAACGCACAGCAGAATTAATAAAAATTCAAATTGGTACCGTTCTTTTAGAGGGCGATATTGAGCGTATGGAAGTCAAAGGCCGCGATCTTGTTACTGGTGTTCCTAAAACGATCTGGTTCACCAGCACAGAAGTTAACGAAGCGTTGCTTGAAACGATATCCTCTATTATTGATACGGTTCGTGTCGCTTTAGAAAATACACCGCCTGAATTATCATCAGATTTAGTTGATAATGGTATTGTTCTTTCTGGTGGTGGTGCGTTATTGCGCGGCTTAGATAAACTGATTTCTCGTGAGACAGGCCTGCCGGTGCGTATTGCAGAAAACCCATTACTCTGTGTTGTTAATGGTGGTGGCAAAGTTCTTGAAAATATAGACTTCTTCAGCGAAGCATTAATTAGATGACACAAAGTGTCATTTCAGAGTTGATACGGGATCTCTGTGTAATTGTGAAAAATTAGTATGAATTATAAAAAAGATAAACAAAAGTCAGTACGTCCTATTGCGCATGGTATAGCCATTAAAAAACAGTTTGGTCAACACTTTTTGCGTGAGCAAAAAGTTATTGATCACATGATCGAGCGTGTTAACCTGACAAAACAAACCAGTGTTTTTGAAATTGGTTGTGGTGATGGATTTTTAACAAAATCTATCTTGCAACAACCCATAGAGCGTTTGTGGGTTTTTGAGATTGATCCTGAATGGGCAACGTTTGTTCAGGGTCAGTACCCAAGCCCACGTATGACGATATTTCAAGAAAACGTTTTGGATACAGATTTTTCTCGTCTTGCGCCCCATGCACCGTGGGTTTTACTTGCGAATTTGCCATATTCGGTAACGTTTCCTATTTTGCACATTCTGCAAAAAAATAGAAACCTACTGGCTGAGGGTGTTGTTATGATTCAAGAAGAAGTTGCACAAAAATTAGTCAAAAAATCGGGACGTGGCTATGGCTACGTCTCATTATTTTTTCAGTACTACTTTGAGCTTGAATTAATGGAAAAAATAAAACCTGGTGCATTTGTGCCACCGCCTAAAGTCGATTCACGACTTTTATATTTCAAGCCAAAAAAGGATGTGCGGGAAATCCCCGACCACGTTGGTTTTTGGAAGTTCATTAAAGCCTGCTTTAGTCAGCCGCGTAGAACATTACGTAACAGCCTTGCAACCTATACGTTTGATCTTAAACTGATTCCGGAAAAATATCATGAACTCCGTTCGCAACAACTTGCCATGCAAGATTTTCTTGATATCTGGAATTTGATAAGAAAATAATCTTAATTAGAAAGATCAAACGGTCTGAACAAGATATTAAAAAGTGTTAGCAGAGAGTGTGATTTCTTTTGCTGCGCTAAAAGTCTTTGTCTATCTTTCAGGCTGTTAAGTTCAACTAAAGTGCCGCCATCTTTTTGGTACTGTTGCCTACATGCATCAAATATTTTTCTTCTTCCTTGATCTGCCTGAAAAATTTTTTCTGTATTTGGCAGGGTGTTAGCGCCAATTTTTGTTATTTGGTAGGTGTGTGCATGGACAAACGAATCACCTTCGACAAATGCTTTCTCGCTAATAGCGCATACTTTTGTTACCTCTTGAATAACTTTTTGCCACCGGCGATCAGGTTGAATTTGCCAATAGAGCATAATATCACCAAAAGGTGATCTGACCTGTGCCGGCATGCCGTCAACAAGATACAAAAGCAAACCTGCGTCAGTGGTGTTCCACGATCTATTAATTTCTAATTCAAGGTTGCCGTGCTTCATGCCATGGGGGCTTTTAACCGGAAGGGCTGTCTTATTTACTGCTGTGTTCAAAAGACTAATCACAGCAACCGCTGCATAAAATTCTTGATAATATTCAGGTGGTATAGAACTTTCTGTTGCTTGCACCATGTCATAAAAAGAGAGCGTTAGGGGAATGATAAATAATTTTTTCATAGTTATGAATCGCATCTACATAATTTTTTGGTATGTTTGTCGCTTACTGAGCCATAAGCCTGTTTAATGGCATTATGAATATGGTTTAAATAATCTTTTCTAGTAAATGATTCTGGTTTTTCTTTCAGCGCAGTTTCTTTGAGCTTTTCAAGCGTTGCGCAGCTCATCCCTTTAGTTTTTATTTTTTTAAAATAATGTCTTTTTTTAACAATGCATTTTTCTGCGCTAGGAAATACTTCAATTACAAGATCATTTTCTTGAGGCATAGACTCTTGAGCTGCTTTAATAAGTGTTGGGATTAAGCATGCGCTGGGTAGTGGGTAAAGAGGAAAGTCGGGACGGTACATTCCCTGTGTCCAGCCGAAAAACCATAATTCAATATGGCCGGGTGATCTATTTACATACCGTTTCTTTTCGTGCTCTTTATACTTCCGGCGTGGAGGTTTTACCTTGAGTTCAATCTGGACAACTTTTTCTGGCGTTACAAAGCGTGTGGTATCGTTAAATCTTCGTTTAGAAAAAAAACGTTTGAATGAAAAAAAATCGAGCCGCTGGACCTTATCACCGCGCGAATAGATATGATAAACCTTTTTAAATACGTGACTCGTTACCAGGTGGTCAGTTTCTTTTTGTATAGGCGTGCCAAGAAGCACCAACAGGTCAATCGCTAGGGGTTTAATTGGTTGTTCTTTTTCAAAAACACGGGCAAGTTGTAACGCCACCGTGCCGCCATGGCTGTAAGAAATTATACAAATCTTTACCCGCTTTTCCGGATTTTTTAAGCACAATAATGTGTGTTCCGTAAGAAGTTCATTGTAAAAAGAATGTGCATTCTTATAGCGTATTGATTCACTTAAAACCCCCGACCAGCCATAGGTATAGTAGACGGTGTGTTGATGGTCAGAAAATGTTTCTTTAAGCGTTGTATCATAAATATGGGCAAATAATGCCGCTGCTTGCCCCGGTTTTCTTGTGGTGTGGTCTATTGGATGCAGGCCATAATGCTGCATGGGTTGATTCTGGAACATGTAGGGGTTTGAACGTATAAGGTCAACGGCGTTTTCATACGGGCTATTTTCAACTTCATCAAGCATGACACGATAAATATTTGGAAATGATATATTACTCATAGCGCCAGAAGTTCCGTGAACAAAAATAATCATCCATAGATCATCTTGTTCAGCCGCAAGATATTGTGTTGTGGTTAAGCAACATGCTATTAATAACAGTAAGAATTTTTTAAAAGTAACCATACGTTTTTTCCTTGCTTTTATAAGGCGTAGTATGAGTATACATTAAACGAAAGATTATTATGAAGCTTTCAAGCCGTTTGTGGATGTGTGGTAAAGTTGCACTACAACTATTGGGTGTTAACGTTCAAATTGTCAGAGGACTTTGGAAAATTGGTAAAATGCCCCAGCCATGCGTGAGTATTTTTGGTGGCAGTAGAAATTTCGATCATGAAGACTACTACCGTGACATGGCTTCACGAGCAGCACATCTTTTAATTCATAATGATATTTCAGTTATTACCGGTGGTGGCCCGGGCATTATGGAGGCGGCAAACTGTGGCGCACATCCAACGCCTGACGGTGTTCAACGAACACTCAAAGTTACTATTTCTGGTTTGGATCATGAAGAAGCGCCCAACCCTTGTGCAGGGGAAGTCGTCACTGTGAGTGACTTTTTTGCACGCAAATGGCTTTTGATTGATTATTCTATTGGCTTTATTATCTTCCCCGGTGGCATTGGTACGCTTGATGAGCTTTCTGATTTGATGAACCTTATGGACACCGGTAAAATCAAACGACGAACCGTTGTTCTTGTGGGTGTTGATTACTGGAAGCCTTATAAAGCTTTTTACGATCAAGCAAAAGCCCAAAACTTTTTATCCAAGCGCGCAGTCGACCCAATTATTACTGACGATATAGAATATGCCGTTAAGCTTATTGCAATACACTGCGACGAGTGCCGTTAACTACGCAACAACGCATGATATTTTTTTGCCATAGCTGCTGCAGAAAAATTTTCTTGTATCAATAGCTTGCCCTGTTGAGCATGTTCAGATGCAATTTTTCGGTTGAGAATATATCGTTTGAGCGCTCGATACAATTCCTGAACGCAATTGGGTGGAATAACTAAACCATGCTTTTCATGCTGAATAAATATATGGTGCCTGCCCTTTCCTGTGACAATAACGGGCACACCTGCCTGCAATGCTTCTGCTGCCGTTAAAGAGAACCCCTCACATTGTGACGGTTGTACAAAACAATCAAACTGTGAATAAAAATCCTGAGCTGGTTTATTAATAAAAAATGTTACAGCATCTGAAATTCCAAGGGTATAAGCTTGTTCGCGTAACTTATTTTCAAGCGGCCCGTGACCAACAACCATTAATCGTGTCTCGGGAAATTCTTTATGTACTAATGCAAAGGCATCTAGAAGTATATGATAGTTCTTTACCGGCACAAATCTGCCTATGGCGCCGATAGTAAAGCAGTTCGATTTTTTGATAACTTTTTGTGCGCGTGATACCGGTATTCCATTTTCAATAACCATTATTTTTTTTGCAGGTAAAATCTTTTGGTAAGATTTTTTTACTTCTTTCGAGACAGCGATATAGCCGCGTGCTTTAAAGGGAAATAATGTGTCGATATAATTCCTGAATGGGCCGCTATGTTCTGCAACGGTGTGCAGTGCACAATAAACCGGAATGGAAAGAAGGTTACCCCATAACCGTGCAATAATATTAGCCGACCATAATGAACTGTGTATGATATCTGGCTTGAGTTTTTTTATATGCCGGAGTGCGCTCAGATACGAAACTTTGTGGCAGGATATACCCAGTCTTTCTAGCTCCTGCCGTAATATGCCATCTTTAAAATAGATAACAGATTGTTCGTAATGGTAAGGAGTTTGTGCCAGTTCAGTTGCCAGTGTTACTAAGATAGTTTCGGCTCCGCCGCGGTGCAAGCCGGTAATAATATGTAGAACATGCGTCATACTTTTTGAGCGTGGGTAAGCCGTAATTCTTTTTTATTTACTTTGCCGGTTGTAGTGGTAGGAAGTTCTTTTACAATAATAAAATCGCGCGGGATTTTATATGCCGCAAGATGTTGTCTGCATAGTTCAAGTAATTCCGCAGAAAGTTTTTCAGGTTTATCAACATATTCTTGAGAGGCGATATACGCAATGGGAATCTCCCCGTCATCTTCTGTTGGTGAGCCAATAACTCCAACAGCTTCAACAGCTTCATGCTGCATCAGACAATTTTCAACCTCTTGTGGATATATTTTTATTCCCTTATGAATAATCAAATCTTTTTCTCTTCCACAAATTACGAGCTTGCCCTGACTATTAAAACGGGCAAGGTCACCAGTGTTAAGCCAGCCATCGCGCAAAACCTTTGCTGTAGCTTCGGGTGCGTTGTAGTAACCCAACATATTATTGTCACCTTTTACCCATAGGGTACCGATACCAGTTTTTGTAATATCCTGGCCAGACTCATCGCGCAATTGAACAGAAATACCAATAAATGGCTTACCGATGGTGTTTGTTTCTGAGCGCGTATCATCAAGGTCAACGCTAATAAAAGGGGATGTTTCACTCAGCCCATAGCCGTTGCATAGTTTTCTGCCATAGATAAGTTCAAAAAATTTACGAATTTTATCCGGTAAGGCATCGCCACCGCAAATAAAAAAGCGAACGCTAGAAAAATCGATCTTTTTTAATAAACAAAAAAGGCCAAATAATTGAGGAATTCCAGCAACAACCGTTGGTCGGTGTGCGATGCCCTGTAACAGAGCCTTGCGGTCAATTTTAGGCACGATAATAACTGCAGCTCCTAATAAACAGCTGCTCCAAATGCAGGCATTTTGCATAAAGCTGTGAAACAGCGGTAAGGCGCATAATATTTTATCATCTGGCTGAGAAGAAAATTGAGCGATGCCCTGAATACTATTATAGATACAATTATATGAACTCAGCATCACGCCCTTTGGCATGCCGGTGGTACCGGAGGTATATAAAAGCACCGAAAGTTCATGCTGTGGTAACGTAACCGGTTTAAAACTTTTTTGTTCTGAAACAATGTGATTCAGTTGTTCTTCATTAATAATAAGTCGCGCGTTGCCATACAGCTCTGAAACTTTGGTACTTAATTTTTCTGAAACAATAAGAACATGCGGTTGGCAATCATGCATGACATGTTCAAGTTCCCGTTCGTGCATAAAGGTATTAACGGGAATAACAATAGCGCCCATTTGCCACGCACCGTGATAGGCTTTATAAAAATTGATCGAATTTTCATAGAGGATCATTACCTTATCGCGCGGCTTAGTATCATGCTCCTGTAAAAAATAACTGACAGAACCAGCCTGCAGATAAAGCTCTTTAAACGTTATGCTGTCGTCGCTACAAAATAAGAGCCGTTCGGTCAGGCCACTTTTCTGCCGCGCGTGCAAGCATCTGCCCAGCATACAGGGGATTTTCTGGCGGGAGAAGTTGGTTATATAATTGCGTAAAATGAGTTAATTCTTCCATTACTATACTCTCTTTTTTTTAGCAACCCTCAATAACATTCACGGGACACTGAGCAATTGCCTGTTTAATAGCCGCGTCTGAATCTTCTAGTGGTGCATCTTCTTTAACGTGGCAGATATCGGTCACTTCAAAAACTTCAGGTGCAATAAATTCACAGGTGCCACAGGTAATACAACCGGGCTTAATCCAAACTTTTTTCATAAAAATCTCTAAATTGTGATACTATAATGAGTAATATCATATTAACATAGTTTGAGTATATGGAAAAAAAATCTGGATTTCTTATCGCGTTTGAAGGTATAGACGGAAGTGGCAAAAGTACCCTCAGCAGGCTTGTTTTTAAGCAGCTTGAGGCGTTACGTCTGCCTGTTATATTAACAAAAGAGCCGGGTGGGACTCCAGCGGGTCAAAAAATCAGGGCGATTGTTCATGAACATACCTTGACACCACAAGCAGAATTTTTACTTTTTGCTGCTGATCGCGCAGAACATATTAGTTCAGGTGATTAAACCTGCATTAGGCGAAGGCAAAATAATATTGTCTGATCGCATGGCAGATTCATCCCGGGCGTATCAGGGGTATGGTCGTGAAATTGATTTAGATCTTATTGAACGAATAACCAAATGGGTTATGCAGGGTGTTTCACCAGACCTTATTGTCTATAGTAAAATTGATGCGGCTACCGCATTTAAACGGATTGCTCAACGGCATGAAGCGCTTACGGTCTTTGAACGTGAAAAGACAATTTTTTTTGAGCGCGTCATTGATGGCTTTGAAAAAATTTTTGCAACTAAAGACAATGTTCTAACCGTTGATGCCCATATGCAACCAGCAGAATTGGCAACGCAGGTTCTTGACGAACTCCATAAACGGTTCAAAAAATAGCATGGATTACACAGCGGCATCTAGAACAAGCTCTACCCAGCTCTGGATCGGTTCACCGACTATCTTAAAAGCACAGGCTGTTGCCCGTGTTCAAAAAGAATATTGCCGGTCACTTGGCTGTAAAAGCTGCTCTATTTGTACGCAGATAGAACATCAACAGTTTCATGCATTCATGATGCTTTCTACTATAAAATCAACCTACTCACGCGCAGACTTGGACAGCGTCTTTTCAAAAATAGCTATCGCCCGTGCCCAAGGTGAGCCATTTTTTTGTGTGGTAACTCAGGCTGAAAAGTTGTCTGACGCATGCGCCAACAGCTTATTAAAATTACTTGAAGAGCCGCCTGCAGGTTGGCATTGGTTATTATTGACAGATCGGCCACAGGAAATCTTATCAACAGTAAAGTCGCGCTGCGTAATAACTGAGTTTGGTACTGATGCTGCCGATAATGGCTATCGCGAAATATATGGTTTTCTAACTCAAAAAAATCTTGGTGATATTGTTACGTTTCACCAACTAATTGATCGGATAAAAATTACCGATTATGAATCACGCTTATTGTTTGATGATATTATTATTTTTTGGACGGATGAAAGTTTAGGTAATCCCGTCTATTTTCCTCTGGTAAGCTACTTGCATAGTTGCCTTGAAAAACAGCCCATGCCCGGTAGTAGTAAGATTTTTTGGCGAACTGTGTATCTTAAAATGCTTACTTTGTTAAGCTTGTAACATATGAAACCTCTTACACAATTAGTCGATCAAATTTTAGCCCGCAGTGAACATGACTGGCAAGTAAAATTACGTGCAGAGTGGTCAACTATTATGGGCGATTTATCCCGCCGTGCTCGACTGAGCGTATCAACGGCTCTACGGTTATTATTGGTGTCTATGATAGTCACTGGATGCATGAGCTCCATGCCCTTTCGCGAATCATGTTGCAACGGATGAACAGTGCTTTACATCAGCTTTATCCTGAAGGCTTTACCTTAACGGCAGTTCGTTGTATCTGGGTTGTTAAAAAAATTAACAAAAGCAAAGTACCTCGGCCGTAAAACACCCAGAGCAACGTCGGAAGCGTCAAAGCGGGCAGTGAGCGCCCAAAGCTTTAAAAATAGTCCAAAAACTTGCCGATAAAGAATTACAAGAAGGGCTTCTTGCCTACTATCAACGATGCAAAGATGAATATCATGAATAAAAGCGTTTGGTACGTGGGGGGCAAATCTGCTGGCCATATCATGCCACTATTAACACTTGCGCAGCAGGACAGCGCCCCAGCTGTATTTATTACCACGCACCGTGAACTTGATAAAAGAATTATTCAGGCCGCTCGTGGTGAGCTTGTCGAATCCATGCGGCCAACATTAACTCACATCCCCCTTTATCTGCCAGATATTAAACGCAAAAAAATCTGGCTGTACCCGTGGCACACCATAATTTGGGTATATGCGTTTACTCATCTCATGTCTTTATTTTTTAAAACGCGCCCACAAAAAATTATTTCAACCGGTGGGCTCACAGCCGTTCCCGTTTTTTTGTTTGCAAAAGTTATGGGGATACCATGCGAGCTTTTTGAGCTTAATGCGGTTCCTGGTGATGCAGTTAGATTTTTGGCGCCTTTAAGTAGTAAAATATTTTATTGTTATAAAACAGTGCTTAAACATTTAAATGACAAAAAATTATATTACAAATCTTACCCGGTTCGTGAATTTAATGCTGTTACCGCGGCATGAAGCCCGTCTTAATTTAAAACTTGATCCAGAAAAAAAAACGATATGCTTTCTGGGCGGTTCACAGGGCTCGCAATTTATTAACGATTTTGCACTCAAAATCATTTCCCGCTTTTTGCCAGCTGATATTCAAGTTATTCATCAAGCCGGCCCAGCAGATGTATCGCGCCTTGCAGCCTGGTATGCAGAGCATAATTATACTGCATTTGTAATAGATTATTACGCGCAAATAGAATTATTTTATAGCGCCGCAGATCTTGTTATTTGTCGTGCCGGCGCCGGGACATTATGGGAACTTGAGTACATGAACATTCCAACGTTTATCATCCCATTAGAGACAGCAATAACTGATCATCAGTTACATAACGCGCAAGCTTTATGTGCACAAAAGCCCCAGCAGTTTTTTATGGTGCGCCAAAAAGATGCAGAGAAAAATATCGAAGAAATTATTTCTTTTTTGGTCAGTTGATTTTTAATTTTTTTAGTTGCGTTTACTTGACCTTACTAAAACGCATATGGTAATAACTACTACAAAGTCTATTTAAAAAAAGAGAGTAGTTATGAAGCATTATCTATATTTAGTTATTTTAATTGTTTTGCTTATATCTTGCCTGCGTGCAAATATCAGTCCATTCGATGGGCCTTTGGGCGAAGCTTTGGCTCTTTTGCGTGATTTTGAATTAGTTCTTGAAACCAATCAGACTACTTTAGATAATGATACTGTTGTGCTTGAAATTGATAAACTTAAAAAAGTTTTTGCGTCAAATCTTTTATTTTCTTTTGAGGAACAAGATTTGATAGCAGAAAAAATTAAAGACCTCTTAAAGAAATTTGGTCTAGAAATCAAAGCACCGCGCATTGATCAGACACAACCTCAACAGCAACAGCTTAATACTAACCCAACGTATCTTGATAATCGAGATATCAATATTCGAAATGCGCTTCTTACCGGTGCGTTGCAATTCCAATCAGCTAATAACAATACCATTAGTCTTGTGCCTACGCCAGGAGCTGGCTCATATACTATGTTATTACCTGATAGTTCTGGCACCGCCGGCCAAGTACTTACAACAGACGGTCGTAACCCCGGGCATCTTTCTTGGCAAGATACTTCTAGTGTATTCAATGGTATCACTCTTAATGGTTGTTTAGTACTTAAAGATAGTAATCTTGATATTGCCGGTACATTGTGTTCAACCACGGCGGCTGTGATACTTGCCCCGCAAGGCAGCCGTTCATTGCAAGCATCATCAGCGGGCATTACTCGTGGAATAAATGCGGTTGATTTGCAAATCAACTCAGCACCAACTACTGCGGTCGCCTCCGGTAATTATAGTTTTGTTGGCGGTGGCCAGGGCAACTCAGCACAAGATATTTATGATACCGTCGTTAGTGGTTCGGGGAATATTGCTTCCGGAGGGTTGAGTTTTGTGGGCGGCGGTTATGAGAATACTGCATCAGGCGCCACCACAGTTGTTGCCGGTGGTTACCAAAACATGGCTGAAGGAAATGTATCTTTTATTGGTGGTGGTCAGGGTAATGTTACATCAAATTCCTTTGCAACAGTTTGTGGCGGCTCAGGAAATCGGGCTGCAAATGATTATAGTTTTATTGGGGGTGGCTTTGCAAATTTTGCGTCGGGTGGTACGAGTTTTGTTGGTGGTGGACAAACAAATGCTGCGTCAGAAGATTATTCAGCTGTACTTGGAGGTGTTGATAATAGTGCTTCAGGATTCTTATCTGCGGTATCTGGCGGTGAAGCTAATACTGCTTCAGGCAATTCGAGTTTTGTAGGCGGCGGCTTGAATAATACGGCATCTGGAGCAAGTGCTGCAGTTGTTGGGGGCGGTAATGATGGTGTTCTTAATGGCAGTAACCAAGCTATAGGCGGGGCATCATTTGTCGGTAGTGGCATCGGAAATACGGCACAAAATACCTACGATGCAGTTGTAAGCGGTTCAGGAAACAGTGCATTAGGGGGCTACAGCTTTATAGGCGGGGGGCAAGGCAATATCACCAGCGGGCAGTATGGGGTTGTAGGTGGTGGTCAATTAAATAATGCAAATTATCTCACGTTTGTTGGTGGTGGCTATAACAATAATGCAAGCTCTGGTGACTTAGGGGTTATTGTTGGTGGATTTAGTAATACTGTTATTGATAGCGGTAGTATTGTCGGTGGTGAAAGCAATAACGCTACAGGTAGCAATACTTTCGTTGGCGCAGGTCAGAATAATCTCGCATCTGGAAACTTGTCTACCATCGGTGGTGGATATAAAAATACAGCTTCAGGAAATGGTTCCTCTGTTGTTGGCGGAGGTTACGATGGTACAAATCCTAACAGTGGTAACACCGCGGCAGGCATAGCTTCTTTTGTAGGCGGTGGTATTGGCAATACGGCAGGTATTTTCAATACCACATTCTATGATGCTGTGGTGAGCGGTTCTGGTAATAGTGCATTAGGTGGCTACAGCTTTGTAGGTGGTGGGCAAGGAAATCAAGCAATAAATAATGGCACAGTAGTTGTTGGTGGGCAAGGCAATCAAGCATATGGTCCTGGTTCAGTAATTGTTGGCGGTGGTATCGATGAGTTTGGAAATGTCGCTGGTAATACTATTTCAAATGATAGTTCTTCTTCCTTATCATTCATTGGTGGTGGCCTTGATAATAGTGTTGAAACTGGATCGCCATATTCTGGAATTGTAAGTGGTTCTGGAAATACTACCACAGGGCCATTTGCTTTTGTTGGTGGCGGCCAGGGAAATAATGCATTTAATTATTCAGTTGTCGCTGGGGGTTTTGAAAATGACGCATCTGGATCAGGTTCAGTCGTCGTTGGCGGTGGTTTTGATGGCAGCAATTATTCTGGTAATAATGCATCAGGCCCTGCATCATTTGTCGGTAGTGGCATCGGAAATACGGCACAAAATACCTACGATGCAGTTGTAAGTGGTTCAGGAAACAGTGCATTAGGGGGCTACAGCTTTATAGGCGGCGGGCAAGGCAATATAACCAGTGGGCAGTATGGGGTTGTAGGTGGTGGTCAATTAAATAATGCAAATTATCTCACGTTTGTTGGTGGTGGCTATAACAATAATGCAAGCTCTGGTGACTTAGGGGTTATTGTTGGTGGATTTAGTAATACTGTTGTTGATAGCGGTAGTATTGTCGGTGGTGAAAGCAATAACGCTACAGGTAGTAATACTTTCGTTGGCGCAGGTCAGAATAATCTCGCATCTGGAAACTTGTCTACCATCGGTGGTGGATATAAAAATACAGCTTCAGGAAATGGTTCCTCTGTTGTTGGCGGAGGTTACGATGGTACAAATCCTAACAGTGGTAACACCGCAGCAGGCATAGCTTCTTTTGTAGGCGGTGGTATTGGCAATACGGCAGGTATTTTCAATACCACATTCTATGATGCTGTGGTGAGCGGTTCTGGTAATAGTGCATCAGGTTGGTATAGTTTTGTCGGTGGTGGTCAAGGTAATAGCGCAAATGCTCAGGGTGCTGTTGTCGTCGGTGGCGGCGCTGATGGCGCACATGCAAACGGTGGAAACACGGCCTCTGGAGCTGCATCATTTGTTGGTGGCGGCTTTGGAAACGTAGTTAATCAAAACGCTTTTTACTCTGGCATTGTCAGCGGCTCTGGAAATGCCGTTGCCACTAATTGCGAGTTCTGTTTTATAGGTGGTGGATTGCAAAATCAAGTGAATCAACAGGGTGGAGTTGTTGTTGGCGGTGGTTTTGATGGCGGGCGCATTGGTGGCAACACTGCTCAAGGAGCCGCCTCATTTGTCGGCGGTGGTATCAGTAATACTGCTAGCCTTAATTATGATACCGTGGTAAGCGGTTCTGGAAATACCGCACAAGGCAGCTACAGCTTTGTTGGTGGCGGACAAGCAAACGTTGCTGGTGGCCAAAATTCTTTTGTTGGTGGTGGCGAAAATAATACTATTGGGCTTGCTGGTGGTAGCGGATACTCAGTCGTCGTTGGCGGACAAGAAAATACTGTCGAACAGTTCACAGGGCACGCTTTCATTGGCGGTGGTTTGGGAAATATTATAAACAGTACAAACTTTGCTCCGGAAGCTTACTCAGTCGTTGTCGGTGGTACTGGAAATACCGTTGCCAGCGGCGGCCTTATGAGCTTCATTGGTGGTGGTCAACGTAACATTGCGGGTAATACGTACACCGTTGTCGGTGGTGGCTATGCAAACCAAGCAATTGGCGTAGGTTCTGTAGTTGTTGGTGGCGGCACCATCGGAGGTGCTCTTCCTCCTATTGGTAACCAAGCGATAGGCGCTGCAACATTTGTTGGTGCTGGTATCGCAAACACAGCGGGCGGGAATTTTGTGGGAAGTGCTTATGATGGTGTAGTAAGTGGTTCTGGCAATACAGCAAATGGAACTTTTAGCTTTGTTGGTAGTGGTTTTGGAAATAATGCTTCTGGCCAAAGTGCGGTGGTTGTTGGAGGTGGAGTTGACGGTTTAGGAAATTATGCAGGAAACCAGTCAGAAGGCCATGCATCATTTATAGGAAGTGGTTTAAATAATATCATCAATAATGGAGCTACCTATTCAGCAATAGTAAGTGGATCTTCAAACACTATTAATGCTAATTGTTCAAATGCTTTTATTGGTGGTGGAGTTAACAATAGTATTGGTAACGTTGGAAACAGTTATTTGCTTTCAACTATTCTCGGCGGTTATGGTAATAAAATACAAGCATCTGGAGCTGCCATTGTTGGTGGCGGCTACGATGGAACTATTTACGCAGGAAATACTGCACAAGGAAATGCGTCATTTATCGGAGGTGGTATAAATAATAAGATAATTAGTAATTCTGCTCCCTACTCTGCAATTATAAGTGGTTCTTCAAATTTTATTCAAGTGGGTATTGGTAGTATCATTGCAGGTGGTACTAATAATTTTATAAATGGCGATTACGCATTTGCTGCAGGTGTAAATGCTAGACCAACATACAATTCTTTCGTTTGGTCAGATGGTTCTGCCCAAACAAGTTCACCAGCTCAATATACATTTGTTGCACGTGCAAAGAATGGCTATACCTTCTACACTTCAAATGATAATACTACTGGTGCTACGTTGGGTGCTAACGCAACCGCTTGGTCATCAATTTCAGATAAAAATAAAAAGAGAAATTTTGAAACCATTAATCATATAGAGGTGCTAGAAAAAGTTGCTGCAATGCCAATTGAAAAATGGAGTTATAAAGCACAAGATGAATCTATTCGCCACATGGGCCCCTACGCACAGGATTTCCATGCAGCATTTGGTTTAGGTGAAGATCCTCTTGGTATCAGCACGCTTGATGCAGATGGTGTGTTATTCGCAGCCGTTAAGGGCATGTATCAGCTGCACACTCAGAAATATCGGCACTTAAGCAAGAGATTGCTGACTTAAAAGAAAAGCTTAATGCACTGTTGGGTTGATCACCCTAAACAAGATCTGCACAAAATATATTCGCGTGTGGATCCCCGAACTCATAGGGGATCCACATATTATTTTTTGAGTGAATCTAAAAAGATAAGAGCCATAACAGCATGTTCATGAGCCAAGCTGTTTGTCTTTACCCTTGGTTTGACCAACTCAGCATCTTCACGCGTAGTTTTTGCAAGAAAATCTTGAGCCTCAGGGCTTAAAAAAAGAGCTGACCGTTTGATACATAATTGGTCAGCAGGGCATAACCAGCGCTCATTCTGCTGGCACGAGCTTGGATATTACCTGGGTTCTTATTCACTTTATTGTTACTATCAATAAATTCTGCATCAGGTAAATCGCCATACGTCGGGTCTGAACAGCCGAAAAGAAAGCCATTATATGCTTGAATAGTAGGCTTAAGCAGCTCTTTAACTTCCGCTTCAGTTATGCCATAAACTCTTGAGAGACTTAATGTTGTAACTATTAAAAAGGTGAATTTATTTTTCATGAAAATCCTTTCATTAAAAAATTATTTTCGTTGAGACTCTGCGTGTGATAGTTGCGTACGTGGCACTAAAATTTCAATGGCCTGTGAATCATCAAGATTTTTTTTATGCAGGCCAGTAATTTCGTCAATAATAATTGTTTGTAAATCTGGGTGGTACATAAAGCGTTCCTCCTGAGTCGGTTGAGTTGCCTTGAGTATTTCAACAACTAATGGCATAACAGTTTGTGATGCAAATATGCTATCGCCCATAGCAAGATTATTGTCGTTGCCGTAATAGGCTGCGGCAGTATAGCGTGGTGTTGCCCCTACAAAAAAGCAGTTGCGCGCATCGTTTGTGGTGCCAGATTTACCTATTAATGTTCCGGCTTTGAATGCGTGTAATGGACTGCCTGCAGGTTGTTTCTTTTGTAACTGTGTCATACGTGCAGCAAGTGCTGCAGATACTTGGCTTGTTGCAAACCAGCTGAGTGCTTGGCGTTCTTCGGGGGTATGCTTATAAATTTTTTTGCCCTGATTGTTTTTTATCCATTCTATATAATATGGTTCATGATATTTCCCTTGCTGTGCAAAACAATTAAACATGCTACCGGCAAGTAATAGTGTGGCGTCAACACATCCTAATGCAAGTGACGGATAAGGTTGCATTTCTTGCGTTATGCCGCAAGCATGTGCTGCATTAATACATAAGTGAATGCCTGCACTATAAAGCGTTTGAATAGCGATGGTGTTAAGTGATTTATAAAGACCATACGCCCATGTATACGGGCCCACAAATGTGTGGTTATAGTTTCGTGGGCTCCATTGGCTGTTATTAAATTCGATGGTAATCGGTTCCGTCATTGCAGATATCGTCCATGCGCGCCCCATGGTCAATTGCTGTAGCATAAATAAGGGGTTTAAAGATCGACCCAGTTGTCGACGTGCCTGTGTTGCGCGATTAAACTGTGATTCATTGAAATTGCTTCCACCTACTAATACTTTTATCTTTCCCGAACTATAGCGAAAAACTTTTTATAAAAGCTTCCAAATTTAATAAGCTTTTACCAGCTCACAACTTTGCCTTTCAAATTCTCAAAAGTTACGGGGGTTTTGTTGTTTTAGTTGAGAAGAGGGTAAAGCGGTTATTAAAGATTAGAGTTTGAGTGAACAACACGAATTTCGTGTTCCGCTTTGAAACTGAACGAGTGTTGAGTATCCAGAAACCATCTGGAATTTGAACTCATACAGCCACAATGCAAAACAATTTAAAGTCGTCAAAATTATTAATTTTTAATTATTTTATTAATTTTATTTTTATTTTTATTTAAAATTAAAATTTCATTTTAAATTTTGAAAATAAATAAAATTTAAAAATTTGAAAAATTAACTTTTGCTCTCGGTGGGATTTGAACCCACGACCTCTGGATTTCGCGACCAGCGTCTTAACCACTAAACCACCGAGAGCAAAAGTTAATTTTTCAAAATTTTAAATTTTATTTATTTTGAAAATTTAACCCTTAACTACCGAACGTTTTCAACTTTTGTTACCGACCGAAGGTGGGGTCTAAAATGACCCCACAAGAAATACCATTATTTTCGCCAAACATTAACCGATCTTAATAAAATTTTAAACATAGATACTATAAACAATGCTACACATGTTATTAACTTTAAATTAAAATAATTAATTACTAAATATGTTAATTAATTAAAATAAAAATCTTAAAAACGAAGCGACTTTTTGTGATGCTACAAAACTTAAGCGCTTCATTTGCATATACTGTATTGTAAAAACGATTTTACCCCCTAAACATTAATATATCTGAAAGAAATTTTTTATTTAGATATATATTGAGGAACTTTAATTTTTGATAAATTTTAATTTCATAAAATTAATTTTAAAATATGCTAATTAATAATTAACATTTCTAATGATAACCCAATACTGTAATAATTTGGTTGGTTAATTTGCATATTTAAATTTAAAGAATTAAATTTACTATCTAAACATCAATATTTTTCAAAACTTTTTTAAACTCAGATATAGACTCTCCAACTTCGATTTTTAAAAAATTTTAATTTCAAATGTGTGTTTGTTAAATATGTGAATTCTATTATGCAATTTTGACGTACTTTTAAGAAAAAAATTTTTAAATTTTTTAAATTTTTAATTTTCAAATATTTCAAAAATTACGTAATATTTTTAAAAACTAACAACGGTGATCGTAATCATTTTTTAAACTCTACTTAGATCTAAAATTTTATTTTAAAATATTAAGAATTAATGGTACTTATAATGCAAAGTGAAAAAAGTGGGGTCTCTCCAGACCCCACCTTCGGTAGTTAAGGGTTAAAAAGAAATTTGCCAGTTTTAAAAACATAAAAAATAAAATTAATAAAATAGTTAAGAATTATCAATTCTGGCGACATTTAAATGTTATATCATATATGCTGCATGCGGTCAGATTAGTTCGATTGGAAGGTTTCTGGATGGCTCAGCGGTTTTAAGTGTTGGGCGCGAATACGAAGCTCGGGTTGTATCCCTCAGGGGCTATGTTACTATTAATTTTCACCTTAAATCTTTATTTCTGTATAATCAATTTAGAAGAGTTTTATATGCCGTCTTTTATATTAGTGAGCTAAGTATTAATTAAATTAATTATGTTCCATTATTAAATGAGTATAATTTTTATAGTGAAAAATATTAAATTAATATAAAATAAAAAACAAATTAAATATTATGAAACAGTTTAAGTAAAATTAATTATAAGACTTTAATTAATTCAGATGTTAAAGATATTTAGAAATATATATTGAATTTATTTGTCAGACCTCTATTGTGCGTTATGGATTTAACAATAAAATTAATTTGAATTGATGTAGAATAAATGTATGAATACACAAATTGATTGGCTCAATTTGTCCAAAATGAATTACAGTCGCGAAAATGGTGGTTTCAGTTAAACTTTTGAAAAACAGATTATACACTTTAAACGTACTTGAGTAGGGTATCATTATAGCAAAATATTGAAAAACGCTGGCTTACTATACTTCGTAAAAGTGAGCTCGATGTTTGAAATCTGCAGTGAATTTGCAATGATTTCTATGGAGGCGCAATCGAGAGACAGCTCTGTCCATTGCTCAATCTCATTCAGTGCGCTCTCTCGATTGCGCCTTCCATAGAAATCATTGCAAATTCACTGCAGATTTCAAACATTGAGCTCATTTTTACGAAGTATAGTAACCCAGCTTTTTCAATATTTTGCTATAATGATACCCTACTCAAGTACGTTTAAACTGTATAATCTGTTTTTCAAAAGTTTGATTCAATCACATTTTCGCGACTGTATATTAAAACTCTGTGGTTACGTCTAGGTGTAAAGAAGTTACACATACTGCCGATGAAAGTGAAATTGAGTGCACTTGAAGCGTAGAATCCGCTGCAGCATAAATTAGTAGCAAAAACCGTGACGTTGGTATATATGCAAGCGGGTTGATTGCTAATGATGTATTGCGTTGTAGTGCCTGACAATGTAGCAGTAGATGTAACCTGAGACCTTTACGAACAATGTACAAACTACAAATTTCAGAAAATGATTCCCTCTTTTTGCTCTTTTGTGTATATCTATCGTCTATCTTGAAAAATCATTGGAATTGGTTTCAACAGCCTTTTAGAACTGAAGAAAGAACTTTACCCACAACCTATGAGGCTACAATTATAGGAGTCGGCCAGTCGGGTGACTAATATATTGGAAATTGAAGGGAACAAACTTAAGATTTTGAGTTGGTTTCAATGGTGAAAAATTTTTATAGCCTCAAAATATTTGAAGGATTCAGCCCATTGTTAAATGTACCCGACGTCTATGGCTAGTGGCTACAATAGTCAAAAATAGAGATTTCAATGTATCAAAATAATGATTTTACACAAATCTTCAAAAATCTAAGGGCTATAGTTCAAAAGTAATGAAAAGTTTACCCCAATGATTTAGCTGGTTAACTCATTATTCATTGTCATTAGAAAGAAGAAAGCTACATACAAAGCGACATTCCACGAAATCGTGTAGCTCATGACTGGCGGTTGTAGATTTATCAAAGGGGCAGACCATTGAACGACGAGTGATTGTGTACCAAGTGCACTTCCCAAAAAATTTGCCAGAAACTATAAAATTGCCAACTGGCCCCGGACGCAGGTCGAGCGTCTAAGTATACGGGAGTGGGATGTAAAAGCAAAAGCACCAACAGAAGTGAAAACGTGATAAGCAATTTGTAAAAGCGGCTTTTCAATTTGGTAGATACAAGAGAAATACGATCCATCTATTTCACAATTTTGTACCGTGACGTTTCTATATTTACATTTGCATATCATGGGTATAAGCGTATACGTCCGTATAGTTATTTATATATGAATGTACAAGTAACTGTACTGGTTTTAAAATATTTAGGGCCGTAACCAGGAATTAGCATCTGAAGGGTCTTGGCATAGGCGGCGCGTGAAACTTTTGACTGGGGGGGCCAAATTCCATATCCAATAAATACTATAAATAGTACATTACGTTAACCAGGGGCGTCGCCAGGATTTGGTTGGGGGACATTTAGTAAAAAATTACTCATTTGAAAAAATTTTCGAAAAATTTATATAAAATTCGCACAAAAATTTAAAATATTTCCAAAATTTAAAAAATTTTAATAAAATTTTAAAATTTTTAAATATTTTAAAAATTTTCAAAAATTTTGATAAAATTTTGAAAAATTTTTGAGAAAATTTGTAGAAAATTTGTAGAAACTTTTACGAAAATTTTGAAAATTTGTTGAAAATTTTGAGAAAATTTTTTAAAAAATTAACAACAATTGACTGATTTGTACTGCTTTTTCTTTTACTAGAACTCACATAAAACTATGTACTGTACAGTGTCTACACTCACATTAGTCACTTTTCGCAAATTAGTCACATTATTTGTTGGTCCCGTAGAGAAAACCAGCTAAACTATACGCAGATTAGTCACAAATTCAGATTTGTCACTGTCACACCCAGTCAGAAGGACAATGTGACCGATCGATAAGTATTATGTAATCATTAATCACTCACATTAGTCACATGACTAAAATAAAAATGCATGTAATTGATTACTGTACGTGTCACATTTTACCTAAACTAGTATTTTAAAATTTTTAATGAACAAGTATTACGAAACGCAGTCTACAATCATTACATTGTGAAAAATTCATTATTGATCAAATTGACTGGGGGGCCTGGCCCCCCTGGCCCCAGTGACGCGCCGCCTATGGGTCTTGGAGGTATAATTTAATTTATCAT
>CAWKEK010000012.1:0-48308 GCA_963848615.1 uncultured Candidatus Babeliaceae bacterium
TCAATATAAGGACCTTTCCATTTTTTTGCGATGCTTTCTTCAGATGGACGATCTTTTAAATCGCTCAATGACGCAGGATATGCTGCAGTGTCTTGACGGTATTGGTCTATCTGGTTTTTAAATAAACGTAAATTCGCCTCTGCAGATCTGCGGCGGGCTTGACCAATGTAACTGGTTAAACCAATGTTCCACCGATCATAATACCTATAATTGCCAGCGCAATAATGATCTCAGTTAATGAGAACCCTGGCTGCGCCCTTTTCATGGTAAACATATAAAACTCCTAAAAATAATAATGATACTATTAAAAACCTTCACCAAGACTCTTATTCATATTTAAAAAGCGGTCCAGCAATTGCCATGACCACAAAACCAACAATCACGCCCATGACCATGGTCGTTACGGGTGTAATTTTTTCAACAAGTCCGTCGGCATATTCGGTAACTTCAACATCGTAATAACTGCAACTTGCAACAACATATCGGGTAATGTACCGCTCTCTTCACCCGTTTTTATCAGATAAATAGCAACTGCGGGGAACATGCCCGTATCTTTTAAATACTCAGAAATTTTACCCTGCTTAATAATACTTTCACGCGCTTGCTGCAATTTATCAACTAATATTCTATTTTTAATAATAGTCGTAACAATAGTAAGTGCCTCAGCCAAATTAACGCCCGCCTCTAACAACATACCCAGGGTACTACTAAACTGAACAACGGCCACCCATGCGTGCAAAGTACCCAGCAATAGGAACTTTTAATATAAAGGTATCCCATAAGCGTGCACCCGCGTCTGTTCTTTTCCAGGTAATAAAACCGCCCACGAAAATAACCAGACCAACAAGTATGAAAATATAATAATTAATAACAAAAGTAGAAAGTCCCATTAAAAAGCGCGTAGCAAAAGGCAGCTCCATTTTAAGGGAGCTAAATGTGGTGCTTATGGTAGGAATAACCACTATCAAAAGTAACACAACAACACCAAGTGCAATAGCAAGCTGAATAGCCGGCATCGTGAGCGCACCGTTAATTTTTTTACGCAGACTTTCTGCCCGTTCAATATAACTGGTTAAGCGCTCAAGAATCGATTCAAGCTTACCGCTTGCTTCACCAGCTTTTACCAATTGAACATAGGTGTTTGAAAATATTTTTGGATACTTAGAAAGGCCTTCTGCAAGAGATTTACCCTCTTTGATATCATCTTTTAAATCAATGACAATATTTCGCAACTGCCCTTCAGTCTGTTCAACAAGTAATTCAAGCGCCTGCAAAAGCGGCACACCAGCTTTTAAAAGAACGGCTAATTGTTTGGTAAAAAAAATAAGATCTTTTGAATCGAAGTTTTTTTGAAAAAAGTCTCTAAAAAATTTATAAAAATTTGAACCTTCTTGACTTGCAGAAATGGTAACCGGGTAAAGACCACGTTTAACAAGCATTTCCCGAACTTGCGACAGCGAGGGGGCATCAAGCGTGCCCGAAACCTTTTTCCCGTCTTTTGAAAGTGCTTTATAATAGTACAGCGCCATGGGTCACCAAAATTACCTGTATTTGAATTTTATTGGTATCTGAAGAGAGTCACCTTTGTATGGTACCATTTTTTACGTATCGATAAAAGAATTATCTTATTATTAAAGAGAAAGCGTGAAAGAGAAAGCATGAATATCAAAAGATTATTATGTAGTATAGCGCTTGTAAGCTTGGGGCATATGCATGCGGTTAAAATTAATCGGGAAACCCTTTTAGGCTTAACCGCGCCGATTGTATTTACTCGCCTTGGACTTGAGTCATTTTTTATTGAGCAGTTTAATTCGCCCCTGTATACCCAGGCGGTGCTGCCTTCGCACTTTGGGCACCTTGCGTATCTCCTGCACTATAGCAGCAACGTAGAAGAACCGTACGATTTTGTGTTGGGGGTATTTGATATTTTTCATACTCGCATGAAAGATTGCCACTGGATAAATGCCCTATCGTTTAGTTTATTGCTCGACCAATTACCAGGATATTTGCAAGACATGTGTGTTCAAAAGGAACAAGAAAAACTTGAAAAATCGATACGTGACGTTCTTAATAAAAGATTTTTTGATCGCTTTACTAAATTTTCAAACAACCCCATGGACGGCGTAAATAGTTTTGACACGTTCATGAGCACTCTTGATGAGGTGGTTAACCCTACCGCGCGGGAGATCGCTGAACTTGTAGCAAAGGCTGCACAAAAACGGCCTGTCCATGAACTGCAAAACGTTGTATCTCGTTTTATTGAAAGTGCATTAGAAAAAATAGTCTGGAACCCGCAGACACAACACGATTCATGGGATTCGTTATGTATCTTGGCAGAACAGATTCACCAGCTTCATGAATGCGGCATTATATATTCAACAAAAACGCTTAATCACCTTTATTGGACACTGCTATACCGTTATGGCTACTTCTTGCGCTCAACCAAAGACATTCTCAACCCAGAGGTATTTGAATACATCAAGGCTGATATTGCAAACCATCATTACGAATGGCTCGGGACAGCTGAGGCCGAAGAATTTCTTACGCCTAAAAAAGATTATATAAAATATGTTCTCTGGGAATGTATTACCGACCGAGAAGCACAAGTTTTACTCTGACGTTACAAAGCCCGGCCACAGCTTAAAAACTTGAAGCTGGGCCTTATTCAATAGCCATCTTAACAGACAACGTAAAGTGTAAACCTTGCAAACCGGTCAGAATTCTTATCGCACCTACAAGGTCGCGCATCTTGTCTTGGTGGCAACAACATGATCATCATCTTCTTCTACTGTAGGTTCAAGGGTGACGTCTATTGCTGTTACTAATTTTGCATTGGTCAACTGGGTAATATCTTCAAATTCCTGTAGCAAATCAATAAATTCACCATCAGATCTGCGAATAACATTTACCGAAAGGTTAACTAAACGACAAATCCATTCATCAAGCTCGGCCTTTTGAGCATCAGTTGCCTGTGAGTACCAGGTGGTAAGGTCTGGGTAATTTTTCAAAATCTCTTCCAAGAAACTTTCTTGTATCTGAATAATCTCAAAAGGTTCGGTATCACAGAAAATAAATGCATAACAACAGAGTGATAATAAGAATATTTTTTTCATAAAAACCCTAAAAAATTAAAAAAAAATTATAACTATCTAAATAAAACAGTGCGTTTTCACGCACTGTTTTATTTAAAAGAAATTTTAATTAAAAAATTTACTTAGTTTGAATCGTCATCTGAATCATCAGCGTCATCAGCGTCGACAGTATCTTGTCCTTGTGCTTGAAGCGCCTGAGCTAATTCATTTGAGATAAAGTTAATTTGTACTGACCAATTTGTGCGACCAGTTAAATCACTCAATGAATTAAAGAGTTGATTATAATTTGGAGCAAAACTGACTGTAAACAATAATATTTAATGTCGCATACTGAACACACAATGCATCAAATGCTGCAGCATCATCGTCAGAAGCATTGTTGTACCAGTCAGCTAAATCTGGGTCTCTGAGTAAATTAGAAGCTAATTGTTCACCAGCAGCATTAAGCATTGCTTGTTGTTCTGCAATTTGTTCAGCAGTTGGAGCTTGCAAAGCACCTGAATCATCTTGAGCATAAACTGCAGAAATGGTTAATAACGCAAGTGGCAAGAATAGTTTTGGTACGAAACGTACTGTTTTCATAAAGGTATCCTTTTTTTTGTAAAAAAAAATTATCTAGAGACACCGTTCAGTTTAATTCGTTTTTTTAAAAAAACAACGACAAAAGATTATAAGTTATTTTATACTTATAGCAAGTCTCTTTAAGACCCTTAAACTCTGAAAACGCATGAATAAGTTTATTCTTTTAAACGAAATAATCCCTGACCTTATCATAGACATGCGTTATGCAACAGAAAACAATTTCACGGGTAAGACGATTTATCCAACTGCACACTGCTACTTGGTTGAAGCTGCAGCATATGCTCTTAAATCGGCCGCTGATGAATTTAAACAGCACGGTTATACGCTTAAAATTTGGGATGCGTATCGCCCCTTACACGTTCAATATATTTTCTGGGAAATAATGCCCGATGAACGGTATGTTGCAAATCCGCAGACCGGCTCACGCCACAACCGTGGTTGCGCAGTTGATATAACGCTTGTTGATAAAGAAGGTAAAGAGGTTAACATGGGGACAGCGTTTGATGATTTTTCTGAACGTGCACACTATAGCTACACAGATTTACCTGCTGAAGTTATACGGCATAGAAAATTACTCAGAGATATTATGCATAAACATGGCTTTATGGCAATGGAAACAGAATGGTGGCACTTTGATTATAAAGAATGGGAAAATTATCCGATACACGATATTCCTCTTGATAAAATATAATTGACACTACGCCGTTTAGATCTATAATTTACGCTGTTACTTTTTTGATTAATCTTAACCAAAGGCAATTAATTTTATGAAAAATTATATAAAGCATGTAACTCTTGTTTGTGCAATTTTTAGCGCGCAGTATCTTACCAGCTATACCGTTCTTGATCAAGTAACATTAAAAAATGGTAAAAAAGTTGAAATACTTCAACTTGCAGCAGCACAAGATGGTCAACTTTTTCAGGCGGGCAAAGAAACCTTGTGTGAGAGCTTTGAAGATGCCTACGCCGCCTTTACACCAGATGAGCTTTATTTAGAAAATAAACCCGGTTTTTTGGATGATTTTTTAAAAAGAGCATTTGAAGATGAAGAAAATGATTTTAATAACAACAAACCAAACAGTTATTTTCTAGTTGCACGTGATGTGGAAACTCAAGAAGTTATTGGATTTGTTGGTCACGATGTTATGCCAGAAAAGAGAAAACTTTATATTCGACAGTTGGCTGTTGCATGTAAACATAAAAGACAAGATCTTGGAAAAGTCTTAGCCCTTGATGTTATCGATAAAATAGCGCCCGACACTCAAGAAGTGGTTGTCTGCACAAGAATAATTAATACTCCCGCTGTACATTTTTACCAAAAAAATAACTTCACCGACGCAGAGATGCAAGACGTACATCCAGAGTTGCCAGCTTACAAATACAGAGGCTTTAGACTCTGGCGCACTCATTAAACAAAAAAACTAACGTTATTAGTATCAAAAGGGGTTGCTAAAAAAACCCCTTTTTTTATTAAGAGAAAATCCGATACGCTAAGAAACAGTGTAAAAAAAATTTCTTACTAAGGACTCCCTATGCAAAATATCTCAAAAGGCACCCTTGAAGTAATATGCGGCTCAATGTTTTCTGGCAAATCTGAAGAGCTCATTAGACGCATAAGACGCGCAGAGTTTGCCCAACAGCCCGTGCAAGTTTTTAAACACAGCCTTGATACCCGCAAGACTATTGAACATATTAATGCACATAGCGGCTACAAATACCCAGCAACTGCTGCAGAAAATGCACAGGCAATACAGAGTTTTCTTTTACCAGAAACCTATATTATAGCCATTGATGAGATTCAATTTTTTGATGAAAGCATAGTACCATTGTGCATGGAGCTTTTAGCACAAAAAAAACGCGTTATTGTTGCAGGCCTTGATTTAGACTTTCGCGGGCTACCCTTTGGCAAAATGCCTGATTTATTATCACTTGCAGATAATGTCACAAAACTTAAAGCGGTATGCAATGTCTGCGGGTCAGATGCACACCACACGCAACGCCTTGTTGGCGGCAAACCTGCGGATTTTAACGACCCATTAATACACATCGGCGCAGAAGATTGTTACCAAGCCCGGTGCAGAAATTGCTTTAAGATAACCTATAACAATCATCACGAAAGCCAAAAAGGGTTACAATTTTATGGATTATAAAGACAAAAGCATTAAAGAGCTGCAAGAGATCATTCTGCAATTTGTCGATGAACGCAACTGGCGCCAGTTTCAAACACCGAAAAACATGAGCATGTACTTAAGCCTTGAAGCGGCTGAATTAATGGAGCACTTTGTCTGGTGTGAAAGTTCTGCGTCAACTGAAACACTTGAAGCGAATCGCACAGAAGTTGAACATGAGCTTGCCGATATTTTATATTGGGTGCTTAATTTTGCTGCGCGCAACAATATTAATTTGTCACAAGCTCTTGAACAAAAAATGGAGCTTAATCGCAAAAAATATCCAGTAGACAAAGCAAAAAACAATTCACAAAAATATACTGAGTATTAAAAAAAATAATGGCAAAGCCACAAAATTTTTATCACTGCCAGAACTGCGATTTTAAAACCATAAAATGGCTTGGCCAATGCCCTGAATGTAAAGAGTGGAACACGCTTGAGCAAGGCTCTGTCTCAGCCGTAACTCCCCAAGCGCAAAAGATAACCAATTCGCGCATTATCCCCATGAAAAAGCTTGCCGATGTGCAGACAACCAGCCACAAGCGGATGATCTGCGGCATTAACGAATGGGACCGTGTCACCGGCGGCGGGCTCATGCTAGGTTCGTTTATTATCTTAACGGGTGACCCGGGGATCGGTAAATCGACACTTATGCTCCAAGTGGCGTACCATTTAGCGCACAACTATAACGTTTTATATTTTTCTTCAGAAGAGTCACTTGAACAAGTCAAACAGCGGGCAGAGCGTTTAAGTTGCATTCATGAAAAGTTATTGTTTTCTGACCAAGCAAATTTAGACGAAGTTATCGCAACAACACTTTCACACAAACCACATCTGATTATTATCGATTCGATACAAAACTGCTACTCTTCTGACACGCAAGCGCTGCCTGGCTCTATTGGCCAATTAAAAGAATCTGCATTTAGACTTATGCGTTTGGCAAAAGAAAATATGATCACGGTTATGCTCAGTGGCCATATCACTAAAGACGGCTTCATGGCAGGCCCCAAAACATTAGAACATATGGTTGACGCGGTCTTTTATTTACAAGGTGAAGACCGGTGGCAAACGCGGGTGTTACGCTCGGTTAAAAATAGATTCGGCACGGTTAATGAAATCGGCTTTTTTGAAATGGACGCTTCGGGATTACAAGAAGTTGGTAACATTAACCAACATCTTTTAGAAGAGGTTTCCCATTCTCCCGGCTCAGTTTTGGTGAGCCATTTGGAAGGCACCCGCCCGATATTATTAGAACTCCAGGCGCTGACTATTGCATCAAAATTCGGCATGCCGCAGCGCGTGGTCAGCGGATTAGAATCTGCCCAAGTTGTTTTGATTGCCGCTATTTTAGAAAAATATCTTAAAGTTAAGTTAAGTGGGCAAGATATCTTTTTTAAAGTCTCGGGTGGCTTTAAAATTAAGGGCAGCAGTTTAGACTTGGGGATAGCGTTGGCGTTACTTTCTTCTTACTTTCAAAAGCCATTACCAGAAAAATGCATTGCGTTGGGGGAACTATCGTTAACCGGACAAATTAAGCCGATTAATCATATCGGGCAGCATATAAGTGAAATAGAAAAATTTGGAATCACCAAACTCTTTACGGCACGCAACCAAAAATTGCCGACAACATCAATCAAACTCCACACTCTGAGCAACGTATTTCAGCTTTTAGAACTCTTTAATGAATAACAATTAGGGAACTATATGAAAAAATATATATTTACAAGCCTATTACTCCTGCAACTAACAGCTACCTGCCTAGAGAATCAAAATTGCGTTCAAAAAGAAGTACTTGCAGCAGCTCGCATTTTAGTGACATTAAAGACCAGTTCAAGAACAAATCCGACTGCTACAAAACCGAAACCCTTGGTATGTTCAGAATGTAACAAAGAATTCAAACATTTAAGCCGCTTACAAACACATAGCTATACACATTTTCCTGAAAGAAAACCATTTTTATGTCCGTGGCCTAAATGCACATCACGATTCACCGACAATACGCATCTTATATATCATACATATACGCACAAAAAAGCATCTAATGCCTGTCAAAGATTATCCTAAAAGAATTCCTGCAAGTGCGTGCTTAAGCTCTTTTTCGCTTTTTTGAGCGTCGCGGTTCAGGGCAAAGAAATTACGGGTAACTCGATTTAAAGAGCTTTCATCATTGTGCGTTTTTTTACGTAAAATCGCCTCAGCTAACCAATACTGTTGATAACCATTTGGATGATGGCTATCAAATCCACATGCTGCATACACCTCACGAGGTAAGCCACCAGTATGACTATATGCGTTGCGGTCGCTTTCTTGCCACGCTTCATAGGCAGATTGTTTAAAACGGGTAGCCAAATAGTCTTTAAGCTCTTTAACGGTCATGCGCTCAAATGCCCATGCATCGGCAGCAAACTCTTGGCCACGTTCGAAATTATGAACAATAACATCTTCGGGAAATTCAGGAAGTTCTGTTGAATCGCCACAATGTAAAAGATATTCCTCAGAAAACGTTGGCCTTTTAAAAAGCTTACCTATCCATAACTTGGCTTGTTCTATATGATCCAAATGGTGGTGCGCATATTCATGGAGCAAAAGTTGGGTTAAAAACGCTGAAAATGGTTTTTTATTGGCTACTGAATCATTCATTTCATCAATAATATGTGGGGCAAAACTAATCAATTTCCTGCCCTGCTTATCTCTGTGAGCATACGCATGGATTGTAAAATCTTTATCTCTTTTATTTTTTTCACCTAGCCATGTGCATTCAGGGTATATTTTATCGTCATGAAAATAAATTTCTTCTGTATTAATGCCATAAGATGAATAAAACTTAATAATTTTAGTCAGACGCTCATCCCAACAATCATCCATTGCCGAACAACCCAAAATTAGATTTAATACCAAGACCCAAAAAGCAATTTTTATATATCTCCTATGCATAGTATCAGCCAATTACCTAACTTATTTTTAAATTTTTTATCAAAAAACTATTTATATTTTATATTATACCATAAAAATCTATTGTTGCTTTTCTGCCAATCTCTGCGCAGTAGTAACATTTTCAGTGCCCATACTGCCAACATTCACCCTGCATAATTTAAAATACCAGTTATTCAATATTGACAATATTTAATATAGCAAATAATATATGCAACCAGGCCTTTATAGGCATATCTAATTATTGGCGGCATATACTCATACATTTCATAAATATAATCACACCGTTCTGGCGGAAAAGAAAGGTTCTTGGCAGAATCTAGCCTGAGTATTTCAAAAGCTTGGACTGAGAGTATTATAAAAAACCGAAATGATATAACTATTTTATATAACACTTACGCACTTTCAAATTTCTTAATAAGTTCGCCAGCAGCTAACCAGCCGATAACCGTTCCGACAGACCTGCTCTGCCTTGATTGGCCTGCATAAACAATATAACCACTTGAAGGATCAATACCGGCAATTTTGCTTAATTGACCTATGTTATCAAAAAAATCATTAAGAATGGTTTCACCCGATTTAATTTCGACTGGGACGATCTTTAAGCCCCTATCAATTAAACAGTCGACTTCAAGGCGGCCATTTTGATCACGCCAATAGTAAAGCGATGGCTCAAGGCCAAGATTATACGATTGTTTGTAAAAATCAGAAATAATTAAACATTCAAAAAGAGGCCCGCGAAAAAGACTATTATTAAGTTCTTGAACCGTTCTTATACCCAAAAGTGAACATGCAAGGCCAGTATCGTAAAAATATAATTTTGGTTTTTTAGTAATGCGTTTATTAAAATTATTATGATAAGGTTTTAATAAGAAAATGATATAACTCGCTTCAAGTATCGCAAGCCACTGATCTGCAGTTTTGTGACTTATACCACAATTTGTAGCTATATCTGCAATATTTAATTCTTGACCCACCCTGCCAGCACAAAGTTTCATAAATTTCTGAAAGACAAGTAAGTTATCAACATTAATAAGCTGGCGCACATCACGCTCAACATAGGTGCGAATATAGGATGGAAATAGCTCGCCTGGAGTAAAATCTTTTGCATAAATTCTTGGGTAACCACCCTTAAACATTAATTCGTCTGAAAATTCTGGAGCTATTTTATTTGAAGTTAATTCTGCTATTGATAGCGGCGTGAGCTGCAAAATACCAGCTCTACCTGCAAGTGATTGTGAAATTGCCTGATTCATGAGAAAATTCTGTGAACCTGTTAACACAAAATATCCAGGCCGATCTTTTTCATCCGATTCGATCTGTAAATAAGAAAGCAGCTTTGGCGCATGCTGGAATTCATCAAAAATTATGCCGTGAGCATTTTCATGTTCGCGCAAAAATTTCTTTGGGTCTTGGGTAATAAAATCAAGAACTTCAGGATCTTCTAGTGTTACATATAGATGCTTTTTAAAAGTCTCTTTTACTAACGTTGTCTTTCCCGACTGCCGTGGTCCCAGCAAAACAACTACCGGAAACTTTGAATATCGCTTTAATACGCTTGTTAAATCACGTTTAAAAATCATCTCTTACCCCTAATTAAATTGTGCTAAATTAGCACTTAACTACCAATTTAGCACAACCTCAACCTATAAATCAATAAAGCTATCAAAAAAAGGCCTTATGGTAATTAAGGTTATTTTTCTATTCTTTTTCACAATCCTATATAAATAATTGACAAATTGATAATTTTATATATAATTAAAAGAGACAATAAGTCTTAAAAATCATCTAAAAATGGAGTTTTTATGAATTTAATTAAAAAAATAGCTCTTTTTGCGGTTACATGCGCATCAATGGCAACTTACACACATCAAGATGTATTTAATAGCTTTAGAAAAGAACTAAAGAACTTAATATCTCAAGAAACAGCCAAGCCCGAAGAACAACAAGAACCTTGGGATTTTCTTGCCCGAAAAGTACTTCCTCATTATTCACCTGATAACATACGATTAATTCTTGAAAACTATAGCCAATTTACTCATAAATTAGTATCACAGCTTGGCAGGGAAATTATCAGAGATCTAAAGACTGAGTTGGTGACTAGACATCCTCAGATAATAGATAATTATGTAGAGTACGGGGCTATGTATATAGCATATTGCAACATGTATCTACCATGGCATCAATTTTCTGCTAAAGTTCTCAAAGAATATAAAGCTGAATTAGAAAAAAACTTGGACACAGAAAAAAATGATGATGCGGATATAGAAGCAAGAATTGATAAAAATATACAAAGGTATCTTAACCAAGATCCAAAGATTAAAAAATTGGCGCATTTTTTCTTGGCAAAACAAAGTCTTAAAGAGTTAATGCCTTGTTTAAATGAAGCTGCTTCATTTGATTTAAGCATGCGAGAATATAACTACTACTTACACACTTCATCAGCAATAGATTCTGCTGAATATTTAATTCAAAAGATAGAAGAAAAATTAGTATCTAGCGAGGATATAAGAGAATTCCTTCTTCAAGATTTTATGTATGACGAACAATTGGATGACGAAGATGACGATGATAACGATTAGATAATTATTAATCTTTTACAGAGAAAAGGGGCGCATTAAAAAGCGCCCCTTTTTTATATTTTTCTAGCAATGAACTAAAGGTTTCTTCATAAGAATGGCAGTTAAGGTTTGCCTGATCATATATACGCGCATAATCTTGGGCACTGAGATTATCTATCGAATTTCTAATTTCCGGATCGGCACCAGCTTGCAGTAAAAGCTTAAATGCCTGCTTGTTATTCATAACAACCGCGAGCATTAAGGGCGTAAGACTTGTCCGATTAAGGGGTTCATCCAGAAAATCATGCCCTATGTTTATGTCAGCCCCATACTGTATAAGAATATTAATTATTCTTACATCTACATTCATGCAAATAGCTGCTGCTAATGGGTGTGAATTTCTTGCATTATATTCACGCGAAAATTTTGGATCACTTACTTCAAACGATAAAGGTACAGAAAAATAGCCTTTAACATACGCACCTGCCTCAAGTAGTAGCTTGGCACAATAATAGCAATTTGCGTATATCGCCCCCCCTAAAGGGGTGAACCCATAATAGGGCCAATCATTGTCATAAAGTTCGCTTGGATTTGCCCCGCAAGCCAATTCATCTGCAAGTAATAAACATTTATTTGCATAGGTATATTCAATTATTTTTGGACAGACTTCTCCATAAGCAGATAATTTTGTTGGGTAATAAAATTCATAACCCCTATCAAGTACCGGCAACTGAAATGAAGAGAGAGTTTGACTCAACATCAAAAAATAAATAAATCTCATAATGCCTCTGGATGTTAAAATGCATAGGTAAATTGCAAGCCGACAGAGCTTGTCAGAATTGCGCGTTTGCCGTTAAAGCCATATTTACCAAAGAGCATAAGGTTCGGGCGGGAACCGGAAGTTTCCCATTGGTTAAACTCATAATTTAGTTTAAAGATAAACTGGTGCGTAGTGTATTCTTGAAGACTTTCTGCGTCATTTATAATCTGGAAATTACCAAAATTTGTTGTCGGGTAGTAAGTGTCGTCATTATGCTTAAAATACTGATAATACAGTGCAGCACTGAGGCCCTGGTATATGCTACGCTTTTCAATCATGAACGTATATTGCTGTGTAAAACCTGGGTCGACATAGACCCTGTCACGTGCGATTAAAAGAAGATCTGTTTGGTCGACATCTGTCTTTATCCTACGCGTTTTTGTATTGCCAAACAGTTGTAAGAATTCTAAATCGATCATAAAACGCCAGTCATAATTAAAAAATAGATTAAGATTACCGGCAAAATAAGCGCCATAGCCTTGGTCATAGCCAAAAGGCAGCGCAAGAATTTTATTAATATCTTCTTTTTTACCCGTAGGGAAATTTAAACCGCCACGCGCACTCAAACGAACATTACGTAACACCGGCTTGTTTTGCCAAAAATCTTGTTGCCATTTTATAAAAACAACCGTGTCACCAAAGCCAAGACGCTTCCAACCATTATACAAATCTAGACAACCAAGTTGACCAACAGTAGAAAGCAGTTGCGGAAAATTATTAGCTTCAAATTCAGTATGCTTGTTAAATTCTGACCAGCAAATATCACTTAATTCAGCATAAATAAAGGGTACATACCCATGCAAAGAAACATTATGAGCCAATTTTACTTGCAAGCCCAACATGCCATTCAAGGGAATTGTTAAATCAGCACGCGGCGTGAAGGTGCCGTGTGATGTATTGTCGTCATTTATATCAAAAATTTGTGCATATTGCCCGGCTTGCGTTTCTGGGGCAAATCCTTTAAAAGCGGCGATAGCATTTTGATTGCACTGAAAAATCTGCAACGGGCCATTGGTACCATCAATACGTGGCGTAAAGGCTTGCGTTGCAAAAATGCCTTCATACCCAAGTTGAAAACTGAAACGTGTTTCATTACGCGGGTCTGGTTGCAAGAAAATATTATACGGTTGTAAAACATTAGTTCTAAAAACGGCATCTACATTAATAATGAGTATGCTCAAAAAAATATATATGTAATAACGAATGTTCATATTTACTACCTATTTTGTCTCATTTACTGATGCACTACCAAACCAAAATCACCTGGAATTACCCATGACCCCAATCCGGATATTCGTTGTACCTGTCCAACAGAATTTGCATCTGCTTGGGAATAAAAACCACCTTTTTGAGGCACTACAATTTTAAAGCCTTGTTGAATAACTGAAGGTAACGCCTGCACAAAAAGCTTTTCTAAAAGATATCTACTTCTAGAAAGAGATCTCAACATGCCATCGGTATAAAAAAAGTTGCGGTATGAGCCGATATTAATAAAAAATGTTGGCCTGCTTGGTATAAAAAAATCATTAAAAAGTTGCACAGTTCCAGAGTTAATTCCCGCTGGATTATAGGTAATAACATAACGGTATATACGTGCTTGGTCACGACTCACGTTTCCCGAAAGGACATAGAGGTTGCCAGAAACGGCTGGTGTCGGCAGATACAGATCTGTCGGGTTGCCTGTTTGGGTAATAGCCCACAACCGTGTTGCACATCCGGTACTTTCTGGCATCGATACAACTTGCCAGTTCATGTCATCTTGTGACATTGCTGTTGCAACAGACACGCCGGTGCCTGGCATTAATAAACCTGAACTAGTTGCAAGAACCACAAGTGGTTCAGAAACAATAACATCGGAAAAGAAATAATAACGTGCATTTGGTAACGTTTGTGCAGTGGCTAAATTAATCGAAGTGAATGGCACTGTTTGATTAATAATTTCTGGCGTTAACCGTACTCGTTCAAAAAGTGTATCAGTTAAAATGTATAGCGAACCATTTTGTGATACAAGCTTACGAACATTAGTATAGTTACCTAATTGTTGCCAGGTAAGTTGATTTGAAAGTCCCGTAAAATTTTGCGTAATAGATTCAGTGGGGATTCCTGAACCATCTGGTAATGCCAAAACGGCCAAACCGCCGTTGCCACCAACCACTATCCAAGAGTTGCCACCACATGAAACAACCGTTGCTGCTATAATAGCCTGCAAGTTATCTAATGCACCACCAGTCATGCTGATATATTCAGCAGGCGCTACAAACGCATTAAGTGTTCCGTCTGTTGTTGCAACTATATTTGTGTAGGTTGTTACTGGTGTAAGTGTATCGCCGATATCTTGAGCAGTTTCTGCAAAAATAACGGTGTTTAATCCGGTAAAAATCGTTGCGCTGCTGCGCGAGCCAACCGTTTGTGAAAAAGGTGAAGCTGCACCAACAATATCAACAACCCCCTGAATACCACCTTGGGTTTGCGGCAATGTGCCATTTAAAAGTTCGGCTAAGGGCGTTGAGTTTTGTCCCCAGGACGTTGCTACAACCGATTGCACGTTCGTGTTAAAAGCAGTTGAATACCAAAAATATGAATTTGTGCGATCATAAAACGCACTTTGCGCAGTGCCTTGTGAATTTACTGCCCGTTGCCAATTTGTCCAACCACATATTACTGAATTGTTATCAAAGATAGCCTGTGAATAAAAGATACCACTTGCCACATCCGTAGCACCGGTAACGGTAATAAGCACAGAATCTCCGGCGGTTGATAATGAGGTAATGGTGCCCGGTGCGCTGCCGCCACCGACAATTGCAGGAATACTTGCTGGGGTATAGAGATCACCTTGATTGACTGCAGGTACCGCAAATTGACGCTCTGTATATAAATTTGTTGTTGGTGCTGCATTGACTGAAGCTAATGTGCCCATCCAGGTTAATGGCAAAGCATAGACGTTAATCGGTTCATCATTAGCGCTGCCGACACCACCGACCACAACTAAATATTGCGTGCCTACAGACGGAAAAAGTGATGAAAGAAAATGAATGTTCACTTGGGTATTTGCACCAGTGCCTGCAATAATAGAATCATTTGTAACTGCTGAAGCGGGAACAATTTGAGTCAACGGCAATGATGCAGAACCTACCGCGTTGGGGCTTGAAATTACACCATATGCACCATCGTTTACGCCTGAGCCACCAAGCGCATTAAAGCCTGCAAAGAGAGTACCCACGTTTCTTTCTTGTTTGTTTTTATAATTTGAAACATACAAAATAGGGTTTGTTAACGATTGTAAATTTGACCCAATAGTCACTAAGGGGCTTGTTATATCAACGGGAATGGGTGAACCGAAATCAAGTTGATCACCCGTTTGAGTTGTGACTAAATTTGCTTGCGCTATGCCGCTGCCGACATCACCAAAGGTACCACTTGCTGGGCTTACTGCAGCAAAAATTGATGCTTCAACAGAACCAACAATCGCTTCAATACCACTTGCAGCAGCTCCGGTAGTGTCTTGTAGTTGGTTAGAAATAGTCAGTGCTGGTTTTTTTTGTTGTGTGTATGACGAAATAATATATACATGGTTCGGGTCATTTTCTATCACCACCAAGGGAAGGTTGTCAGATGCAAGTGTTGTACGCCCTGTGCTTGAAAGCAATTTTATCTGGGCGCCATATAATGGATTAGCTTGTTCAATGCCTTGAATATAAATATTTTCTGGTGTTATACCGGCAAAAGATACGGAACCGGGACCTGCAACTGCCACAGAAAATGCCGCAGCATTACCTGAACTTGCTACTGCAGAACCAACAAAAAAAAGTTGTGAAACCGGAGCGAATACCGTTGAACCTATAGGGTTTTGAAGATTAAATGTTGTTCCAGCATTAAGCAATCTAAAACAAAATACTATCAAAAAAATCGGCAAGAAATTTTGTATAATACGCATGGGACTTCTATTGTAAAGGGTCTAACGCAAGTTATGTAATTATTGTCTCTATACTAACGCGGTTGGTTAATTTTGGCTATTTAAATTCGATAATTTTTGGGTTATATTTAATCTTTGAGTAAAATATAATTTTCAAAAAAATAAAAAGTTACAAAGATGCATACAAAACTCTACTCAGCAACTGTTATTGGTGTAAACGCGTATAAAATCGAAATCGAAGTCGATCTTTCATTTGGCATGCTCCAATTTTTTCTTGTCGGTCTTCCCGATTTAGCAATCAAAGAAAGTAAACAGCGGGTTATTACCGCACTAAAAAATTGTGGCTACTCGTTGCCAGAACGGAAAATAACCGTTAACTTGGCGCCGGCGCATATCAAAAAAGAGGGTTCGCTTTTTGATGTTGCTATAGCGCTGGGCATTATCTATGCCGCAAATTTATGTGATTATGATGCTACATTTTTAAATGAAACTTTTTTTGTTGGTGAGCTTTCTCTTGATGGTCGTATAAAACCGATATTTGGCGTTTTGGCTATAGCGTTTGATGCGCACAAGCTTGGCATTAGACGTATTATTGTACCAACTGAAAATGCAGCTGAAGCAGCATTAATTGATGGGCTTGAAGTTATTGCAGTTGATCATCTTACTGAGATTGTTAAAATGCTCAGAAAAGAAGCTCCGCTTGTACTATATTCACGTAAAAAATTAGAATCATTTAAGCCAGCGCAACTTCTCGATTTGGCCCAAGTTAAAGGGCAAATGCAGGCAAAGCGCGTCTTACAAATCGCTGCTGCCGGTAGACACAATTTATTTTTTGTTGGCTCGCCGGGCTCTGGTAAAACCATGCTTGCACAACGCTTGATTACTATTATGCCGCCCATGAGTTTAATGAAATGCTTGAAACAAGCAAAATTTATTCGATTTGCGGTAAGCTTCCTGCTGAACAATTAATAGCTGAACGACCATGCCGAGCACCACACCACACGATATCATCCCCAGGCTTAGTAGGCGGCGGTTCAACGCCGCAACCGGGTGAAATAAGTTTAGCGCATAACGGCATTCTCTTTTTGGATGAATTTACGGAGTTTAAGCGCACAACACTTGAAGTGTTACGTCAACCTTTAGAAGAGCGTACCGTCACCATTTCACGTGCTCAGCAAACACTTTCGTTTCCGTCATCTTTCTTACTTATTGCGGCACTTAATCCATGCCCGTGTGGATTTTATGGCGAGCCAATAAAGAATGTTCATGTAATCAGAAACAGATCCAGAATTATATGCAAAAACTTTCCGGTCCGTTGCTTGACCGCATCGACTTGCAAGTTTATTTGCCGAGCGTTAAATATGAAGAAACTCAAAACACACAACCGGCAACTTCATCAGCTGATTTATTTGCAAAAGTTACTACTGCGCGCGAACGCCAACTTAAACGCTTTGGTACAGAGACAATGTATAATGGTTATATGACGCCAGAAATGATCGAAGAGCACTGCAAAGTTACCCCAGAAGCGCAGGCTATTGTAAAGAAAGCATTTGAAACAATGCATTTAAGTATGCGTGGGTATCACAAACTTCTTAAAATCTCCCGCACGATTGCCGACCTTGAAGACTGTGATGATATTTTACCTAAACATGTCCAAGAAGCGCTTATGTATCGCTCTATAGATAAATCACTTAATGCCCTGCAGCATTAAAATGATTATTGCCTTAGGAATAGATTCTGTAGACATACCACGCTTTGAACATTGGCATAAGTATTGCCAAAATCGGCTTAGGCGAATTTTTAGCCAAGTTGAAATAGACTATTGTCTAAGCACTCCAGAAAAGCGCGCCGAGAGGCTTGCCGTTCGCTTTGCGGCCAAAGAAGCACTTTTCAAGGCTCTTTGTCAGGCCTACCCACAAAAGAGCTTAACCTTGCTTACTTTAGCGAAAAATTGCCAGGTTTCAAAAATTAATGATGCTCCTGAGCTATCGATCGACTGGCAAGGGCTGGGCTTACCTGAACTCAAAGCGTTAATAAGCCTTACACATACCAGGCAAACAGCATCAGCTGCAGTTATTCTTCAACAATTATAGAATAAGTTTGATAATATGGAGTTTTTAATTGACAAAGGTCAATTTGAGCGTATCATTAGAGAATAGAAATTGTATCGCGGGGTAGAGCAGCCTGGTAGCTCGTTGGGCTCATAACCCAAAGGTCGCTGGTTCGAATCCAGCCCCCGCAACCAGTCTTCGTCCTCACCGCTCATCCTGGGCGCAGTCGAAGGACGCCTGACACTACCAGAACCCTCCTTTATAGCCATCCACCACAAAACATGTCATTTTTGTTTAGGTTTTTTTAATAAGAATGCCAATTTCATTGATTCTCAAGACCCTAAAATGTTAAACTTAAAATAATAAAAGAATAAAATTATTTTAAAGGGCCTCAATAATGAAGAAAAATCGTATACTCTTATCGCTTATGGTGCTGGCGTACAGTGCAATTCAAGCTCAGGACATCTCTCCATTTGGCACACCGCCATTGAGTCCACGTCTAGAAAACAGTCCGCACAATGAAATGAGCGAATTGGACCTTTGCAAAGCAGAATTGTCCAACGAAAGAAACCAACAGAAAATCGATTCGGGTAAAATACTACTAAAGCAATTTTATTTTGGAAAACCTTTACAAAAAGCTGTAGAAAAACGATTAGGTTTAGCAGGATTATTAAAACCATTAACGTCTGAGCAAATTGAAGAAAGTCAAAAGACAAGTAATGCAGTTGGTGCGCCTTATAATCAAAAGGTAGAAAATATTGTTTGGGCTCTTTATGATATTGCATCCAAGGTTCACCACAAACATTTTACTGAAGGGACATTTGTTGTTGAAGATAAGGGTCTTAAGCTACTGCATTATCTCACTTCATCACAGGATAAACCTGATGGATCGTATAAACGTATATCAAGCCACTTTAAAGCGTATAAAACCCAGCATTACGGGCTTGATTTAAACAATCTCCCTTGCAATAAACACACAATTTTATTTGGCCATTTAAATGGCGATCGCATTTTTATCAAACCTGAAAATCATGGCACTAAAAATATTTTCGATAACATTGAACACGGAAAAGAATTTATTATTGCTCAAGCAAGAAAAGTTGAAGGGCTAAGAAATATTTTTAATTTGGCATCTGATCAAGACCCTGAATTTAAAAAAGAAAGAGTCCCAGATGAACTTATTCAAAAATTTAGTTCTTTACTTAAGCAACTTGAACCTGATAAAGAAACTCAAAAACTGCATATTACTTTAGCAAAAAACTATGGGGTACAAAAAATATTTTCGCTGCTTCAAACATATATCAATAATTTTCATAAACTAAAGCCTATACTTCAAGAACAAGATCTTGAACTATCAGGAAGTTGGGTGGCTGTTACACAAGAAGACGTTGATGAAATGCGCGATTTGCTTAATGCAACAGTAGATTTTATGGAAGAGTTAGCAACTCAAGACAATATCGCCCTACGCTCTGGTTATGAGGTTATTATAACTCAAGCTGATATGAAAAAGGCACTTGGGCTCTCTACAAAGCCCCAGAAAGCAGAAGCAAATTACCAAGATATAGATTAAGGTGTTGGATTGAGCGGAACGGGATTTTTTAAAACTATGCTTTATGACTGCAAATGGGACTTGCTAACATTGAGCTAACAGAAGATACCGTATCACAAGCAATAGGCTATACACGTTGGCAAGAGTATCTTTGGAAGAAGTAAAGCGTGCGCGGTCACGTTACCACGAGCTTTATAAAAATTTAAGAGAGATCATCTACCTTAATTCTGATAACCCAGATGGTTATGCAACAGATGGCGTTTTCCAGCCTATGGAACAGTAAAAAAAAAGGGCGGTTTTTTAACCGCCCTTTTTATGTATTTTTTTCAGAAAGACTACTTAGTAGGCTTATTTTCTTTTACCCATTTATCTAAAACGCCATTAATAAACTTATGTGCATCGCTTTCAGCATAGCCTTTAGCAAGCTCAATAGCCTCGTTAATAACAATAGAATGATCAAGCTGGGTGTGCGCAAGCTCCCAGACTGCCATGCGTAAAATAATGCGCGTCATACAGCCAACACGTTCGAATTTCCAATTATCCAACAGTGGTTTAATCTGTTCATCAAGCTCAGAAGTTGCGTCAATAATCGCTTGCGCTTGAACCACTAATGCACTTGTTGGCTCAATAATGCAATCAAAACCACGTGAGAAATTATCAACAATAGCGTCTAAGCTTACTTGATAGTCAAAAGAATCTGCTGCATACAAAAGATGCAATATCAAAGCACGCTGATCTCGCGCAGAAAGAGTATCGCAGGATACCTGCTGATCTACAGGTGTCGCACTATTATTATTATCCATAACTATTACTTTTTAACACGTTCGATGTATCGGGAATCACGGGTATCAACTTTAACAATATCGCCTTCATGAACAAATAATGGCACTTGTAAAACAAGGCCTGTGTCCATGGTTGCTGGTTTAGTAGCGCCACCTTGAGCAGTGTCACCCTTCACCCCAGGAATAGTTTCAACTACCTTCAGCTCCATAAATAATGGCGCTGCAACTGAAATAGGCTTGCCAGAAAAATACAGTACTGTGTAAACTGTCTGTTCTTGAAGGAAATCTAAAACTTCTTCCAATTGATCTTTATTTAAAGCCACTTGGTCGTAGCTATCTTGATCCATAAATTGGTACAAGGTGCCATCTTTATATAAATAAAGCATTTCACGATATTCAAGGTCTGGCGTCTGGAACTTTTCCTCTACCCTGAATGTCTCTTCATGCACTAAATTAGTGAGCAAATTACGCATTTTTGTACGCGCATACGCCCCACCTTTACCAGGCTTAACATGATGGTAGTCAACGATGGTATAAGGTTCGCCTTTATATAAGATTTTACTACCTTTTCTAAAATCACCTGCTAAAATCACGTGCAATCCTTACGAAATTATCTAGAAAAAACCGATATTTACTCAAACTTAATTACTAGTATAGAAAATTTGAACTAATTTGGCGATAGCACCCAACAGGCAATTTTTCAAGCCCATAAGAACCAAAACGAACTCGTTTAAGTTCACGCACTTTATAACCTAAATGTTCAAAAATACGTCGAATGATGCGATTTTTACCACTATGAAGCGTAATCTTCAAGTGTATCTTACTTTTTTGTAATATCACTTTATCAAGCCTGATCATGCCGTCCATTAACCTGACCCCTTTTAAGATCTGGTTATAATCAACAACATCAAGGGGTTTATTTAAAACAACCTGATATTCTTTTTTGATCTCAAAGCTTGGGTGCGAAAGTTTTTGTGCCCAATCACCGTCATTGGTAATTAATAAAAGCCCAGAGCTGTCTTTATCTAAGCGCCCTACGGTAAACAGTTTAGTTTTTTTAAAAGCGGGTAAAAGATCAAAAACTGTTTGACGGTCCTGCTCATCTGAATTGGTGCAAATATACCCAACTGGCTTATGGAGCATAAGATATACTTTTGCTTCAGGCTTTACGACCTTGCCCTTTACTTTAACGACATCGCCATCGTTAACCAAAGTATTAAGCTCTTGCACGGTAACGCCATTAAGGGTTACCAATTGCTGCCTGATAAGAAGCACCGCATCGCGACGAGAACAAACGCCCGCATGGGCCATAAATTTTACTAATTGCATTGCCATATGCTATGCCCTTTCTAGTGAAGCAAGACCTAAACGACGCGAGCGCTCAAACATAAGGTTACATGCAGTTAATGTGATAATAAAATAAATTATAGCAAGTCCATAGCCATAGATTAAATGGGCTAAAGAGATTCGACCTTCTAAGAAAAAAATTCTTAAGGCTTCAAAAATATAGCTCATGGGAATGTACTGAGCGACTTTTTGTATCCACATCGGCATGAGATTGAGTGAATAATACACGCCAGAAAATGGTATAAAAAGCCATGCCATAACAAAAATGAGTCTCTGTGCGTGAACGCCCAGCACCATGAGTATCATTATGGAAATACATGAGACTGCCCATGCAGAGATCAAGAGCGGAATAATAAATACTAAAAGCCCAAGAACACTGTTTAGAATAAATACTCCAAAAATTAACCATGCAATTACGGTAGAAAAAAGAAGAAGTAGAAAGCTGATAGTGCCGCCGCTGATCATACCTCCACAGAACCACTCATTAAAGGTTAGTGGGGTAGCAAAAAGATTAATAATATTTCGCGACATCATTTCTGACGAAAAATTAAACGCATTATTAACATAGCAGTAGGTAAAAACACGCATCATAACAGCACTTAAAATAGAAAGCGCAATCTGCACAGCCGGTTGACCATTTTTGACTAAAGCCAAACCTACGCCACCCCAAATAATAATATCGAGGGTAGGCCAGAATGAAAAATCGATTAGTTCTTCAAATTTTAAAAACCGCGAAAAAAGGTATCTTTTTGCTATAAGCAAAATTCGGTGCTTGTTCATAGATTATGATCCCTCAAGACGCGCAAGGCCATTTTTACGGCTGACGTTAAAAGCGTACACAAATATCGATAATGCCAAAGAAAAGTAAAAAAGAGTTAATAAAAACCCCATACCCAAACCTGCAAAATCTATCGCGCTTGTCTGAATATAAATCCGTAAGACTTTAAACATATAGGTCATTGGTATACAATAGGCAAAATTTTGTGCCCAAACAGGCATAATCTCGATCGGGTAGTAAACGCCTATAAAAGGCACAAAAAACCACCCCATCACCCACACAAGTTTTTGAGCTGAGTTGCCCCACGTGACAAGCGTCGATGAGGTCAATAAACCGATCGAATATCCAGAAAAAAGTAATAACGCAAAGAGCAGTAAAAAAACTGGTCCAACAGAAATAACTGAAATACCATATAAAAACCAAATAGCTGCAACGCCAAAAAATGCGCCGATGCACGCATTGATAGCACCAACAATCATATGCGCAGCAACCCATTCTTGAATGGTAACAGGCGTTACAAAAAGATTAATAAGGTTTCTCGACCACAACTCAGAAAGAAAATTATAGGCAATATCAAGATTTGCTCGGTAAACAGCTTGCCATAAGACCAAGCTCGTTAAAATAATTACGGCATATTGCGGATTATCGGTACTTTTTGCCATCCAGGACCCGGCAAAACCCCAAATAAGAATATCAAAAAGTGGCCAATAGAAAAAATCTGTTAACGGGTCTGGACCACGAAAAGTAAGTAAAAAAGTTCGGCGAACAAGAGCTGCAATACGTTTGCTATCCATAAGGCCCCTTACTTAGAAATTTGTAAGAAATAATCTTCAAGCGTCGGTTTATCGATAGTTATCTGGCTATAGGTTAACCCAGCTTGAGCCAATCTGATTAAATAATCGGCAATGGCATGTTCTTCAAACTTTGCCGACACAAGTGAACCTTCAGCCTGGGCAGATATCCCCTGCTGGGTACACCAGTCAATAACAGCCTGAGGGTTTTCAACGATTAATTCAACACGAGCAAGCCCTGCTAATGCAGCAAGCCTTTCAGGTGTGTCATGGGCAATAATAGCGCCTTTTTTCAAAACTAATACGTTGTCACAAATTTGGGCAACTTCGTCCATTTTATGGGAAGTGAATAAAATCGAAACACCCTGCTGCTCCTGCTGGTCCTTAATAAAAGCAAGAACCTCTTGAGCGACATCAGGGTCCAAAGACGCGGTAGGCTCATCGAGTAACATCGCCTGCGGTTCTATACAAAACGCCTTAATAAGCATGACGCGGGTCATTTGCCCTGCAGACAGCGTCCCGGCACGACGGTCTTTAAGATGCCACATATCAAATCGCTTAAGAAGTTTTTCTAGACGCTCTTTTAAAATAGCCCGAGAAACACCATACAACTGGCCATAAAAGAAGAGATTTTCATAAACCGTAAGTTTACCTGGCAAGCTGACATAGGTCGAAGCAAAGCCAACTTTTGATAAAATCTCCGAACGATGAGTCCCTAGATCTTTACCGAAATAGTTAATTTCGCCAGAAGTCGGCTCCATAGTGCTTAAAAGCATCTGGATCGTCGTGGTCTTACCGGCGCCATTTGGGCCGAGAAAACCAAGGACCTGGCCTTGAGCAAGGTCAAATGAGATCCCGTCAACGGCAACAAAGTCAGGATTTGAAAATTTTTTGTAGAGGTTTTTTACACGCAAAATAGTCATAGCACTCTCTAGTATAATAAAACCTATTATTTTTGTATATTATGAATAATTCAAAAGGAGAATGTATGGATATTAAAAAAGTTCTTATTATCAACATTTTTGCCCTGCTCGCATTTAATGCATATGAAGAGCTGCAAGGGTTTTTAGAGATAAACACCAGAGAACGGCAAGCGGTCTTTCGTCACGTTACCGAGCAACAACAATTATGCACCTTATGCAAAGACAATAAACCATCATTATGTTTAGATTGTTACGAAGAAAACTCCGTTAGTAAATTCGATCTCTTTCTTTTTGCTGCGGCAGGCTTGGCTTTAGGCTACATGATTGGCAGAGCTGAAGTTGAAAATATCTTTTTCAAAAAAATGTAAACGGCTTCGCTGTCCAAGTAATGTATAAAATTGTACACTTTACCCAACCATAAAAACTTTTATGTAAGGGCCCGCTATGAACTCAGAAAAATTAAATATCGTTGATCCGGAAATTTTTTCGATTATCCAAAAAGAAGAACATCGTCAACAGCATGAGATTGATCTCATAGCTTCAGAAAACTATGCGTCCCAGGCTGTGCGTGAGGCAACCGGTTCAGTATTAACCAATAAATATGCAGAAGGTTATCCGGGCAAGCGGTATTATGGTGGCTGTGAATTTGTCGATATGGCAGAAAATTTGGCCATAGAGCGCTGCAAAAAGATCTTTGGTGCCGATCATGTTAATGTGCAACCGCACGCGGGCTCTCAGGCAAACATGACCGCCTACGCAGCGTTATTGCAACCCGGCGACATCATACTTGGTATGGCACTTGCAGCAGGCGGCCATCTTACTCACGGACACGGAGTGAATTTTTCGGGCGGGTTATATAAAGCTGTGCAGTATGGCGTTGATGCACAAACTGGATTATTGAATTATGCTGAAATTGAAAAACTTGCTCAAGAACACAAGCCAAAATTAATTATAGCTGGCGCTTCTGCCTATTCAAGAACTATAGATTTTGAACGTTTTGCTGCTATAGCACAATCTGTCGGCGCCTATTTTATGGCAGACATTGCACATATTGCGGGCCTTGTCGCTGCCGGCTTACACCCAAGCCCCATTCCATACGCAGACATCGTTACCAGCACGACGCATAAAACATTACGCGGGCCACGTGGCGGGCTTATTATGTGCAAAGCACAGCACGCTTCTGCAGTTGACCGGGCGATTATGCCGGGACTACAAGGCGGACCTTTTATGAACAGCATCGCTGCTAAAGCGGTTGCGTTTCATGAAGCGCTGCAACCAGACTTTATTCATTACCAAAAACAGATTATTAAAAATGCACACGCTATGGTGGCGTCAGCAACCGATCTGGGTTTTGATATTCTTACCGGCGGCACGGATAACCATATGTTCATTATCGATTTGCGTTCAAAAAAAGTTAACGGGCGAGTAGCTGAAACGGCACTTGCTGCTGCAGGGATTTCTGTTAGTAGAAGCTGCATTCCCAATGACCCGGAAAAACCGTGGATCACCAGTGGCATTCGCATAGGCACGCCGGCAATTACTACACGAGGCATGCTTGAACCTCAGGCACGTGAGATCATGAACCTTGCCCATGAGGCGATTATTAATGCTGTGGATCAGGAAAAACTCGCTGCAATAAAAAAACAGGTACAAGAACTTTGTGTAGAATTTCCATTACTATACTAGGTGAGATTTTGAAAAAATTAACTACCAGTGTGATTATTTGTACGCGCAACAGATTAGAGGATGTGCTTACTTTTTTGCCAACATTAATTGCACAAACTGAATCGGTCACAGAACTTATCTTTGTTGATAGTAGCACCGAAAAATTAGAAGATATTTCCGTATTTCAACAACTTTTTAATGCAGATAAGTTTCCCCAAACACGCTTACTATACCTGCATACACAACCGGGCCTGACATTTCAGCGTAACAGGGGCATAGAACAGGCAACCGGCGATATTATTTTTTTCTTTGATGATGATGTAACGCTCGAAAATAATTATCTTGAAACCATGCGCCAAGCATATGAAAAAAATCCAGATTTTGCCGGCGGCATGGGAACGGTAACAAATTTAAAACCCTATGGTTTTAATCTTTATAGAATATTTAGATTATTATTTTTACTGGACAGAAACCATGCCTCGGGTGACTTCACGCTTTCTGGCATGCCGACACACACATACGGCAATAGTAATTTTTCTCATGTCCAAGTTCTTGGTGGCTGCTGCATGTCATTTAGATCGTGGGCATTACAGGAACAAAAATTTGATGAAAATTTACGGTTTTACGGATACATGGAAGATTGCGATATCTCAAAACGCCTAGCAGATAACTACACATTATTTTTTCAGCCTGCAGCGAAGTTAGCGCATCATGAAAGTCCATTAAATAGAGATAGATTAAAGCATAACCGTGCCATGTATATTGCAAATTATAGTTATCTCTTTTTTAAAAATTTTTATCCTCAAGCTCCCTGGAAGATTCTTTTTTATTATTGGACGATATGTGGTCTTCTTCTTGAAGGCGTACTGCGGGTTGATAAGCAGGTGTTTTTTGGTTACCTGCGTGGGCTACAGCATGTGCTACGTACGCGCGCAAAACAACCCTATTGCCCACGTACATCACCACAAAATAAAGTAAGTACGCCACAGCATAACTGATAAAACAGCCATTGATCCCATAGACTGGCACAAGAAGATATGAAAGTGCCACATTAGTTAGTGCCGCTGATGATATAGTAACTAATAAATAATAACTTTTTTTAGTAAAAATAATTATTGACGACGTAAAATAGGTGCCCATCAATAAAATATTTGCAACAAAAACTACAAACGCACCGGGGATTGCCTCATAATAATTTTGAGGCAGTACATAAAAAGCTAATGGCTTTAACAAAAAATATCCGCAGCTGCCGGTCAAAAATAGTGCGCCCATGGCAAGCCACATAAGCCGTTTGTTGTCTCTTTCGGCCATTACTTTATCACTATGCTTAAACAGATGCATGATGCGTGGCAAATAGGCACCGCTTAATGGATATAAAATTATTAAATTAAAAAGGGGCGCAACATATTCAGCCAGAGAATAAACGGCTATGTCTGCTAGATTGTTATGCAACGCGAGCACCCACCTGTTGCCGAATGCAAGCAATAACCCTGCGATAACGGTGGGCATTAAGGGCGCACTTTTAAACAAAAGCCCATAGCTTTTGTTAACAGCTCGGGATAAGTCACAATATTCAAGTAATCCGAGTGAATGATACTGTTTAGCTGCGTAACAGACTATCGTGATATAACTTACCAGCTGGGCCATGATGACCATTTCTATGCCTGCCTTGAAGAGATAAACGGCCGTTACAGATACCGCTAAAACAAACAGGGCTGAGAACGATTTTATAGCAGTTACCTGCACACTGCGTAAGGTATACATAAGTGCTTGAAAAAATAGTTCAGTAAAGAATGTTAAAAAGGTAAGCGCTATGACGCAGCTATAAAGTAATAGACTGGCATGCCCTGCAAAAAGATAGTTATTACATATCCTGTAACCAAATAGCGCACAGCATACGAAAATACCGCTTACTATTACATAAATAATAATAGTATCGTTAACAAATTTTTTTCTTTCTTGAGACGAAAGATTAAAAAATTCGATCATAAAAAGCTGCCGCAGACCAAAAGAAATAACGGTTGATAATAAGACTATTGTTGAAAATGCCAAACTCAAAAGGCCTACCTGTTCTGCAGGCACATGGTACATTAAAAACAGCATGAGCATTATATTACTCACCTGCGCTAGTACTGAACCTAAACTATAGACTAAAAAATCTTTAATGAACTCTTTTGAAATCATATCGATACACTAACCCAAATTAGTATAAAAAATCGAGAAGCTTCACCGTGCAGATAAAAAATTATCTTCTTAAAAATAATTTTTTAAACACCATAAGGCACATATACAAAAGTTGCAATCCACTTTTTAAAAATGCTATTCCCGGCGCGCCATACGTTCTGCTTTTATAATGCACCGGCATATCAATTATCTTTAAGTTATGGTACGCAGCACCGCAGAGAATATCAAAATCCCCAAACGGGTCCACATCACCAAAAAAAGTTTTGCTTGAAGCTATAATCTTCAAATCTTTTTTAAAAAACACTTTTGTTCCACATAAAGTATCTTTTACCCGCTGCCCAATCAGGTATGAAATAATAAAACCGAACGTCCAGTTCACAAGCCAATTAAGCATTCGCATTGCTTGTGAATCCATGGGGTAGACAAGTCGTGAGCCATTTATACACTCACCCTTTCCTGAAGCGAGCGCTTCATAAAACTTCGGTAACTCTTCTGGAATAACGGTGATATCGCCGTCTAAGATCATAATAATATCACCTTGTGCCCGCGCGAAGCCTTCTTCAACAGCATTCTTTTTGCCCTTGCCCGATTGCACAAACCAAGTTATTTTTTTATCCGGGTATTTATTGACCATTTCTTGCATAACATGCGTTGTTGCATCTTTTGAATGGCCGTCAACCAATAAAAGCTCGGTAAATATTCCCATCTGCGGCGTACGTGCTACGGCGCCTTCGATATTTCCTGCTTCGTTTTTACACGGAATAATAACAGAGACGGAGTAATCTGCCCGCCGCTCACCCTGAGCATAGTCGAAGCGTCCGGGCGCTATACGCATTATAAATAATCTCATAAGACATAAATGCGAAATAACAGGTAGCCGCGCCACAAGATAATTCAAAAAATCTGCAACCAGCGGCACGCCAACAGGTATTAACAGCTCTCTTTTTTCTACAATTATATCAAGTCCGGCAAGATCACAAAAATGCTTCAAATCGTGCGGTGTTATAGGCATAAGGGTATACGAATATTCAATAATAATGCGTGTATCTGCATTACAAAAACGCCGTATATCTTTAAAAAAATCTTGTATATCATCTGCGTGCTTCAGCCACACTGCGCTTAGAATAATATAGTCAAATGTTTCACCAGCTGGCACTGCCTGCAACGAATCATAAAAAGTACTATTTGGTGACTGGAACGTTGGGCTAAAAGAACCTTCATCAACACCAACAGCATAAGCAGGCTTGCATGAACGCAAGATAAAACCATCTGCACAGCCGACATGCATCACCCTGAGATTTTCAGGGATAGTGTAAGCATAGAGCCGTTCAATAAATGAATAATAATATGCGTATCGTGTATATGACTTTGAAAATTTTTCTGCCCTGTTGCTTAAAACTGCTATATGCTCCATATGTTACCTAATAAATAGCGCATCGCCGCACCAACCATAATTGCTTACTAAACCTATGAATTTAAATCCGTGATCTTCTAAAAACAGTTTAATATCTTCAAATAAATATTGGCCTTTGTATGCTTCTACAAATTCAACTTCTGTTAAAATAACGCGTACGGTAGAAAGTATCTTCGGCGCTGCCATTATAGCAAACTGTTCATACCCCTGCATATCAAGCCACAAAAAATCTACATGATCAATTCCATGCTGTTGCGCCCAAAGATCGATAGTCGTTACTGGCACATCAATAACTTTATTAAATAAAACTTCTGGTGCATGTATCAAATGGTCTTTTGGTGGCAACAACGAGCTTGATGCAGAAACTACACCAGGTGCCGTATCATAAGCAGAAAGGTACATCGGCATGGTGCCAAACTTATCCCCTAAGGCAACAGGATAAAATTGGATAGTGGGCCTAAAGATACTTATGTTAGTAAGTTTTTTATATAACTCTGGGATAGGTTCAAAGGCATGTATCTGCCCTTTCGGCCAAAAATTTGCCATCCGTACGCTATCATGACCATCAAAGGCGCCTGCCTCTAAAATAATAGGATCTTCGGGAAGATAAGGCTTGATATAATCTAAAATCCCTAATGCGCCCTGTATATTACTTGCACATAGAATAAAAAACAAACCAGCACGTGAATATCTTAAAAGCATCGCTGTATGCTCCATAGTGTTGCTTAAATTTTTACTAACGCCTTAGAGTAAAACAGAAACAATTATGTGACAAGCCCTAGAAAATCATCTCTTGTGAAAAATCTTTAACCTTCTTAAAATATCGGCTGCAAATTTAGGGTCCTTGCATCCGTGGAACATATCGCAATGAACTTTCCAATCAATAGGAAAATAAGGGAGCGCTTTGCCTTGTTCATAATAATTTATTGCTTCATAAAAGGGCTCATGTACTGGAAGATATTGGGTATTACCATGTTTCCACAGAACAACATTCAGCATAGTTTCATCTGTGTGCCTTACTAGACGAGAATATTTTAATGAAACGTCATACCACTCCCTAATTATATCCATACATTTGTCAGAAAAAACTAAATAGGCAGTATGAATATAAGGCATAGATTTTTCTGTTACGCCCATTTTATCCATTGCTACCTGTTGATCATTTGGGTCTTGTGGGTGAATTGAGCATAAAGGAAACTTTTCTACCATTCTTGTATAGTCAAAAAGGACATCAATATTTTTATTAACTACTATGTCTGCATCTAAATAAACACCAAACTTTATTCCGCAATTCATAATAACACGAGCTTTTGAATCATAGACCGATTCGCCAGGCTTTAGATCAATTCTGCGTTTAATCATTCTTGGAAAGCGCTCTTTAGAAAATGGAACAGTTGCATTAACACCATAAACAATAACAGGTCGGTTAGAAAATTCATGTATACTATCAATAAGAACTTCTAAAATTCCAAAGTAGTTTGCCGTTGCAAACGTTACAAATGCTTCTTCTAAAATCTTTTTAGAAAAAAGTTGTGTATTTATAAAAAACAACACTAAAAAAAATATCTTTTTATTCATGTGTACTCCGCAATTTAAAGATTTTTAAATTTATCTTGAGCCAATAATCCAATAGTCTGTTCGCCAGTCTCTGTGGCCAGGCTGCAAGAAAGAATAATGCTCGTACCCTTTAAGCAATTCAAATGTAATCTGCGAATCAAGACCAACACTTGCCTGGTTAGCATTATCAAGAATTATTATTCCATTAGGCTTAAGATGAGCAAGAGCTCTAAATGCACAGGTATTTCTATATTCTCCGTCGATTATGATACAATCATAAAGCTTATCGTCTTCATCAATCGCCAGAACGTAGTCTGTCTGCTCGCCGCCATTTCCAATGTGCGGCTTTTGCCCCAATGCTCTAAACTTAAGATTAACATTTGTTAATTGCAAACCATTAATTGTTTCTTCTAATGAAGCCATCCACTGAACATGACTATCAATAGTGACTACGCTTTTGCAATGTGAAGCCCACCAAAGAGTTGAGTAACCACCACCCCATTCAAAAACATCCCAATCTGCAATATTCCACGTGACTAAAACATCCAAAAATGGTTTGGAATACCAAGGAAAAACGATGCCATCTTTATCTAGAAATTGCCATTCATTAATGTTTTGTGGCGATAAAATTTTAGTATGTGCTGGGAAAATAAAAAATATAGTGATAAGCAGAGTAATAATTTTTTTTAAATTTAGCATCTATTTCCTTTTAAGTATTTTTGTTATTCGAAAAAAATTGTTATTAATAAATTAATCAAACGTTAAAATTTCATTTTAGATTTGTCAAGAAATGTTTATTTTATTGCAATAAGGGAGTCAATAATTAAGGCTTTATTTCCATCATATATGAGTACAAATAACTAATTTTTTATGAGGCAAAGGATGATAAATGATTTCGGTAAACTATTAAAGGGGCTTTTATAGCAATTTTATCTTTAAAGGCTTTATATACGGCTTGATTGTATTGCACGTCCTTATCATAACCGAAAACATGTTCCCATTTTATTTTTTGGGCAACCTCTTTTTTTATACAAATATTTCCATTATGCGCATAAGGAATGTGTATGGGCATTGGATAATTGACATATCGTTCAACATTCAAGGCAGTTTTATCGAATATCAAATTTAGAGAATTTTCATTATCACTCCATAGATGAATTAAATGATCGACTCTATAATTTTCAAACCAATATTTTGCTATTTCAACTCTTTGAGGGTGAGGAATGTCATCGGCATCCTGACAAATCAATATGTCGCCTGACGCATTAGCACAAGCGATATTTCTATTCTCCCCGGCTGATTGCCTTCTTTCAGCTTTAACAATTTTTAACTTAAACGGCCAAGCTTGCAATTCAAGTTTAATACACTCATCATTAATAGCCCCAATGGAGTCTGAAAGCGAAACCACAATCTCGTCTGGCAAAACAGTTTGTTTAGTATAACACTCTAATAGGGCCGGAAGTAGATAAAAATGCTTTCCACAACAAGGTATTATAACGGATGTCGTCAACGACTTGGCAATATCTCGTTTTAAAGGTTGATTTGAGAAACTGCACTCTAGAAAATTTATCTTTAATAAAATTAGTCCCAAAAATAGTAATCGAAGGTTCATATTATCCTTTTTATGATTTCCAAGGTTTTGGAAGGGTATCTATTTTCTCCAGAATATCAACTTGCTCTGCAGAAAAAGCTTTAACTCTATTGTAATCTGGTAAAATAGCTTTTAAAACTATTTCACAAAAATAGATCGGGCTAAACAATAAAAACTGATCACTGTTAAGATAATTTCTTATATTTTGCTGGTACTGTTGATAAACGTCATCAGACATTGTTGTTAAAAAATCATAAAGTTCTTTTTCAGATTTAAATTTAGACCTATCCACGTAGCAATTTGCCGGAACATAATAATCTATATCTGCAGCTCCCCAATAAACGGGAACGCATCCGCCGAAAAAGCAATGCAATATTTTTTCAGATACGTATCCATTTAGGCTATGTACGTTTTCATAGCAAATGCTAAATTTGTATTGTTTCAGACATGAGATTTTATCGACAATTATGCCTTTGTAAAATGGATATTCACCCTTATCCCACCCAGGACCATACAGATCCATTTTTTCAAACGCATGCTTTTTGAAGTAATTCAATGTTCTTTTTCTTGCAGAATAAAGTTCATTTGGATGATTGTGAGATTTATAGCCTGTTCCAAAAAGGCAACAGAACTTATCCCTTAAAATATCTTCTTCAGGCTTATAATCTTTATACAACAATGCTTGAGTATAAAGCAATTTATGATATTTTTTATTATCAACTTTATCATTAGCCCACGTCAAAAGAGTGGTGTATCTCATATGTTTAACAGGATCCATGGTATTTGGGTGTTCAAACGGCTCACCCACATAAACAAGTGTTTGAATACGGGCATTATTAACTATTTCATTTTTACTAGGATCAATAAAGATAATTTTTGAGAAACTCTCATAGTCGTTCGGTAAACTATGATAAACAAATCTATACCTATGACCAAGATTATTTAACGCTGTTGCCAAAACTTTTTGAAATTCCAATCCGGGAAAAAACATCTCTTCATATTGGTTTCTTTCTGGCAAAACTAATAAGACTTTTTCGCTTTTTAAAGATAAATTTACCAAAAGCATTAAGACCATTAATAAATAATCAAATTTTTTCATAATCTCTTTCCCAATATTTCATATGATTCTTGATGCGATACAAGTCCATGATGATAAGGCTGGCACCAGGTAGTGTAAAAGTTTTTTCTAACCGAAGATAACATTTTAGAATGATGCACGAATTTGAAAGAATTGCCCCATCCATGCATTTGACCAACAATATAACAATATTTTGCATTAAAAAAGCTCTTATTAAAAACAATTTCCTGGGTATAATCCGTAGCTTCTGACAAAGCAAACGTTGAAATAAAAAGATCTGTATCAACATCTAAATCATTCATAAGATAAACGGGCACTAAATGAATAGCCCCTTTGACAAATTCAGCCGGCATTACGTCATGCACAACTATGGATATATTACTAAGCGTTTGACGTAAAAATAATGCCTGCAATGCTATCATTTCAGGTAGATCAAACATTATAATCGTAACATCTGGCAATATTTGTTTAAATAAACGAGCTAAATTGCCATAACCACCGCCAAACTCTATTATAGTATTAATATTTTTATAATCGACATTTTCAAGCACTTTCGCGATATAGAAAAGGTGCCCAAGAGTACTAGTTGATATGTTTAATTGCGGTACTTCTCTTGGTAAATTTAGAAAATTTGTCTCTTGAGCGCTTGCAAGAAGCATCTGGGTATCCTGACAAATACATTCTGTAAGAAATTGTTTTTCGTATCGTTGAAAATTATCATATCCTCCTCTAAGCATACAACCGCCCAGTGGGGACATTTTAACAAATTCAGCATTAGGTGAACCATTAATAATTTTTTTAATTTTATTTTTTGCATCTAGCCAATGTGGATGATAAAATCTATTAAGTGTTACCGAATCATCTGGACTTTTTTTATCGACACGATGATAATCATTTTGCATACGTTTCCATGCATCCGCAAAATTACTCAAACAGTTTTGATTAAGACTTAAAACAGCTATTAAAAAAAAGATTTTTATATTTTTTTCAGCTAATACCATTATAATTACCCATTTCTTATTTATATAAAATTTCATGCCACAAATTAAAGTAACGATTTAAACCATATTTTTGTGAAATATTTTCATTTCCATAATGATTGTATAAAAAATTCAAAAAGTTTTTTTCTTTGTCTGTCCCTGCTTTAATACCATTTTCACAAATCAAACGTTCAGATTTGGACATTGTTTGATAGCAAATTCTAGCTAATGTACATGCTTCAACAACAGGCGATATTGAAAAATTTTCCTGCGAAATGTAACACATTAAAATATCACCTATTAATGAGCATTTATACGAAGAATTAATTTTTAAGATCGCGCCCAAAATAACCTCTAGCTCAGGATATCCTTCAAGAGCGGTGCCATCAGCATTAGTAGACATCTTTTGGAAACATCTAATATCATCTATCAAGATGATAGAGTCTTTAAGCCCTGCAACTTGAATCGCATTTAATTCAGCCAAAATTGGAGTATTAAGCTCTCCTTTGGCAGTTACACCTTCGCTATAGTGACCATCAAGCCAAAAGATATATTTTTTGCCATCATTTTTCAAAATTTCAGGCAAAACACAGGAAGAGTCGCCACAATATGGCACAACATTTTGTGTATTCCTAAAACGATTTACAACCTGATTATATAAATTCTGTGATAGTTCAATTGTATGAACTTCGTCCATTGAAAGGGACGCGTTATAGGCTGTTCCACCAGTTAAGGTACCTGTTTCAACAAATACCGTTGCGCCAAAAACATCTTTTAAAAACTTGATAAATTCAGGTTTTAAATTATGATCTCTTTTTAAATTCTCAAAGCACAAAACGTGGTTTGCCGTTGTAGATTTTTCAACCATATTTCTAAAATTCACAAATGCATAGGTATTAAAACAATATAAAATTAAAAAAACCTTAATTAGATTTCTATTTAAATAAAAATAAGCCATAAAATATAATTCCTTAATTTTTTAAAATTTTTCGAAACTCTTGATGAAGAAATAATTTACCATTATTTCCTAAATGTACATTTCCATCACTCATTACAGGATCAAGTTGACCATCAGATAATTTACATTTCGCATATGGATCGAAAAAAATTATATTATTTTTAAAACATTGCTCTTTAAGATAAGAATTTAAATCATTGGTCACAATAATTCTTTCCATCAAGGTGCCGTATATAGGAAAGTTAGGATTGTTTATTTGATCAGTTGGAGGAATAACCGCATTGATAATACAAATAATATTTTTATAATTATTTTTATTTTCAATGACCGTATTGATGTAATTATCAACAAGCCTTTTTATGATATTAATAACAGGTTGATTCTGTAATTCTGCTTGTTTTATTATGTGGCAACGCACATCAATTTCACCAAAAACGGTGATAACTATATCATTTTCATGAACATCATATTCTGCAAAGTTCAACGCATTTAGAGCATCTCGACCAACACGATACATAGTATATGGACCTATCCAATGTACCTGACAATGAGCAAGCCCTTCAAAAATTCGTGAATGACTATCTCCTATAGATATAATTTTGCAACTAGTGTCTACATAAATAAAGCAAATTAAAATAAGAAACAAGAAATTACTAATTTTATATTTTAAATTTTTCATATATTATTATATATCTAAATTTTCTGGAATTATTTGTACAAATTTCTTATTTAAATTTTTTTTATAATTTTGCGACCAATTCTAGCATTCGACCCTGCGTCGCTCTAAATGTTCTGAATCAGAAAGCAAATCTTTAACCACCGCAGGCACTTCGTGCATTGAATATTTTTTAAATATCATATCAATCGCCTTGCTTAGTTTTCAAATACTTGAATCTCTTCTTCGGTCAATCGTGAATACACGGGTAATGATCTTACATGAGCTTCAATTTTCCATTGAATTTCTGGCATGACTTTGTGATCATTAAGTGGTGTTTTTACGTTATGTACATAAAGACGCTCTTTAATAAATTTATGATGTCTACCAGCCATTTCAAGCATAGGAAACATAATCGCAGCGTCTGAGGTGCTTTGGTAGAAGACGCCATTCCACATCAAATCTTCTTTTTTAATTTTTTTGAATAACCAGACTTTATAAGTGCGCAGAGCTCCCCAGATCATACCCCTCATCTGCCTCATACTATTGTTGGTCAATATATTTTTAGGTATAGGTATATTCCAGTTGCCAGCAGCACCACTTGGCCATTCCCAAAAATTACCGTAGGTCACTAAGACATCATTATTGCGATATACGTTATCACAGAAAGAAAGTACATTGTTATTATCAAGCCAATCATCGCCATCGTATTCAAAGACAACTTCATGATCATAACCATAATTGTGAATTGCTTCGTAAAGGTTCTTTGTTTTATAAGATCTTTCTCTATTTTTGATCAAAATAAAGCGGTCTTGCCACCCATGCTTTTTAACAAAGGCTTCAACAAGATCTGCCGTACCGTCAGTAGAAACGTCATCAACATATATAATACGAATATTTTCACGTGGATAATCTTGATTAAAAATGGATAATAAATTTTTTTCATACCAATCTTTATTACAGTAAGAAGTTATAAGTACTAGGAATTTAGTATTCCCGGATTTAATTTTTGAATTTAATGTCATAAAAACAAACAAAAAGAGCAACAGGCTCTTTAAAAGAAATTTCATAAGACTACCCTTTTTAATAAAGTCTTGTTATAAAACGTATGTCATAAAACGTCTACATAGTAACTTAAAAAAAGTAAAAATAAAATCACAAAAAATTAAAATCATCTCTTAAATTTAAAATTTATCTAAGGTATGGTTATATCTGAAGTTTTTTTTCCTAAAAAAAGTGAGTTGTCATGATTAATTCAAAGAAAATTTTTACCTTTTTATTTTTTTTAAATTTGGGAATTATTGGTGTTGTAAACCCTGCCACACTTGGATCAAGCTACCCTTTTGTAACCGGCGATACTTTTGCAAGCATAGCCGATCTTATATATGATCAAGATAATCTTAATATTGATACTTCATTAATAAAAGATGGAGACATAATATTTGTTCAAAGCTATCTTTTATCTAATTTTATCACTGAAGTCTTTCCTGAAATTAAACATAAAATAATTATCATTTTTCATAATAGCGACCAACATTTTACCAATATGTATGAAAACTTCATAAATGACGAAAAGAGTAATTGCCATTTATGCTCAGAATATTAGTGATTTTAAGCATTCTAAACTTTTTAATATTCCTATAGGCATAGCAAATCGTAAATGGGCACATGGTAATAATGATATATTTGCTCAGCAAATCAAAAAATTCAGAAGCAGCCCAGTTGCACATAAAAAGCTTCTCTATCTTAACTTTTCTTTAAGTACATACCCAGAACGACGTAAAGTTTATGAACTATTTAAAGATAAAGCCTATTGCACAGTATCGGAACCTACAAACCTTAGCAAATACCTTAACGACCTAGCACATCATGTTTTTACACTTAGCCCACGCGGTAACGGGCTCGATTGCCACAGAACATGGGAAGCGCTACTGATGGGTTCAATACCTATAGTTATTACTTCTTCTCTTGATCCACTTTATAAAGATTTACCAGTTCTTATAATAAATGATTGGAAAGAAATTACTGAAGAATTTCTGATCGCTAAGTTTCAAGAAATGAATAGTAAGCCCTTTAAAAAAAACAAAATTTATTTTGATTATTGGTTAAATAAAATAAAAAAGACACAAACCAATTTTCGTAAAAAATAAATCTTTTTAAAAAAGAGAAATTCAAAATGCTGTATATATTATTTTTCCTTACACTAGGCTTTTCAATCCAGAATACGCATGCGCTTTATGATGTTATAATACCATGTCACTCAAAAGATTATCAAACCCTTGAATTATGTATTAAGGGAATAAGAGATAATTGCATAGGTGCAAACCGCATTTTTGTAGTTTCTAACAAAAAAATAACGGATAATGCAGAATGGGTTCCTGAAAATAAATACCCCTTCTCATATCGTGATGTATATGAGATATTGAAAAGCTTAACTACAGAATTTACCTTAGGGGCACAAAAAAGGGTGGGCTGGTACTACCAGCAGCTTCTGAAATTCTATGCCCCTTGCGTAATACCTGATCTTTCTGAAAGCTTTTTAATTGTAGATGCTGATACTGTTTTTTTAAATCCAACTAAATTTATAAATAGTAAAGGCTTTGCACTTTATAATACTAGTGGTGAGTATCATATACCCTATTTTGAGCATGCAAAAAGGTTTTTACCTAGCTTTAGAAAAGTCTTTGAAGAATATTCAGGCGTATGCCACCATATGTTGCTCCAAAAAGCTGTTCTTTTAGATCTTTTTAATGAAGTAGAAACATTTCACCAAATACCTTTCTGGCAAGCATTCTACTCATTGGTTGACAAAAAAGATCTTGATGGCGGGGCCGGCGCTTCTGAGTATGAGATATATTTTAATTTTATATTTTCACACGGCTATAAAGTGAAAATAAGAAAATTAAAATGGACAAATATTAACAGTATCAAGCTCATTAATTATTATAAGTCTTTAAATTATAATTATGTAAGCTGCCATGCGCATTCAAGAACATAAACTACTTTAACGATAAAAACTGGTGGAGCCGTTTTGAATGTATGTGAAGATTATTTATTCTATATTTTTTATTAGCATAGTGAATATAGGGTATTGCCCTGCCTTTGGCGTCAGATACCCATTCGTACCGCATTAATGATGGATTAAAAACGCAGCTTTCGTTAATAAAGCCTGGCATAGAAGGTCCATTTTTAGGGTCAATTCCACCCAGGTACTGCCCCAAAGCAGCCGCATCAAATATCGAATTAAAAAGATCAATATTTTTGCAATAGTCTGGCGCGTGCGCGCCAGTATATCCCTCTGGACTTATTAATTTGTTCTTTGCGCCATATTCTTTGGTAAGAATAGGCAAATGATCAATTTTACTAAAACCTTTTTCAGTTCTAAAAAGAGCAAGAGTTTCCATATCATTTTTTCCGGTGGGTGCGATATAGGCTAAATATTCAGCCAATGCATTAATTGCAGGCGCATTTTTTATATAGAGAAAACCTGGTATGCAACGCATGTCATTGTCAAACGTTGCGCCGATCGAATAATTATTTTCAAAATGGATCAAATGATCCGCTAAGTTTACATAAAGCATGTTGTCGTATTCCATATGAAATACGTTCTTTAGGTTATACTGAATAGTAATTTCCTGTAAATAAAAAAAGCGCTCGGTTGCAAAACGCACCCAATTTTTCCCTATAGGCGTTCTTTTTAAAAATGATGCGTGAGCTGGAGATTTTTGTAAAGATTCGCAAGTGACACAGATAACGTTATAACGATCTAAGTAAGGATGCCTTTCTTCAAACGCGCGCTTATTTGAGATCAAAAATATATCGCATTCATTAAAAGTTCTTATCTGTTGTACGCAAGCTTCAATGTACACAGGTAAAGTATCCCCTATATGAACAAGAACAATAGAATAGCCTGATTGACTAGCGCTTATAGATAAAAAATAAAAAATACTAAAAGTAAACAGCATATATTTTTTTAACATTTTTACCCTTTTTAGCATTGTAAATAGTCTTGTATATTGTTATACAATACAATATACAATTTCTCAAAAGGAATGTTCATGAATTTCTTGAAAATATTAATCACTTTTATCGTTATATGCTCCCTGAGGCTTAAAGCAGAGAACAAACGAACTTTTTTTATATGCACTGCGGCAAATTCAGCATATTATTCACGACTGATAAATCTTATTGGAAGTTCTCATGCAACAAATTTTGAAAACCTACATACTATAGCAGTATTTGATCTGGGCCTTTCTGAAGCTGAGAAAAACTATCTCAATTCGATTAAACGCGTTAAGGTGCTTGATATAAAAACAACACATCCGGATCAATTGAAGTTTTTTTATTCAGCTAAAGAAAAGCGTACAGTTTTGGGCTGGTACGCATGGAAACCGGTTATCATAAAACAGGCACTGGATATGTTTCCTTATGTTTTATGGATCGATGCAGGTACAACGATATTACGACCCATTGGCGACCTATTTATACATTTAAAAAACGAAGGATACTTCTTGTGTACGATTGGCGACGACATCGTGAATGGTAAGTATGCTAGATCAGTAAGATGGGGGGCAACACAATATGCTATACATCTTTTTGATTTATCAGAATCTTTAACAAATTGGGTTCTTGATCAAGAATCTATTATGGGTGGAGTAATTGGCGCATCGAGAAATCATTGGTCTTATGACAAATTTCTCATGCCTCTATACGAGCTAGCAAAAGACGTAAGAAATTTTGCTGATGATGGAACGGCTGAAGAATATGGTCGACATGATCAAACTATTATGAGTTTTTTGGCCTATTCTCAAAACTTAACCGTATTTAAACAAGATCGCCAACAGATTCTTCCTATAAGATTTAGTCATATATCACAAGGTTTTTTTATAACATGGGATCAAAGATTTGTTGACAATAAAACGCATATTTTTAGCTCTAGGGATTTTATGCCCAATTATGGCAAATTCAAAAAGGCTCTTAAATATAAAAAGGTGCTTAAATAATTTCTATAAAGAAATGCCTAAACAAGTAACTAATTGATCTATTGCAGCTTTATAATCAAGGTAAGGCCTTACCATATGCGCGTCAATATAAAAATGTTTCCTAACTAAATGTTCACTATAGGCCCAGTCTGATCTGTCAATACGTTTTTCTGCATCATGCCCCAAACAAACGCAGCGTTGGGAAGTCTCATGCCAGTTTTTAACCAGTTGAGTCAGCATCAGCTCATCAGTATTCCATTTTAAATCAAGAGCTGCCCATTCAATAATAACTGCACGAATATCTTCAAGGCTTTTAACATTAAAAATTTCTCTAAATACGCAACCCTTAGCGGCGTTATAACACATAGGGTAACGTTCTCCCTTGTGGAGGCCATCTCTGTAGACGACAAAACGATCATCTGGGATATTTTTAACAGATCTTTTAAAGTACCGCTTACATAGTGGAATCATATCAATATCAGAGATAAGACATATTTGATCTTGATACTGATCTAAGCATGGAATAAACAGTCTTATTACTTGCGCCTGCAATGATGTCGGAATACCTTCTAGAGGTTCAAAAAAGATAACGTCGCCTAAACTTGTATCGATAGATTCATCGGGCGAGCCAATGACCACCAGCGTACAGGGCAAACCTACAACTCCTTTCCATACTTTTGCGACGATTGGCCAAAATTGCACATAGGTTGGGCTCATATCGGTTGACACAATAACACGATCTATAGTAAATGCACTGTTTTGCGAAAAACTCAAGCCACTAATTAAGGTCATGAGATATAAAAACATTAGCTTTTCCTCATTGTGATTGACGATTTTTTAAATCAAATCTAGGCTACATAAAAATTTTAAAAAAGGAAAATCTATGAAAATCTATAAAAAATTATTATCCATTTTGATGGTTACATGCGTGATTACACTTGCAGCAAAAACAAAAAAAATATTTCTTGATTGTTTTTCTGAAGAAGACCGTAACGATGCTATTTTTAGTGATAGGCCTGAAGAGAATGGCTGGAAAATGGCACACGAAGCTGCATTAAAAGGTGGCTATGAAATTACCACAAACAGATGTACCAAAAATGCCAATAGTACCTATCTCGTTACTCATTTTGATATGCCAAACAACTTAAACACTTATTTACAAAATTTTGGTCCTGAGAAATTTGCTGTAATTCTTTGGGAGCCACCAACAGTTCGACCAGAAAATTTTGATAAAAATTTACACAAAAAACTCAAAAGATATTTACGTGGGACGACAGACTTATTGACAATAAAAAATATTTTAAATCTTTCTATCTCCAGCCGCACTTTTTTATAAGAGAACCTTTGCAATTTAAAGACAAAAAATTTTGTTGTTCCATGGTAGCCAACAAAAGTTCAAATCACATAGACCAATTGTATACCGAACGACTTAAAGCTATTCAATTTTTTGAAAATCAAGATCCTCAGAACTTTGATCTTTATGGACCTGGCTGGCAGCAATATAAATTCAATTGCTATAAAGGCTTTGTAAAAGACAAGTTTTCAACGCTTGCACAGTATAAATTTTGCATCTGTTATGAAAATATTAAAGACATACCCGGGTACATTTCTGAAAAAATTCATCACTGTCTTTTTGTCGGTGCGTTCCCATATATTTAGGTTCTTCTAACATAGATGATTATATCCCTCACAGGTGTTTTATAGATAAGCGTGAATTTGAATCCTATCAAAAGCTCTATGAATATCTGACCCAAATGACTGAGCAAGAGTACCAAAGCTATGTAGACGCTGGTAGAAAATACCTTGATAGCATAGAATTCGGCCTCTTTTCTCATCTTTACTTTGCAGAATCATTACTCAAGGGTTTTATCCCTGATTATGATAGAAATGATTATTTTGACAAAGATCAAGCAAAGCTTTTGCGTAAGATTAATACTTTACAGGAAAAAATTATTGCCAAAAGCAAAGGGGCTTAAAGCGCCTTATACTTAGATTTTGTCCTGATCAACCTATCAAGCTTTTGCTGTAATTCTGTATGACATTTAAAATCATTTAATGGATTATCGACATTATAAAAATATAAAATATCGGGGATATAGCGAATATGCCTTTTAGATGACATCTCTAGAATAGGGAACATAATAGCAAGATCCCATGCGACTGAAAAAAATTCACCTTGATAGAGAAAATCTTCAAGTTTAATCTTCTTAAAAAGCCAGGCATAGAATGTGCGCGGGTGCGAGGTCACAAAGGCATAATCTCTGAAAGCAGATTCTTTAATAACGTGCTTTGGTAATGGTCGACAGTTTCCTTGAGCTTTTGTGGGATAGGCCTGCCAAGAACCGTAGGTCATCCAAACAGTTTCATCGACATACTCACGAGCTATACGCAATAATGCATCCTTGTTTGCCCAACGATCATCCCCGTCATACAACACTATGATATCATTATCATCACAGGCAGAAACGATGGTGTAGATATTTTTTAGAGCGCCGCACCTTTGCTGATTTTCAATTAAGATTATCTTGTTACTCAGATCATTTTCAGAAATATAGTCCTTAATAAGTTTTCTTGTTCCATCTGTAGAACAATCGTCGATAATAATCATTTTCCAGTTGGTAAAACTTTGATTAACCATCCATTTGAGATTTCTTATACAATATTTTTCATTATTATACGTAGGCGTAACAACAGTCAGCTCTATCTGCTTGCTAGCATGGGAAAATGCAGATGAAAAAGCTATAGCAATAAAAAGTATTTTTTTCATTTTGATTCCTATTCTTTCCATGATTTTTTGATACCATCAATCTTTTTCAAAATTATTATCTCTTCCGGTGTAAAGCAGACTTCTCTTTTAAAATTCGGAATAATAACTTTCAAAAGGAGCTCACAAAAATAGAAGGGACTAAATAATAAGTAGTTATTGCTTGCAAGAAAATTTTGAATATTTAGTTGATACTGGTAATAATCTTCATCAGTCATACTACTTACAAATTGATATAACTCTGCTTCAGAGCTAAATTTTTTTCTATCTATAAAGCAATTTGCTGGAATATAGTTTGTAACATTTGTCGAGCCCCAGTACAAAGGCACAGATCGAGCAAAAAAGCTATGCAATATTTTTTCTGATACATACCCTTTTAAGTCACGCATATTTTCGTAACAGATACAAAATTTATAATCTCTTAACAAATCAAGTTTGTCTGCAGCATAACCTTTATATGATGCATATTTTTTTTTATCCCACCCGGTTCCATAAACATCAATGCTATCTGGATCCATTTTATAAAAATAATCTAATGTCCTAATGCGGGCAGAATAGTTTTAGTGGATTATCCAAGGTCTTAAAGCCTGCCGACCATATGGAACAAAATTTGGACTTATTTATTTCAGGCAGTTGTTTTGAAAATACGCTGCCCTGTGTATAGAGTAATTTATGGTATCGTCTTCCATCAATCTTATCATCTGCCCAAGTAAAAATAGTGTCATAATGGCTTGTTGTATATGCCGGTAAAGTGTCCGGGCGATCATACGGCTCCCATAAATAAAGAACTCTTTTAATTTTTTTATTTTTTATATTTTTCTTTTTTTCAGAATTTATAAATACAATAGTGTCATAATCGGCCCCATTAGAAGGACAATCTTCAGCAACATCTAATGCGCTGCCGGCGTTGGTGACGGCTCTTTTTAGAATGCTTAAAACCTCTGTTTGAGGAAAAAATATTTCCGAAGAATTATAGTGCTGTGAAAAGGCAACGAGCAAAATTTTCTTACTTTCCAAGTAACTACATAGAAAACATATTAAAAAGAAACAGATTAAATCTTAATACAGATACCATTATCTACCTTTTGGTTTTAAATTTTATTGCAATATGCATAAACGTCTCCCCATAGGCCCCAAATCTCTGACGAGTCTGATTCCAAAGCAACCTTTTTAATCTTTTCAATAAGCTCATTTTTGGTTAACCAATCATCAGATGCGAGACGCAAGTAGACACCAATGGTAAAGTTGAATTTATTAAAACCTATACTTTCAAGATGGTCTAACAGCTGGTAACTTTGTCCATAAACTCAATATGGTATTCAAAAGATAGGTATTTTATTGGTTGAGACAGACCCTTTATAACTTCATACTCGAAGTTTTCAACGTCAATTTCACAAAATTGTGGTGAACCAAACTCTGCAATCAAGCTATCTAGAGTTACCAGCTCAACCCAAAGCTTTTTGTCCCACTTAAAACCTTTTTCTGCAAATCTGCCCTTTTTTTGCACCTGTTCTGAGAAGGTCGATATCTTGTTTTTCGGCAGAACAAATATATAATGGTAACCTACCAGGCTTTTCAGCAACGCCTTTTTCTACTACAATAACATCATTATTTTTGATAAAAGCTTCTCTTATAGACTGGGCACATGTAGCTTGAGGCTCAACACAGATAACACGTGCACCAGATGCAAGATATTCTCGGGCATAGAGACCAACGTTTGCACCAATATCAAAAACAAGGGATCCTGGAGAAATAAATCTCTCATAAAATTCCCTAGGATTTTGAGTATTTTTATTTTTCTTAAGAAGATTATAGGTCTCTGAATTTTTAAACCATTCAACACTATTTGCTCGTAACGCGGCAAAATAAAGCAAAAAAAATAAGCTGACTTTACATTTTTTTATCATTAAGAGTTTCCTTATCGCAAAAGCCTAGCGCTCAACGAATGTTGGGTTATAATCCATATGGGGAGCTGTATTCATACAATTTTGAAGTCGTTCAATATCGATTTTTAGCCCATGGTTAAAGATTTCTAGAAGCTCTTGCGAAGAATAAAGATTACTGTTTCTGTTGCCGGAAATAATCTGTTTGAACCCTATTGATAGGGCAATTTACCATGCAAGAATATTCTGTACAGAGAGCAAAAGACTGCCAAACATCTTTTGAAACGGCATTTGCCCAATGGCCTTCAAGCAAATTTGGTGAGGTATAATCAAACGATGAGAAAAAATTAAAGATGTTTGATTTTCGATAGATAGTCATATCAAGATTGTGTGGATAACCCCAATCTCCGGCTTTATTTTTAGGTTGCCATTTATAAAGAAACTATTTGAACATTTTATGAGACTTGGGACTGGTGTTTGCTGACGCGTCATATACACTTTGGTAATATTTTTGCCGAGTCTAAAAAAAAGTCCGTAGGCATTTTCTTTTTCTAATGCTGCAACACAGTCATCTAAATTAATAGAACGAGTTATTATTATATCATCCACTGCAAAAAGGACAAAGGGTTCATTTGTGAAATTTATCGCTTTCAGTGTAAGAGCTTTAAAATCCGCTCGGGGATTTTTAGATTGCTTCAAAAATTCAACTAGGAAAATCCAATTTAACTTCATCATAGGCTTTATCATATGCCTTACTACTTGCACGATAAATTACTGAAACTCGAGAACATCCCGAAACATTTTTCACAAAAGATTCTAAAAAAGAATATAGTAATAAGGGACGATTATACGAATAAACTACTAAATTTATTGGTGCACAGCTAATGTTTGCAATCCATAATAAAATTATAGTTAATACTTTTAAATTCATTAAAATCCTTTTAGGCAAAAAATAATTCCTATTATATTTTATCTAGTAAATCTTTTCTGACAAATAAAGCATCTCCAAAGCGATGACTGTATTTTGTTATCCAAACTTCTTTAAATCCTAAACTCTCTAAGAATTTTTTTAAATCTTTGTAATTACAACTTCCGACTCTTACAGGAACAAAATCAACCTCCGTAAAAATTACCTTCAGATCTTTTAAAACACTCATACCAGCTTCAAGCGCATAAAGTTCATAACCCTCCATGTCAAGCCACGCGAAATCTATCTTTCCAATTTTGAATAAATTTTTCCAATAATCTAACGTTATACAATTTACTTTGATTGGTTCTTCTAGAAATTCTGATTCATTAAATTCTACAGGCTTTCCAATAGAGCAAGAACCATCATTATTTGGGTTTATATAAAAATCTACCGTACAAACATCTTTTCCCAAGGCATAAGGGTAAGAAGATATCATTATTTTTCCCCTTTATTTGTTTTAATAAAATTTCATATGAATCTGGGAATGGTTCGAAAACATAAATCTGAGATTTTTTCCAAATATTACTCATTTGCACGGTGTGTTCACCATAATGCCCCCCCGCTTCCAAAATAACTATTTCTTCATCGGCTGGCAGATATTGCTTTATTAAGTTAAAAACCGCATCTTCAGCAAAAACTGGGTAGCGCGAATAGTAAAAATATTTTTTTCATTTTTTCCTCTTCAAATAATAATTCAGAATCATTAAACTTCTTTTACAAACGCGTCGCCAGATAGCCAGCTGCCGGCCCAGCGACTGGTTCGCCAAACTATTTGGCGGAGCTTCAATGTTTTAGATCATACATTTTTTCGCGATAGCCCATGGGGTAGAAAAATCCTGCAGGTAATGCAATAACACTGTCGGTACAATGAGGCGCAATGTGGTAAAAAGAGAACCGTAAAAAGAATGGCCCGGTACAAATAAGAGAATAGGCTCTGCGACTTTCTTTTTTTTGCCAATGTTGTCCATGGCGGCCTCAGTAAATCCTATGTCCCGGACGCGAACCTATAATACCTATGCCGAGCTGAACATGGCCAGTATCTAAAGGCTCAATGAACCAATATAGAAATCGATGCCGATGTAACATATCTAATGGTTTATATGATTCAAATCTGTATCAACATAGAGCACCTCCAAAACGATACAAAATCTCATACCGTGCGATATCAGATTTTTCACCATAATTTACGGCATAATCATACATTTCTCAATTTTGTAAGTCTGAAATCATTTATCTCTTTTTTCTGTCCAAAGCTTATATTCCCAGCCTGGATGATTTTTTATCCTACGTATCGCTAAATTTCGACACAACAATACGGTCAATTTTTCAAACATAACAA
>CAWKEK010000013.1:0-27911 GCA_963848615.1 uncultured Candidatus Babeliaceae bacterium
GAGTTATTTGCTGCCGCTGGTAAAATTCCGGGTGGCTATTTTAAGCGCGAAGGTAAATTCAGCGATAATGAAGTTCTCACAAGTCGCTTTATTGACCATGCTATTCGACCATTATTCCCAGAAAATTATTTTAACACCGTTCAGGTTATGGCTACCGTTTACTCAGTAGACCGTGAGCATGTCCCTCAACCATTAGCGCTTCTTGCAACATCCCTTGCCCTTATGTCATCTAAAGTTCCTTTTTTAGGGCCAGTAGGTATCGCAGAAGTTGCACTAATTGATGGTAAATGGGTTACCAATCCAACCTACTCTCAGAGTTCTTCAACGACAACAAAAATTACGGTTGCTGGAGATTTTGAAGGTATTTGCATGGTTGAAGGTACTGCAAGTCATATTTCTGAAGCAGAATTTTTAGACGCATTATTCCTTGCTCATGACGTTATTAAAAAGCAGGTTGTTTGGCAGCAAGAAATTCTTAAAGAACTTACGGTTCAGAAAGAATCTATTGTCGAACAATTTGATATCGCGGCATGGCAAAAACGAGCATTCGATGCCTTAACCGATGACCGTGTTAAGCGTATGTTCACACCAGACAAAGTTCTGCGTGGCGAAGTTCAAAAAGAGCTTAAAGAACACTTTTTCAAAACTTTTGAAGCTGAGATTGTCGCAGAAAAAGTTTCTACCGTCTTTTTAGGCTACATTTTTGATAAAGTATTAAGTGCAAAAATTACCGAACTCTGTTTTACAGAAAATAAACGTATCGACTCACGTGCTTTTGATCAAGTACGCCAGATTACCAGTGAAGTTGGTCTTCTGCCGTATGTTCATGGATCAGCACTTTTTACACGTGGACGTACACAGGCGTTAGTTACTGCTACGCTTGGCAGTGGACAAGATGAAGCTAAAATCGATCGTCTCATGGGCGATACGCTTGAAAGCGCATTTATGTTGCACTACAATTTCCCTCCCTTTTCTGTTGGAGAAGCTCGTCAACAACGTGGTCCTGGCCGTCGAGAAATCGGTCATGGTTACCTAGCGGCTTCTGCAATTCAGCAAGTTTTGCCAGCAAAAGATGAATTTGCGTATACGATCAGAATCGTTGCAGACATGCTCGAGTCAGATGGCTCAACTTCTATGGCAACCGTTTGTGGTTCTACCTTAGCGCTCATGGATGCTGGTGTCCCTATCAAGTCAATGGTAAGTGGCGTAGCAATGGGCCTTTTAAAGAACTCAAAAGGTGAATTTAGAGTACTTACTGATATTGCGGGTATAGAGGATGCCTTTGGTTTAATGGACTTTAAGGTTGCAGGTACCGAAGAAGGTATTACTGCAATTCAAATGGATATTAAATATAAAGGTGGCCTTGAACGCGCAGTATTTGAGATGGCTCTTGCCGCAGCCCTTAAAGGACGTATGCATATCTTGGGTAAAATGAAAGAAACTATTACTGCTCCTCGCACGCAACTTTCTGCACTTGTTCCTCAAATGGTTAGCTTTAAAATTCCGACCGAGAAAATTGGTGCTGTTATCGGTTCTGGCGGTAAAGTTATCAAAGAAATTATTGCAAAAACCGGCGCTTCAATTGATATCGCAGATGACGGTTTAGTGAAAATATTTGGTAAGGTTGGCCCGGGATTGGATCAGGCAGTTTCATGGGTTAAAGTTTTAGGCGGTCAAATTGAACGTGGTATGAAGTTCCAAGGCACCGTTAAACGTGTTGCTGAATTCGGACTTTTTGTTGAGGTTGCTCCTGGGCTTGACGGCTTAGTACACGTCTCTACGGTTCCTCGTCAAGAACAACAAGAATTTGCTAAAAAATATCCTGTCGGTGCGCAAGCTGCTGTTGAGGTTCTTGACTATGAACCAGAGACTGGTAGAATACGCTTAAAAGTTATACAGTAAGTGCATAACAGTATGCGTTATGTCGCAATGAGTATCTCATAAGAAAGTATATAAAATGTTTAGTATGCATCGCGCCGGCAATCGGAATTTTGATCAGTTACGTCAACTTAATGTTACGTATGATATCTATCCCTATGCAGCCGGGTCAACTCTTTTTGAGATGGGCAACACGAAAGTATTATGTGCTGTAACCTTACAAAATGGTGTTCCACATTTTTTGCGCGGAAGAAAGTGCGGCTGGTTAACAGCTGAATATTCACTTCTTCCTGCATCAACACCCGTGCGCACGGTTCGTGAAATAACAACTAATAAACGCAGCGGAAGAACTATAGAAATGTCTCGTTTAATTGGTCGTTCATTGCGTGCTGTTGCAGATCTTTCTGTCCTTGGCGAGCAGACAATTTTTATTGATTGTGATGTTCTGCAGGCAGATGGTGGCACAAGAACTGCCTGTATCACCGGCGCTTATCTAGCACTCAAAGCGGCACAAACGCGCTGGCAACAAAAAGGTATTATCATGCAACCATTCTTAAAAGATGAGCTTGCTGCAGTTTCTGTTGGTGTTGGTAACGGTTCACTTATTTTAGATATGGATTTTGCAGAAGATAGTTCTATCGATGTTGATTTCAACTTTGTTCTTACTCGTTCGAATAAAATTATCGAATTGCAAGGCTCTGCAGAGCGTGCACCACTTTCATGGGAAGACCATGAAAGTATCAATAAGCTCGCTCTTAAAGGATCAGCTGAACTTTTTGAATTTTATGATCAACATCCGTATGAGTTACCGGTTAGCCAGTTCTATGAAAAATATGTAAGCGCAACCCGTTTTTCAGATTTCAATTGCGATATATAACAATAGGTATATAACGTGGCGGCTTTTCAGGAATTACGTGCCCTGCCAAAACCTGGCAGTTGCATAAAAATAGTTTGTACAAAATCGGTTCCTGAAAAACTTATTTCGTTCCATCGCGCCATACTACAAAAATTAATCCCTCAAGATTATAGAGTCTTATCATTGGACACCAATAATCTTGAGGATTTTTTTGCACAATTATCAATTACTTTTTTGGGACAAACATCGGTCTATGCTATTAAAGATGGCGATTTATCGACTACTGACCGCAAAAAATTTGATAATTTCTTAAAAGAATATTCCGGTCCGCATACTATCTATTTTTTTACCAGCGACCCGATTTACGAAAAAAATGCAATCGCTCTTGATACTGTTATTAACAAAAAAAATTTTCTTGAGCTTGCTACTTTAAATAATTATGTTTCAATCGCCCCAAATTTTATTGAAAAACTTTTTACCCTTAAAGCATCATATACCTTTGACGAAACAGTTACTTTAATGAATTACGCCCATCTTTTGGGCGCACGCAGCGATGCATTCTTTACCGATTGGGTAGAGAGAATTTTAACAGATGATATATCGTTATTTACCCTGAGCCAATATTTTTTTGCACAGCAAAAAAATCTATCTTACAAGAATGGGCACGTCTAAAAGATAGGTACCCAACTGAATTTTGGGTGGCATTCTTTTCTGAACAATTATGGCAAGCTGTTCTTTATAATCACTATGCCCAAAGGGGCAGGGCGGCAGAGGCAAAACGCTTCACCTACAGGCTGCCATTTTCTTATTCTCAAAAAGACTGGAAAAAATATTCTGTTGGGCAGTTAACCAATGCACATCAATTGTTATACGAGATCGATTATGGCCTGAAAAATGGCTATGCTTCTGAAGGTATCGAGCTTTTTATTCATTCAGCGTTTGATCTATAAGGCGTTGTTATTTTTTATTGGCATGCACAGAAGTTATCTTCACTTACATTGTATCTTTTTTTTAATATATCACGATTTGTAACCCGCTTACCATCTGAAAGATAGCCTTTGTATTTGGTGTTATTTTTTTCACAAATCGGGGCACATTCCTTATGCGCATTTTTATCATTAAGTGGGGTTGAAGTTGGAAAGCATTGATAATTTTCATTAACGCATTTAAAAGCATTGGTAGTTGTCACAATACCCATTGCTATAAATGCAACTATTATTTTTTTTAATAAGATACTCATGCTCGCTCCTTTATGTAATTATTTAATAATTAATACTATTATACTATTTATAATAGGGGTGCGGTTGTGCTGTTGTCAATGATTTTTTTAAATTCTTACCAGTTTCTCATACTATAGACTATAAAAAGTGTATTGGTTTAGAATAAGTACAGCAGGTGATTATTTTCTTAAAAAAGGGGTGTTTTGTGAAAAAATTATTATATTTCAGCTTAAGTTGTTTAGTTGGCATTATTTATTGCGCAGAAAAAAATAAAAGTGTTTATCCCGATGCAATAGCGCCTACTATTAATTTTGAAATTATTAACAAATCAAAAGGTCCGATTGGTGTTTTGCTTAATACCCTAAAAAGACAAGGCGATTATTATCTGTTAGATGCTCGTTTAGATAACATGGAAACAAATCCATCAAAGATTGGTGGCGATATAGTTGTTGTTCCAGCGGGCTTTACCTTTGCTACTCAGATTAATCTAGGCCAAGAGACCAACATAAAAATAGCACGTGAAATGAAGTTGAATAGAACGCCATCAGGAATTGAGTCATTTACTATTAACGCGCAAGGCAAAACACGTTTTCTTACCTACAATGGTGATAAAAAAGAATCTGATCGTCTTTATCCGCAAACGGGTCCCATGAAAGGTATCGGTAGGTTTACACCAAATTTTATTGCCAGAGATGTTACTAACACCGGTTTATTAAAACGTAACAATATCGATGTAAAAGATATTATGCGTAAAAATTAGTAGGGTTATCGGCAGGCTCGTTGTCTGATTTTTACTCAATAAGACCCCTGTCTGAATATTTTTGATAATTTGATTTCTTTCTTTCATCTATTTTAAGCTCAAGTTCAGATTTTTGCTCATCAGATTGGGCTGCTAGAGCGTTGCGGCATGCATCAAAAAATAATGCGCGTTTTGCACGGCTTCTTTTTGCTTTTATACAGTTTTTTGCCTTAATCTGCCCCGGTGGCATCGATTGTAATTCTTGAGTAGCTTCAGAAATTTCAGCTGACTCATAGGTTACTTCTGGAATAACCAAACCGGCTTCACACATAATTTCCATAAGGGCTCTTTTTCGAGCTCTAACACGTGCAGCAGATAAACGATTACCTTGCAGACGCTTTTCAGATTTTTCTAAAGATTTTTGAGCGTAGTCACTACGAGAAAAGTTCTTTTTTCGACTCTTTTTTTTTGGAAACAGGCTGTGGTATCGGTTCTTCATCCACACGGTTGACTATTTCCCTCGTGGGTATGCCAAACGGCTTTTGTTGCATATCATCTTGGGTATATATCTTACTAACATAAGTGCATAAGGATACCAGTAAAAAGTAATAAAAAACGTCTGTTCATAGGTAACCATTTTTTTTATAGGTATTTTCAAATTATTCAGATAGAGCTTTTTCCGGTTGCAAAATGCCACCGGAGATAATAACGGTCATCGCCTCTTGGCGAGTGATATTTAAAATTCTACAATCAGCTTCGGGCACCACCAAATAGAATCCGGTTGTTGGGTTAGGTGTTGTTGGCACAAAAACGCTGACATATTTTATCTCTTTGTTTGGCGCAAGATCTGGGAGTATATAGTTGGTCAAAAAGCCTAATGCATAAGTTCCCGGCGCTCCAAAAGGGACATTCACTACATGTTTAAAGGTTATCTGGTCGCTTGGGTTGAGTGCGTTTACCAGCTGTTTAATACCGAAATATATTTGACGTAACAAAGGGATTCTATTAAGGATTGAAGTTTCTATAGTGTCTACCAGGTGCGTTACAATAAAAAGTTGCATAATAACGCCAACAGCAAAGATTGCTAAAATTACTAAGAGTATTTCAGAATGTGGTATTACGCGAAATGCTTCAGGTTCGATTTGATAGACCGGTTGTAACCATGATTTGATCAGGTTAAAACAAAAACTCATAAGTGCAACGGTTAATGTTAGCGGCAAAAGAGTAAAGAGTCCTTTTAAAAAAAGTGACTGCAGCGTTTGATACATTATTTTAATATTTTTATTAATGGTCATGAAAGTTCCTTTTGTAATCGAGCAGCTAAATGTTGGGCTATGCTATGTGCATCTTGTAGTAATTCTGATTCTACCATAATTCGTAACATATTCTTTTCTGTTCCGGAATAGCGTACCGATATTCGGCCAGAGGGCACCTGCTTTTGCGCGGCTTGAATAAGTTGGTCATAGGGGCTTTCAGAAAGATCGCACATTCTTTTTACCGGTATAGTTAAAAGAACTTGGGGATAGGGCGTGAACGTTTCAAATTTTTTATTATCCATTACAAGCATAGTTTGAACTATTTTAAGCGCTACTAATATACCATCGCCCGTATTAGTATAGTTTTTCAGGATAATATGGCCAGATTGCTCGCCACCCAAAAGAGCGTTACACTCTTCAAGCTTTTGGGCAACATATTTGTCGCCAACTGCAGTTCTTGTTAAAATTTTACCCCTTTTATTAAGCCAGCTTTCAAAACCTATGTTGCTCATAATCGTGCCAACTATGGTTGTTTGGTGATGATAATCAGGGTGGTTACTTAACAGCGCCAAGATATCGTCGCCATTTTTTATCACACCTTCACGATTAACCGCAATAACTCGGTCGCCATCGCCATCAAAAGCAAACCCGATATCTGCCCCGGTATCAACAACCGCTTTTTGTAAATGTGCCGGCGTTAACGAGCCACAATGTTGATTAATATTAAAACCATCTGGTTTATTATTCAGCATAACTACCTGTGCACCAAAAAACTCAAAAAGTTTCTGTGCCACCGTGCTTGTGGCACCGTGAGCGCAATCAAGAACAATTTTTGTTTGCTGTAAAAAATTTTTTTCAAAAAGTAACGTGAGCGCATTACAATATTCTTGTGCGCCGTCGATATAGATTTCATTGCCTAAATTATGATAGTTAATCGTGCAAGGTTCTGGGTTATGAATCAATGCGCTAATGATCGATTCAGCATCCTTGTGTAATTTGCCAGAACGGTCAATAATTTTAATGCCGTTGTCATGCCATGGGTTGTGTGAAGCGGAAATAATAATCGCGCAGTCGGCATGATATTTTTCAAGTAAAAAGGTTGCAGCCGGTGTCGGAACAATTCCTGCATCAACCACATCAATGGTTTGTGAAAGAAGCACCATTTTGAAAACAGATTTAATATACGCGCATGCATTACGCGTATCATGAATAATGATAATACGTGGTTTATAGGTTGCCGTTGCATAGCTTTTGTTAAGCCAACCGGTTACCGCCTGAGCTACCTCTGGAAGTTGTTCCTGTGTAAAGAGCCCAGTTCCAATCGCAGCGCGAATTCCATCTGTACCGAAAAAAGAGTTCATAATATGTTGTTACTCGCCTGCTGTTGGTGCGCCTTGGCGCACTGTTTCACTTGATTGCTCAAGAGGTGTACTCGTTATTTCTATAGGCATACAGTTTATCACCTTGACAGCGCTAGGCAATAAAAAATTTTTATATGTTGGGTGAAACAGATCTTTGCCAGCTTTTAATGGCGATGCATCGATATGTAATGTCCAAAATTCTGACTACTGTTGAGTGTGCTGCGTGTCCCAGAAAGGGTAACCAGCAGAGATTCTGGTGCATTAATTTGTCTATCGGCCGGTATATTATCAAAATAAAGTGGTACCGCGATGGTGCGTGTTATCGTGCGTGAGCTGCTGACAGCATACCAAACAAAAAAGCCCATTACGCAGGATGCTATCTTAAGAAAAATGGCTGTCGTTATAACTTTGGAACGTATCTGATGTAACATGGCTACTTTCTTCTTTCTTATAGGTAGATGTTTGCAGTTCATATAAAAGGTTTAATGCATGGTGCGCGCTGAGATTTTCTACTATTTTTGCACCAGTTATTATCGAAAATTTTCGTGTGGCAGCACAGCTTTTAATCGCTATACAATCTGTTGCGCTGGTGACATGCACCGTATCATTCAAGGCACATTTTTTCCATTGGGCAGCAAGTGAAATAATTTTTCCGCTACTGCTTATCCATAAAAAAGATTCTTTGGGCATTACAAAAGAGTCATATAAAAGTTCAAGGGTGTTTTTTTTCAAGGTTGCATTTACTAGTTCATGGGCATGAACTAACGGCGCTAAACTATCCTGATATTCAATAACAACATATAAATCTTTTTGTTCGTTTAAGCGCATGAGTGCAAATTTTATCAGCTCGTCGGCCCAGTGACTCGCCGCTGTTGTTGTGGTTAACGGGTCAAGCCGTTGAGCTACAACAAACATTTTTTGTAACTTCTGCTCATTAAAGATCAGCCCAAGCATTATCACTATCGGAAAGCAACACGCAGCTAGAAAGAAGATGGTTTGCAGGTCTGCTATATAGGCGCCCATTGCAACGGCATGGTAACCATACCAGAGCATCAGCAGCTCTTTATTTTCCTGATTATACAACCAGCTATTGATCATATAATATGCAATAACACATATGGCTATCTCAACAGCATCTTGTATCGTATAGAGCGCAATAAATGAAATCATAATACTCCAAGCGCTTTAAGTTCTTTACGCAGTTCTTTAAAGTTATGGTTTTTAACCTGAATCGAGGTGATGCCATAACGCCTTGCAGCTTCAACATTTTCACGTTGATCATCAATAAATATCCAATTTTCAACCGGTATCTTATATTTCTCTAGGCAGTAATCAAAGATGTTTTGTTGTGGTTTCATGAGTTTAACCAGGCCAGAAATAATAACTGCGTCCATATTAAAGTAGCGTGATAGTTCTCTGCCTGCTGGTGATGTTATAAAATTTTTAAACGAAACGCCGTCCCAGTTAGAGATAATTGTCTGCTGGTGCTTGCCCTGAAAAGCTAACTCTTGAACTATTTCTAAAGCCTCTTTACAGACATAGGTATTAGCGATAAGCGCCTCGGGGTTAAACATGCCCGCAATACCATTTTTTGCAACGCGGTATTCAAGATTACTTTTGAAATAGCCAGCGCCATACAGCTCGTCGATTTTTTTATGAATTTTTTTAATAAGTTTTTTCGGGTCCAAAATTTTGCCGGCAAGCCAATCATGAAAAACTTTTGGCAAAGGGCGGTGTGCCGTGTGGTAACTTTTTTCATGGTCGGGCCCTTCCTGCTTGCCGCCATATATTTCAAGTACATCAAAAAGCATATTCTGTATCTGGTCTTTTTCAGTAGCCTCAAAAAGATGGTACCATGCAAGATCGGGCAGTCCTATTTTCATTGCCATGCCTAAATAGCTAACATAGACTAGCGCGTCGCCAAGGTCCCATATGACAAGAAACTGTTTGGTATTAGTTGATACGGTGAGAAATAAAACTAGAGCGATAAGATATTTTTTTACCATAAAGACACCCTCAGAAAACCATCAGCCTTGCTATAGCCTAGCTCAGACAACTTGGCAAAATCAAGAAAGCGGCATCTAACCAAAAATGGTAAGCAACCAGGTCCAAAGACTTTGGCCAAAAGAATTTTCTGGAGGCTCCACAAAAATTATAGTATCGTGCAGCACCCAGAATTTTCGAATTTAGTTTCCGCAATTATCGCTTTTTCTGTTAATTCTAGCTCTTGCAGTGCGTACAAATTGGTAGGTTGCTTTTGAAGCGCTTCTTTTAAATGCTTTTTAGCCTGTTCTAGCAAACCAAGCTGTCTATAAGAACGGCCAAGCCATGTCAATGATACTGCATTATAGTTGTTTTCAAGTTTACACCACTTTTGCGCATGCCTAAGTGCTAATGTAAAATCTGATGGTAGTATGCATTGATCATAATTATTGCCATCTTTTCTAAACTTTCCATCTGCAAAAAAAGTCATTAAGGCGTTTCCATGCCAACCATTTGGATGTCTTTTGGCAAGTAGCATTGCAACGGCTATTGCTCTGCACTGCTGGGGTTTTACGCCATCAGCACCCGTTAATAGTCTTAAGGCGTAGTCAGCTTTTTCTTGCTCTGGATAGGCATCTTGTTGTCGAATCACGCGCGCAAAAAGCTCTGAATGTGGATCTGTAAATGCTTCGATCCCAAAGGCAGACAAAAAGCTTAAGGCTTTTTTATTATCTTGTGCAGCGGCATGTGCTAGAAACGTTTTTTTCTCTTGTAAGGTCTGTTGATTTTCAGGAAATAAAGCAATAAATTCAGCTAATGCAAGTGACGCTTGGCCGCTATCTTCATAGGCAGTTGCAATGGTATGCAACGCGATAGCTTTATAAGGGCTTTTGATTATAGAAGAATTACCTTTTTTATATAGGGATGCGGCATAAAGCATCCTCTCTACATTGCAAGAATCAACAGCATCTAGAAAAAAGGTATCAGCCGTATCTTCAACCTGTTCTGCTAATGTTCTTTGGCCGGCCCGAATCTGCATCATATGCCGGAAGCTTGCCCCATAATGCTGATCTTTCGTCCAATGCATTACAATGTGTGGCGATGCACAGCAGACTGAAAGTAATTTTCTTCATAATTTTTCCTTATTCAAAAAAAATTATAGTATTACGCATCCGTCTTGATTGTTTGTTCCGTTAATTTTTGCCAATTCACGTCGTGCCCAGGCATTTTTATTTTGGGTGTCAAGCTCTACTGCTTCTTCAAAAAGCCTCTGTGCTTCGTTGCCCTTACCCATTAGTGCATACAGTTTGCCAAGCTGAGAAGCGGTCCAGGTTGTTTTATTCGTCTCGTGTTGACGCTCAATCACCGGTAATACTAGTTCATAATGGGGATTAACGGCATCTTGCATTGGTGTATATGTGCGGTCGTAATCAGCTAGCGCAGCAGTATTGTTACGTGCAGGGTCTAGCCTATCGCCAAGAGCAAAGGCGATAAATGGTTTTATCCATCTATAATCTTTATATCTGGCTCTAAGATATGTTGTTACTGCAAGTGAACGCACGCGGCAAGCATCGAAATTACGTTCGTTTGCAAGTTTGTTTGCATAGTTAACTAAATACTCCGCGCTAAACTTGTCTGGTTGGCCCATTATTGACGCGAAATCTTGAAAAAGTATTATCATATAAACGGTTTTTATTACCTATTCTAACAGATTCCCAATATGGGTGATTATCTAGATCTACTTCGTCAGGCTCTATCTGCTGGCCGCAAAAGACGGCGTGATTGAGAAAGGTATTTTTTACATCAAAATAATCATGTTTTTTTCTATTTTCGGCTTTGATAATTTGAAAAACTTCCATCGATGCTTCACCAGTTTTTTCAACGGCGGTTGCAAGTATATTCCATCCTAACCGATCAAAGATGGGACATTTTTTTGTAGCAACAATAATAGCCTGGGCGTTGCCCTCTTTAAGATGTTGAAGGAGTTGGTCATCTATAGCTGCGTCGCTGGTTAAACTATAACCGGAAACTGTTGATAATGGTTCTGTTTTTTCACTGGCGTAAGAAAGTGAAAAAACGCATAAAAAAGATAATATTATTTTTTTCATAGAGATCCTTTATGGTATTTAAACTAATAACCTGCAGGATTCTAGCATAAAGATAGGGTGAATACAATAATAAAGCGTCTAGGTGCTTCTGAGTGAATAGTTAATCGCGTGGAGAAAGCACACCTTGCACGATAAGTTCTTGTTCGATAATCTTATGGTCACCGGTGTAATGAAGGGAAGGGATCTTGTGGCTTTGGGCAGCTTTAATATTAATCGGTTCATTATCAATAAAAAGATAGTCTGTTGCCTCGGGGCTGCCAAATCTATTAAATATTTCTTGATAAAATTCAGGGTGCGGTTTGTTATACCCAATAAATCCAGAAACGATCATATTTTCTGGTTTGACATACTTACATAACCTTTGGCCAACTTCTGACGCTAAAAAAAGCTTATACGAATGTTGGTCCCAGTTTGAAACAACAACAATGGTATGTTGACTCAAGTCGATGCGTTCAAGCAACTGTACCATCGGCTCTATTGCATACTGATGCTTAACCAGTTTTTCTGGGGTAAACATAGCCTCAATGGCATTGCGCACAACAGTATATTCAAAATAACTTACAAAGAAACCTTCTTGGTAGAACTTATCGATATGATCAAGTATCATAGTGCGGGTTGCCAGGGCGTCTGTGTATTTTCCCGCCATCCAATCACAGTAGATTTTTGGAAGCGCTGATCGATTATGCGTAATAACTTCATGCAGTTCCTGCTGTGTGCGTGGGTCGATTTTATCAAGAGCCGCAAACATTTTTTGTTGAGGATTAAATTTAAAATGGTTTGTAAGGCCATTAAGCAGAATATAGGCAATACCAAGCTCTTGAATGGCGTAGGTACGTTTATTAACGTCAACAAACGTGCCGCCCAGGTCACAAAGAATCGTTTTAGACTGCATAATGTTACCACTCACAAGTAAAAAAAATAGTAGGATTTTGGTAATTCTTTTATTTAGCATACTGTATACCTATCTTAAAATGTTACGGTTTTTAAGTTGTTGTTCAACTTCCTTAACGTTGCCGGTAAAATGGATTGGCTGGATACCGCATTCACGAGCCGTTGCACAGTTTGCTGCGTCGTTATCGATAAAGATACAGTTTGCAGGCTTAAGGTTATAGGTATGCAGCACATACTCGAAAAACGAAGGATGTGGTTTATTCAAACCAATTGCACCAGAAATGACAATATTTTTTGGGTCGATGTACTGTGTAAGCTTTTGACCACACGGCGATTTAATAAAAAGCTCGAATGACGCCGCGTCCCAGTTAGAAAGAATCATACAGGTATGCTTTTCGTGGTTAATCTTTTCAAGCAGTTTATACATCGGCTTAATAAGCGCTTGATAATATGCCAGTGTTGCTGGGGCAAACATGGCCCTTACGGCCTTGCGCATTAAACGGTATTCCCGTTTATTGATAAAAAAACCTGCTTGATACAATTGATCAACGCCTTCTTCAAGTTCTGCAATAAAGGCAGCAGGGTTTTCATCAAAAGCACCAGCAAGCCAGAGGGCCATAATTCTTGGCAAGTTATGACAACCGTTATGTTTACATTTATACTCTTCTGGCCCTTCTTGTTGTCCGCCTAAAATTTCGAGTGTCTCAAAAAGACGGGCTTGGATCTTATTCTTATCAAAGCCTGAGTCAAAGACAAGGTACATGGCCGCATCGAGCGTACCAAGTTCGCCTGCAAATGATATTCCGTCTACGTCAACAAGCGTGCCACCAAGATCAAACATAACAGTGACTGTTTCATCGACTTGTTGGATTTGTTCTTGAGTAACCGTCTGGGTAGCCAGAGCAGGATATACTCCTGGCGCCTGTGCATAAAAAAGTGACAAAAGGGGTAATAGCGATATAATTTTTTTCTTCATACGTAAATAACCTCCGTTAAGAAATTTTTTAGCTGATCAAGCCCATTTGCTTGAGTTGGGTTTTAACAAAACCAAGATCATTATGCTTATATTGAATGGTTCTCATGCCAAGGCTTTGGGCTGCTCTGATAATATCCGGGTCGGTGTTAATAACCAGACATTCTTGTGGCTGTAAATTTTGTTCAGTCATAATGAGCCTAAAGAATGCAGGGTCTTGTAACACAAGCCCACGTAATTCACTTTTGAGCATTCCTGAATTATAAATTACATTAAAATGAGGTAACACTGTTTTGCCAATAGTTGCTTTTTGTAGTTCAGCAAAAGATGCTGGGTCATAGTTAGATGCTAAAATCTGTTTGATGCCCGGGTGTGCTTGTTTTATTCTTTTTACCAGGTTAAACCCGTCGGTTAAAATACTGGTTACTTCCACAAGTTTATTTGGTGTAAAGACAATGTCGGTAATTTTTACCATAAAACTATCATCTTTAAAAGCGTTTCGTGCAGCGTGGCGAATTTCATGAGCAGACTTTTCACCCGTAAGCCACTGGCGCATAATCAGCGGAAGCGGTTTATTACTTTCTGGGTCATTAGCTTTATAAGCTTGTGTCTGCACACCAAAATTTGAAGAAAGTTTATCAAAAAGGTCTTTCTGAACCTCTGGCGCTCTACCAGCGTTTAAGATACTGCTTAAAAAACCTAAACTCTTGAACATTGAAAATCGATCTTGATAAAAAACGCCCGGTTTGCTCCAAAATACGGCCTTAATAGACGTTTTAGGTGTTGTACCATAAAGTTGTGGCCCAAGGGCTAAAAAAACGAATAAAAGGGCTTTTTTGATCGAAATCTTCATATTTTAGGTCCTTAAAGCAATTTTCAGGTTTAAAAATTCAGTTATTATATATAATTCTATAGTTTTGGCAGCTTTAAGCAACTAGGGGGGGCTTTTATCGATTGGGTCGCATTATCCATTTTTAGGCATTATGGTTACTCTTTTTATGAAAAAGGGCGCCAAAAAAGCGTGCCACAGCGTTTCCTTTATGTTTTTTACCGTATTTTTCAAGTGTTTCAGGGGATATTTTATGCATTTTTTCAAGCTTTTTAACCGTATTTGCGTTTTGGCGCATAAGGGCATCGATTTCTTCGTATAATGCAGGGGATACTTGCCCCCTTAATTTCTTCAACAGGGTGTCCTGCTCGCTTAATGTCCCTAGAACCTCACTATTTGTTGCATCGATCTGTTGAAACCAGTCTCCCAAAAGGGCCTTTAAGTCATCTTCGGCGGCTTTCAGCCGTTGGGCTATAACCTCTTCTACATGTTCTTCATACGCTTTTTGATGCTCGCCTAGAGCTTGCTTAAATGCTGAATTATCAGCCTTGAGTCTTTCAAAATCTCGCTCAAGTTTGGCCGTAAAACCTTTTTTTATAAGTGCATATACTTTCCACGTAATGGCTGCAGCTGCTATAGAGCCGCCCAGTGCCGGCAGCGCCTTAAGAAGCTCTGTACCCATGCCAGCTGCAGCGCTTGCTGTAAAAGGGTCAATAAATCGTTTTGGTTCTTGCTGAAGCATTCCTTGCAAAGCCATCGATATGCCAAAGCCGGCAGCCCCGCCAGCAACCGTTGATGCACCGCCCAGTAATGCCGAGGTATCGTCAGGTGCACGCATATACAGTTGGCCAAAAGCGTCATCTACTGCCTGCTCTATAGCATCATGACTGCTACCGAGTAATGCACGCTTTTCAGAGGTATCGGCACCGTACAAAACACACGGTGCCGATAGTAAGAATATCGATAAAAAATATTTTTTTGTGCTCATAATTTTTTTAATTTAATCTACGGGTGTAGGCACTTTTTTCTTGCGATCTAATCGATTCACAAGTGATTCTGCCGTTTTAATCATATCCGCTTGGAGTTGCACAATCTCATCGTTTGTTCCGCTTTCTTCTTGCGTGAGTTGGTGCCCCTTAATTTTTACGAGTAACTCGTGCGCATGATCCATGGCAAGAGCAATAAGGGAAGCTTTTTGGGATAATACCTGAGTGTTAACATCATCTTGGGCTAATACATTCCAGCTTGAATCTTGAATCAGGGCCTTAGCTTCTTCACGTTTGTGTCCAGCGGTTCTTCTTAATTCATCACGTAAACTACTGTGGAAATCGGCAGTGACGATTCTGTCTGCAACGTCGTTTGTAGCCATAATTGCAGCGCATCCCAATGCCAAGACCCCTAGAGGGCTGCTTTCTGCGACGCTTATGGTGCCATCGCCTAATTCTACGCCACGGGTAGATGCTGCTGAATTTTTATGTAAAAGACCAAGTCCTAATGCTGCCAAGCCTGCGGCGGTACGTTTTCTTTTTTCTACTGGTCGTGGTTTCATTTGAGTAGCAACAGGTTCTGCCGGCAACCGTTCGTCTTTGATAGCGCTGTGGGCTATATTGATAGCATGCATGGTACCAAGAAGCTCTTTTAATTGGCGCGATTGTTGCGTTAAATCTTTTGCTTTTTGTGATGCGCTATCACCAATTTCTTTTTCAAGTTGAGCAAGGGCATTTTCAAGCTGAGTGTATTCTTGATCGAGCTTTTCAAGATCATCGTTGCAAGCCTTGGCAGCATCTTCAGCGACTACCTCTATATCCCACAAACCTTTAAGTGCTTGCGCGGTTAATTCATGACATGTACGACTGTTTTCATCAAAATCCAAAATAATTTGGCGTGCTCCAAAATCGAGCTCAGCTTTTTTTACTGATGTCTATATGTCTTTGCGTACCCCGCGATAATGCCAATAGATGCCGCTGATAAGCAAAATGCTTCTTGAGTCAAAAAACCAGCAGGAACCTGTCCTAAGATATCATCCAAATTCATGGCGATATTCGGGGCATACGTAGTCAAAGCCCTGTCAGCATACGGGGCTACAAAATCTGCACAAGCTTTTAAAGCGACTGCTGCAAGTGCCCAGCCGCCAGCTTGGGCTGCTGCATCGAAAGCAATTCTTTTTCAGCGATAGCGTTTAAAAACATCTGACTCCATGGCCTTTTCAAAGGGGTCTTGGTTGGCTTGTGTAACGACCTGTTCCATGCCTTCGCGCAATTTTTTCAGCACCGGGCTGAGCTTGGCAGCCTCTTCAGCAGAAAGCCTCAATGGCCTATCTTCTGTAAATGGAGCTTGGATGCTGTCATCCATACCATAGGCTGTTACCTGCAACAGAGTTGAAAATACGATAAGAACTGTTTTTTTATACATCCGGTTTCCTTTCAAAATATACAAACGGTAGAGAAGTCAGATTTCTTGTTGTATACTTAAAATAGTAAAGCTTTAAAAATCAAGACTTTTTAAACATTTATCACAAAAATATGCATTCACTCTATCAACAACAAATCATGGACCATTACCATTTCCCGCGCCATAAAGGTGCATTGCAGGGTGATGCTGTTCTACGCAGCGCGTCGGCTAACCCGTCATGCGGAGACAAGATAAGTCTTTCTGTCTGCATAGAAAACGGTGTTGTTGTTGATGCAAAGTTTGATGGGGTCGGTTGTATCCTGAGCCTGGCAGCGGCTGATATGTTGCTTGAAAATAGTATTGGCAAATCTCTGGAAACGGTAAAAAATATCTCCGTTGAGGACATAAAAAAAATGGTTGGCATTGATGTTGGCCACACCCGTATAAAATGCATATTATTGCCTCTTGATGCTCTTAACGATATTCTGCGCCATGCTTGATACCCTGAACCTTGTTCAACTGATTCAACAGCAGGGCCGTATACACCAATCACGGTATCAAGAACAAAAAAGAAACTGCACGCTCTGTGTGGGAAAAGCTTATCAACAATAAGCAACTGCACGAGCAGCTTACGCACAAAAAAATTCTTGGTTTTACCCAACCGCTTAATAAAAAATATAGTGCCGCTATGCCGGTACAGCATTACGCTGTTTGTGGCATTGATGGCTCACAGATATACCAGACCGGCACAAGGCTTTTCTGAGTATCTTATAAATGTAGGCACTGCCCATTTTATCTATAGTGAAAATTCCGGTGCCGAATTAAAAAATAAACCCTATCTATTTTCTGGTTTTGAACAGGGCGAGCATGGTCACGCCAGAGTTTGTTAACGCGCAGCGGACAGATTATGAACTTAACCATGCACTTCAAGTTTCGCGTCATGCAAGTAACCCTGTTATTATGTTTGATGGCGCACTGATGTTTTGGCACCTGCAAACACCTACCGATGCAAGAACGTTTTTTGAAAAATTATTTAAATTATTTAGCTTTATTGCACCAAGAAGATAAAAAATATCTTGGATATATTAGTGCGTCACATTCAGGTGAGCTCGTGACGCTTTTAGAGCAAGCTGCCCAGCTTATGAATATACCAGCTGACTTTGACCACCTTGTTGATACTGATATTATGGAATTTTTTCTTAAACAGAGTGAGTATTCACAACTATTTACGCCTATTTCTGAGTTGGCTGATCTGTACCCTGCGCCCCTGCGCCCATGCTTTATTTATGTACATGTGGGTAGCGAAATCGCGCGTGTTGAGATGCCAAATATTTAACGCATAACCATGAAACAGTTTCTCATTTAGTAAGTTTAATTCTTGATCAAGTTGAAAAGGGCAATGGCTACCCGGTGGCGCTTTCTGAAGCGCATGAGCAGGCTGTGGTTAAAGCACAGACCGCGATTTTTTTATACGATGTTGCAGATGCACCACCAACAAAAAACCACGGTCTCTTTGAAACTGTCTAAAAAAAAATCTGCTGCTGTTTAGGCGTTTATACCTGGCTGGAAGCCGTAATCTTTATATATTTCAGCAAGTTCTTCTTGTTGTTCATTTTTTCTATGTTCTTTTAGTTCTGCATCAGTAAGAATATGTTCTTTAAATCCGGTGCTTTCAGCAAACGAGTACTCGAAGCCTTTTTCATAACCTTCATCATACCCCTTTTCATAGCCAGCTTCATACCCTTTGTCATATTGTTCTTGTAGATCAGCTGCTTCTATGTCAGGTTTGCCTTGGATATACGGAGTATCTTCTGGCGACGTCTCTGACGCTACTAGGATTTTTGAAGAAGACATAAATAGTGTTATTGATATAAGATATTTTGTAATTAATTTCACTGTAAACTCCATTTTTTACTTATTATTTATTTTTTTAATAACCTATTATATATAAGTATCTTGAATTCAGATGAAATTTGTCAAGAGATCTATGCCTTGTTTGTTAGGCAATAAAAAAGGGAGATTCTTTCAATCTCCCTTACAAGTTTACGTTACTTTTTAGCTTTAAAATCAGCGTAAAAATTTTTTGAAAAAAGCGGTAATAGAACCCTGCGCGCCGTTTGTTTTGGTGCCAATAAGCTCAGAATATTTTTCAAGAGATTCCTGGGCGTCAGATGGTAATTTTTTAGGGATATCACACTGTGTAGTGATTACCAAGTTACCGCGCCCCTTGCCACGAATTTTAGGAAACCCTTTGCCCGGAATAACAATGCGTTCACCCACCGGACAGCCACGAGCCACTTTAATAGTCTCTTTTTCGCCATCAAGTGTTTCAATGTCCATCTGGCAGCCAAAAACAAGCTGTGGATAGGTAAGGGTGATCGCAGATTCAAGGTCATCGTCAACACGTTTAAATTGCTTGTGGGGCATAACCGTAACTTTTAAAAAGAGGTCGCCATAGTCACCACCAAAAATACCCGCGTCACCTTTGCCTGCAATACGCAGTTCTGCGCCGTCATAAATGCCTGCAGGGATATTAACACTCACGGTGTCATATTTCTGAATACGTGACTGCCCCTTACATGTTTTACACGGTGAAGGTATCGTATACCCAAGCCCTTGGCAATTTGAGCAGGGTTGTGAATAGGCAAACATGCCTTGTCTAAAGGTTGTTTGGCCACTTCCGTCACACTCTTTACATGCATGTGCAGAAGTGCCCTTTTCAACGGCTTTGCCGTCGCAGGTTGCACAGACCACAAAGTGGTAATAGGTAATATCTTTTTTAACTCCTTTGAATGATTCTTCAAAGGTAAGGGTAATTTCTTTTGCTAGATCATGACCGCGTTTTGGGGTAGGCCCAGATTTTTTACGCCGCTTTTGTTGTGCGCCGCCGCCAAAGATATCACCAAACATATCAAAGATGTTTTCCATGTTAACATCTTGGCCTTGGCCAAAGCCGCCAAAACCACCAAAGCCCTGGCCGCCGCCCATATCAGCACCAGCGTGACCAAACTGGTCATACTGCTTACGCTTGGTAGCATCTGAAAGAACTTCGTAAGCGCCTCGAGACTTCCTTGAAGCTCTCTTCGGCTGCTTTATTGCCGGGGTTACGGTCTGGGTGGTATTTGAGTGCAAGCTTTGCGGTATGCAGCTTTTATCTCTTCTGCTGATGCGGTGCGTGCAACGCCGAGTATTTCGTATAAATCTTTTGCCATAAGTATATATATCTATTTTATTTAAACCCGTTCCTGCATGCCCGCCGCCGCTCGTGGTGAGCGAAGTCGAATCCATGCGAAGGCTGGGTAAAGGGTTACGATTATCTCTATAATTCTAGCGCTTTTTGGAATTTTGAGCAATCGGCCTGGGAATGCCTGATATCGCCTGGCCGGTCTTGGGTATGGCATATCGGCTGTGAATAACCTGGGTAGTCCCCATAAGTTCATCTAGCTTACTTAAAAGCGTAACGCTTGTGCCCGTGCCGACGTTAAATGGCTGGCCATTGGCAAGAACTGCATTAAACATGCCTGCTGCAAGCACGGCTTGAACAACTTTCTGTACCGGCACAAAATCCCGGGTCTGGTGCCCATCGCCAAAAATGGTAATCGGTTTATTATCTTTAAGTTTTTCATTAAATACCGCTAATACCCCACCATCGCCCCCTTTGGGGTTTTGGCGTGTGCCATACACATTAAAAAAGCGCAAACTAACCGTTTTTAAATTATAATTTTTTGAATAAAGTTGACACAATTGTTCACCTATGAGTTTTGCGTATCCATAGGTTGAAACGGGTGCCGGCACTAGAGACTCTGAGCATACACCTTCGTGGTTGCCATAGACGGCTGCCGATGATGCAAATACAACCATTTTTACCCCCTGGGAGCGACAAGCTTCAAGCAGGGCGTACGTTCCGTGGATATTGGTGTTCAGTGCGGGGTAGGGTTCGTTATGGCTGCCAGCGACTGAAATTTCGGCCGCCAAATGAAATACAATATCGATATCCTGAGTGGCTTTAAGACAGTCGTGCATGTTACAGATTGAGCCCTGTATAAATTCTATATCATGCTTAATATGTTGTATATTATCTAAATTTCCGGTGCTTAAATTATCTAAAATCCGCACTGTGGCACCCAAGGCAACCAGGGCATCGCACAGGTGTGAGCCGATAAAGCCGGCGCCGCCGGTTACTAAAACTTTTTTGTCTTTATAAAATCTGTCGCTGTCATTCATAAAACCCTTTTTAATTTAAAAAGAGTTATAGAATTAATTATGCAAAAAGTCGAGTTTTGTAAAATTTACTGTTCGTTGAGTTTTTTAAGGGCATCGCGGGCAGTTTTTCTTATTTTGGGCGTGCTATCTGAGTTTTCAACCTCTTGAAGTATTTCGCGCGCTTTATCTGGCCGATTGATTGCAGGGCTTGAATAGTGTAAAGAAAGTTCAGTTTTATAGCTGTAGGCTTTGTTTTTATTAGACAGATTTGTTGGGTATGTTCCGTCGGTAATATTATTGAGAATATCAAGCAATGCATCAAGCTCTTCAAGAGCAATATCTTGTTGCAGCTGCTCATATATTACCGTGAAAAGGATTTCGAGCGCTCTATTTTTTATGATTCTTTCACCTTCTGGCAACTTGACGATAACTTCTATAAGAAGTTTTCTTGCCCTGGTTAAATCTCTTTCTTCCAATGGAGCGTTAGCAAGCATTTCTGCAATAGTCGTTTGATAACTATAAGCCTTTCCGATGTGTCTTTGACTAACGGGTTTTTCTTGCGTAGTAGATTTTTTTAAAATAGTAATGCAACGCAGCGCTTGCTCCAGTTTGTTTTGTGCAATAAAGTAAGCCGTTAAATCATTCAGAAAAAGTGCTAAGTTATCCTTACTTTCACCCATAAGGTTTCTTGGGATAATAGTGTGCTGAACCGTTGTTAGAAAATCGTTGATCATCTGTTCTGTTAAAAGATGAAAATCTTTTAATTTCATAGTAACTTTTATTAAAAGAGTAAACGCTAAATCACGATCGAATTGGCGTATGTTATCCTGGCTTGTTGAAATAGCGTTAAGACGGTTGATTGCCTCATCTGCATAGGCTAAAAAGGCTTCTGCTTGGATTTTATTTCTCCCATAACGAAAAGCCGCATCATCAAAGACTTTTTCCTCGGCGTTGATTTCGTACAACGTTTGAGTGTCTCTTTGCAAACTTTCCAGACTATATGGCACACATAGTGCAAATACACAACTTAAAAATAAGAATTTTTTCATAAGCTTCCCCCGTTTATATCAAATATAGATGGTATTATGCCATAAAAACAATAATCTTTACCAGATGATTCGTTTCAATGTTATAGTTAAAGAAATTCTTTTTGGTAGGGTATTATGAAAAATATAGTTTATTTTTTTATGCTTATAGCTATGAGTGAATTTATCTATGCATCTAAATTACAAGAACTAACGCCCAAACAATATGCACAAATAATTGCCCTTATTTTTCGCGCTAAACTATAAGTTTTTCTGCCATCTGCTTGCCTTCAAGAAGGCCTTCCTGCATGCTTGAATATTTCCAGCCGCCGTATCGCCCAATAGAGTGGATATTCTTTTCTTCTAACCGCTGCAAAATCAGGGGGAGATTTTTATCGCGCCAGGCATCAAAGATAACATATGCGTGTGGTATATGAATAATCTTTTCAGTGGCAATTTCACTGTCGTCAATTTTTAATATCTTCTTTGTCTGTGCCACAGCAGTTTCAAGAAGCTGATTAACTTGGCTGTGTGGTTTTTGCAGGTGTGAAAATTCTCCATAGAGCGACGAATGCCCTTGTGGCGCCATGCTGGCTGCAAAATTATTTGAAAAGCCTATGCGATAAAAGGGAAACTGTTTTTCTGGATAGTATATCCAATGTTTGTCAGAAAAGTTTTCTCGTTTGATACCCAGGTTAAAGTTAACAACACTATTACATATAAGCTTGTGTGCGTAACGTGTAATGTTTGTTGCACTTGATTCTTTGGCGAGTGTTAAGAAAGTATTTAACGGCATCGTGTTGATAAGTGTCTTGTAATTTTCTGTGGTGCCATCAGAAAAGATAACTTTTTTTTCCTGTAGATCTATTTTTATTACCATTTTTTGAAGCTGTACTGGGTTCTTGAGCTGGGCATGGAGTTTTTTAATCCAAAAGAAGATACCGTCTTGCTTGGGGTAAAAAAACTGTGCGTTATAACCAATTTGCTGTTCTTGCGGTGGCTGCAGCGCGCCGGAAATCATTTCCGTTAAGCTTGTTTTGGGCACGAATCTGCCGGTCCAGGATGCAAGAAAGTTTTTCGACCGGGGTATGAAAATATTTTTTCTTGGTAGGGGTAAAAAAAATGTTCAGCTATCCCTTTACCAAAATTTGTTAATACCCAATTTTTAAAATCTTTCGGCGCGCTTTTTTTTCGGGGCCGTTCGATGAAGCCCTCTATGCATTCTGCAATAGTGCGTGGGGGTAATCCGTATAAGTTTACCTGAAAGGGAAAGTGTGTATAAACGTCTTGCGAATAGATAAATGATCGCCGATTAATCGTATTAAAATGTTCAAAGCCGACAATGTTGGTAATAAACTCTTTAAAATAGTTGTCATTGATGTGTAATAAATGGCCAGTGTAATCAAAAGTGAAACCGTCTTGGTAGACAGATCGGCATAGACCCCCAACTTCCGCTTCTTTTTCAAATAGTTTATAATCAGTAAAACCAAGTTTTTCTAAATGGTACGCGGTAGAAAGGCCCGTTAAGCCAGCGCCTATAATTACAATTTCTGCCATAACATGCTCCTTACAACGTGCGATTGCGCACTAGTATGCACAGCAGTTATCGAATGAAATAGAAAAATTATCAAGAACAGTTTTTATTGATGAATAATACCAATTTTGAGTAGCATACACCTATGAATAGATATATTAATAAGATTCTTATAGCGACAATTTTTACGTTGCCAAATATATTTGCCTGTGATGATCGATCATACGCAGATCTTGATGTGCCACCACTTTTACTTTTGTTTGAAGGACAGGCTGCATCGATTGGCATGGAGGTGGACCAAACTACCCAAAATGGTGGCAGGCTCGTTCAAATCGATTTAGTAAGACCGCCAGAAGATAGTGACCAAGAGCCCGTTTTAACGCAAGAAAGTTTTAAAGCTTTGCAAGCTATGAGACACGAGCGATCTTGGAAGGATAACGGTGTTTTACTTCAGACTGAGTCCGATATGTTAGGAGTCAAAAAGAAATTTTGCATAGAGCTATTATGTGGATTACAAGAATGAACCTCAGTACTGGCCCATTAACACTAAGACAGATCATGGCATACCATAAACGTTACTTCAATCTTAATGGCGTTGAAAGAAATAGAAACTTACTCAAGCGTCTTGGCTTGAGTCCTGAAAACTTTGGTTCTCTTGCTAAAAAATTTGCTCTAGAAGAAAATGATTTAATGCGATCTTATAACTTCCTTGTGTCTGGAGGAGATTTGGACACAAAAATTAACCTTGATCCTGAATCACTTACTGCAACTAATCAGCTTGCAAAACTCTTTGAGGACGTGTAACTTTTTACAAAATATGTATGCCAGAATGTTCGTCGTATGAAAATTCAAAATGGCCACTTCCTGCCGGGCACCTTACCCCACATTTAAATGTTTGGGTATAAAATTCTTGCCCTGTACGTGACGGCGGCAGCGCTATCTTTTGTATACTTTGCAATAAATAGGCGATGTGTTCATCAAGTGCTGGTGTGCCGGTCGATTTTAAAACCTCAACAGCAACAATTTCACCCTTCTGGTTTATCACCAAAGAAGTAATAATCGACGTGTCTACCGGAACGGGTGAATAGTAATCTTTTTTATTCAAGCTACAAGCAATTTGTAATGCAGAAAATATCTTGTTACGTAAGCGGCCGTCGGTAATTTCGCGCATTTGTGCGGCAACGCCCTCTTTAATTGCCTGTTCTTTGGTATAAACAGCATGCGCTTGCCGTTTTGCAGCTTGTTGTTGTGAAATAGCGTCCATAAGTGTCGCTGCCGTAAGGGGCTTGTCTTTATCATCTGTGGGGGCAGCTGTTTTTTTTGTCCATGCAGAACGGCGTTCTTGCACTGAACGGCCTTGACGTAACGGGTTTATCTCAACAGGTGGTTCAGTTGGTGACACAACTTCTTGTGTAATAATTTCCTGAACAGGAACTTCAGAATATTCTGAAGTTTGTGCTGGAGCGCTTTGCGGTATCGGCTGTTCGTAGACAGTTTGGCTTGGAGTTGATGGTGGGGTTGTAGACGGAGCATTGTACCAAACCACCCGTTTTTCCCCGCCACCGGGTAGATAGTCGACATAGGCGGTTTTTAAGATATACAGAAGATAAAATCCGATCAGCAGATGTAATATAAGTGTCAGAGCCCAACTGATATACGCACTATGAACTTCGAGCACTTTGAACATGACGTTACCCTTATTTTTTACTACGTTCAGAAAGTATAGCCTATGTGAGAATTGATGCACGAGGATATTCTTGAATAATCTATTCAAGAATTTTAAATTAATGTCTTTTTTTGTTTACTTTCAATCCTTTGATCAATTATACTTAAAATAATAAGTTTAATAAAATAATATAATTATTATAGTTATGAATATATACAGAATAAATAATCTGGCATTGGTGCTATTTTTATGTAGTTTTTACCTGGTCCAAGCACAGGAACTGCCTGCACCAAAAAAAACACGTTTTATAGACCATCAACTTCAAGATTTCCTTGATAGATATGACCCGACAATCTATCGATGCAGACCAGCAATACGTTTAATTAATGATCAGGCCGTTGAGGTTGGCCAGGACGAATCGTTACATATCACAAATGATCAACCTAATGGAACCTTAGCCTGTATGCTTGCCGGCTTTAAAAATGTCACTTTTGATATGGCGCCAGTTGAGTTGGACCATGATGTACGGCAATTATTACAACGCTACCCTATTGGTGTCATAAACTATCATGCACATTTTGAGCATGAATTTTTTGAAGACGTTGAGGTTGGTTTAAATACTCAAATTTGGTTCACTCAGGGCGGTAAAAATAATGCAATGCGAATTCTTAAAGGAACTATTGAATCTATGACGGTACGTGATTTGCCTTATGAATACATTATTAGTCGATTGGCTGGCTATTCTGAAAATGATATCAGGGCCTTTTATCGTCGGCAAAATTCAGAAGGTAAATTTGAGCGTGATCGTGAGGCTTTTAACGCCTGGCTACAGGCTAATACCCCTGAGGTTGTTCAGCGCTGGGTTGATGAACATACCGATGAATTTAATATCGAGTTTGGATTATTAGGTAACTACCAGCCCCCAGCTTTGCCGTCTGAATCAGAAGAAGAGGTTAGTGGCTCAGAGTCTGAAGATATAGAGTGATCACAAATAAGTAATTTGTGCTTTGCGCTTGATTTTTTTAATGCCCCAGGTTGCAGATATCCAGTGGGTTTTAGATTCAGATTGTTCAAAAAAGCGGGTGATCTCTGCAAAGAATTTTTCTGTGGCTGTAAACTGAACCCCCGCATCAACTATCCATAATAAGAGTATGCTGTGTTGTAAAACCGGGTCGAGTAGAAGAAACTTTTCACAATCGAGCCACGTCTCGTGCACAATAGATTTGTACTCTTGCAGTGCAGTTCTTTCAATAAAATTGTCTGCTTGTTGTAACTGTTCTATCGTGCGGACAAGATTCTCTGTTGCACGTGCGTCAAGTGCAGAATAAGCTGGTATAAGCTTGTGCCTGATATTATTGCGTAAGAAAGTAGTATCTTGGTTTGTTGTGTCGATACAGTAAGCGATATTATTTTCTTGTAAGAAATCTAAAATTTCGGCTTTGCTCGTTTCAAGCAGCGGGCGGATATAATTGCCCGTGTGCGCTTTAATACTGGTTAGCCCCGTAAGCCCAGAGCCACGAATTAATCTAATAAAAAATGTTTCGATAAGATCATCTTGATGATGTGCAAGGGCGATGCTGTCTGCCTGCAGCTGTTGTGAAAGTTCTTGAAAATAAGCTCTACGCGCGTTACGCGCGTCCTGTTCTAAAGAACCTGATGGGCTTTTTATTTGTTTAATATCACGCAACTTTTTTTGATGATACGGGATAGTAGTTTGTTCACACAATTTTTTGCAAAATTCTGCGTCAGCAGCAGACTTGCGCGCCATGCATGATCAACATGTGCGGCAATAAGCGTGAGATTATATTTTTTTTGAATACTTAACAAAAAGTATAGTAAGAAAACTGAATCGGGCCCGCCTGATAGGCCAATAATAATAGTTTGATCGGGAGAAATAAGATTCTCGTTTAAACAAAATTGTTCTATGTTGTTTAATAGGCGCGAAGATTTTCGAATAAGATTCTTTTGCATACGTATCCATACGTGTCATCCCCGGCTCGATCGGGGATCCATCTCAATAATGTAAAATTCGAACTAACCAGTAAGGTGGATTCCGGGTCTGGGCCCGGAATGACACCTTTGGTTTTAAAGTTAACTATTAAATATCAAGGTTTTTGACAAAGTGGCCATTCTTCTTCGATAAATGATTTTCTGCCGGTGACGTCATCGCCCATAAGGGTATCAAACCACGCATCGGCTTCTAATGCATCGCCAATAGTTACTTGAAGTAACTGCCGGCGGGCACTATCCATTGAGGTTTCCCACAACTGCTCTGGGTTCATTTCACCAAGACCTTTATAACGCTGAATGGTCATATACGGCTTGCTGATTTTTGAAATCGCTTGAATAAGTTCTAAAATAGATGATCCTGAAATAGTTTTCTCTTTTTCAGAAATAGCCAGTATCCACGGCCTGCTTAAAATCTCGATTTTTTGACGCGCGTCTTCAAGTTTTTCAGTTTCAATGCTCGTGAAGAAATCTGAGGCAACTTCCCATGGTTTATGCATATGGGTCAAGACAATCTGATCAACCGGTATGCCCTCAGTATGCTTAATGCTTATCTCATACTTAGGTAAGAATGATCCTATTTTTTCAATAAGTTCTTGCGTAGTAAGTGTTTGGCCACGAACTGCTTGATACGCTGCCATGAGCATCATAATCTGTTCATAATTGAGTTTGAATTTGAACGAGATAATTTCAAGCTGCTCTTCAAAAAGTTTTACTAAATCAAGAACGGCGTGCCAATCTGCGGTTTCAAGCGTTTTGCCTTGAGCAATAATTTTAGTGTTTTCGCGTGCCCACTCGATTAAAAACTGCTTAAGCGCTTTTTCATCTTTAAGGTACTGCTCTTTTTTGCCGATTTTTGCTTTAAATAATGGCGGTTGTGCTATATACAAATAACCTGACTGAACAAGCGGCTTCATGTATCGATAGAAGAACGTTAATAATAACGTTCTAATATGTGATCCGTCAACGTCAGCATCGGTCATTAAAATAA